>NZ_JBEOYD010000023.1:0-159632 GCF_040296885.1 Streptomyces sp. NPDC001980 | reverse complement strand
GCCGCCAGAACCGCGAGGCGGAGAAGCGCTCGCCGACCACGCAGCAGGCGCCCACCGTCATCGCCTGGGCCAGCGTGTTCAGGGCGTTGGTGTGGCGTAGACCACGCCACGTCGGCGGACCACCTGGGCGCCGGGCTTGGCCTTCAGTGAGCGCAGGGACTTGCGGACCTTCATGGTTCTGTTCTCCTCGGGTCGGTCGCCGGGCCGGGTCAGCCGCGGGCGGCGGCGGTGCGGCCGTACCGGCGCTCGAAACGCTCCACTCGGCCGGCGCTGTCCAGGACCCGCGCCCTGCCGGTGTAGAAGGGGTGCGACGCGGACGAGATCTCCACGTCGATCAACGGGTAGGTGTTGCCGTCCTCCCACTCGATCGTCCGGGACGAGTCGGCGGTGGAGCGGGTCAGGAACGCCGTGTCCGCGGCGCGGTCCCGGAAGACCACGAGGCGGGACGCGGGATGAATGCGGGCCTTCATGGGGTTTCCTCTCTTGGTTGCCGGTGCGCTTGCGGTCGGCTTCAGCGCTCTTCGCGGAAGTCGACGTGCGCGCCGGCCACCGGGTCGTACTTGCGCAGGACCAACCGGTCGGGGTTGTTCCGGCGGTTCTTGCGGGTCACGTAGGTGACGCCGGTCCCGGCCGTCGACTTCAGCCGGACGACGGGACGCGCGGTGCTGCGTGCCATGAGGTTCTCCCTTCGCCCACACCCGGGATTCTTGATCCGGGCATGTCATTCACGACCTGTCCAACAACGCCTCCCCCCGTCGCATTCCCGGGTCGGCGGACCGGTCTCAGGACCGGTCTCAGGACCGGTCAGCGCAGCAGGAGCTGCAGGCCGCCCAGGATCGTCGCCGCGATGACCAGCTGCTCGAACAGCCGCTGGTTGATCCGGTGCACCGCCCACCTGCCGATGAGCGCGCCGGGTACGACGAACACCACGAGCGCGGCGTCAAGGAGCAGCGAGTGGCCGTCGATCAGGCCGAGGCCGACGCTGAAGGGGACCTTGGAGAGGTTCACGATCAGGAAGAAGAACGCCGAGGTACCCAGGAAGCCGAGTTTGCGGAAGCCGGCCGACAGCAGGTACATCGACATCACCGGGCCGCCCGCGTTGGCGACCATCGTGGTGAAGCCGCCGAGCACGCCGTACGAACCCGCCTTCGCCCTCCCCGCGCGGGTCGTGACCGCGTCCGGGTCGTCGGGGCGCTCGGCCGTGCGGCGCCGCCACAGCGTGACCCCGGCCATCAGCAGCAGGATCGCGCCGATCGAGGTCCGTACGACACCGTCGTCGGCCCAGACCAGGAACAGCGTGCCGATCACCACGCCGGCCGCGACCGCGGGGAACAGCCGCCACAGCGTGGGCCAGTGGGCGTGCCTCCGGTAGGTCGCCACGGCCAGCACGTCGCCCGCGATGAGCAGCGGGAGCAGGACGCCGGTGGAGGCGCGGGCCGGGAGGACCGCGGCGAAGACGGCGAGACTGACGGTGTTGGCCCCGCTGACGGCGGTCTTGGAGAAGCCGACGAGCAGGGCGGCGAGTGCCAGGGCGGCGAACTCCCAGCCGGATATGTGCCAGAGCGTCATCGTGTTCATGCGGGGACCGATGTTATGTCCGGACAACCGGATGGTGTAAGTACCGTCTCGCTGGTTGACCCCCGCACTCTTCCCGTAAGGGCTCGGCTCGGCCCCTACGTGCCCGTCCGCACCTGGGCGTCCGCGTGAGCCTGCGGAAGACTCACCTGGGCCGGTCCGGCCGGTCCGGTACGTCCGCGTCGAGCGCCGCCGCCCGCAGGGCGGCCGCCACCCGGACGACCGCCTCGGAAGGCGGGTGCGGCAGCCGGGCCAGCAGCTGGCGGCGCTGCTCCTGCGGCCCGCCACGGACCGGCAGGATCCGGACACCGGCCGGCGCCGCGGAGGCCAGGGCGGCCGGCACGGTGGTCAACCCGCATCCGGCGGCGACGAGATGGAGCTTGGCCAGCCAGTCGCGGGCGACGTGGGCGATCTCCGGCCGCTCGTCCAGACCGGGCCATACGCCCATCAGCCGGTCCTCTCCCGAGGCGGAGCCGGCGATCCAGCGCTGCCCGCGCAGGTCGGCCACGTCGACGAAGTCGCCGCGGGCCAGGGGGTGGCCGGCCGGCAGCGCGAGGCACAGGGCCCGCTCGGTGAGGGTCTGGAGCACCAGCGGGGGCGATTCGGCGTCCGGTGCCCGGAACGGCGGCGCCGACGCGAGCAGGGCCAGGTCGATGCTGCCGGCCCGCAGGGCACGCACCAGTGCCGGGGTGGTGCCCTCGCGGCCGACCACCCGGAGGCCGGGGTCCGTCCGGCGGAGCGAGGTCAGGGCGTGCGGGACCAGCACGGCGCCCGCGGTGGGGAACCAGCCGAGGCGGACCGTCCCGGCCTCTCCGGGCAGCCCGGACAGTTCCCTCGCCGTCGCCTCGATCTCGTCGAGCACGGTCGTCGCGCGCCGCATGACGACCCGGCCGGCCGCGGTGAGCCGTACTCCGTCGCGCCGCCGCTCGAGCAGCTCCGCGCCCGCCGCGCGCTCGATCGCGGCGATCTGCCGGGACACCGCGGACTGGGTGTAGCCCAGCGAGGCCGCGGCGGCGGTGAAGGTTCCCTGTTCGGCGACCGCGCGGAAGACCCGCAGCGCGGTCAGTGACACATCGTTGAAATCCATGACGTTCACGCATACTAGCCGTGCGTAACTTTCGTTGGACTCATGACCGCGCCGTTCCTAGCGTGGAATGCATGAACACTTCCCGCATCGCCCTCGTCACCGGCGCGAACCAAGGACTCGGCCGCGCCCTCGCCGAAGGCCTCGCCGCCCGGCTGGGCCCGGACGACCTGGTCCTGCTCACGGGACGCGACCCCGGGCGGGTGACGGACGCCGCCGTCGAGGTCGCCCGCCGGCCGGAGACGCGCGCGCGCGTCGAGGGCCGGGTCCTGGACGTCACCGACGCCGACGCGATCGCCCGGCTCGCCGAGGAACTCAGGGTCCGGTACGGCGGGGTGGACATCGTCGTCTCCAACGCGGTCGCCCGGGTCCTGCCCGAGGACTCGCAGTCCGAGCGGGCCGACGAGTTCATCGACGTCTCGAACACCGCCACCCACGCGATCCTGCGCTCCTTCGGCGCGGTCCTGCGCCCGCGCGGCCGGCTGCTCGTGGTGGCGAGTTCGCTCGGCACCCTCGGCCACCTCTCCCCGCGGCTGCACCACCTGTTCGACGGGGCGAGCCTCGACCAGGTCGAGTACGCCGTCGAGTCCTGGCGCAGCGCCATCCACAACCGCACCGCCACCGAGGCGGGCTGGCCGGTCTGGCTGAACGTGCCCTCGAAGGTGGCCCAGGTCGCCGCCGTCCGCGCGGTCGCCGCCGAGCGCCGCGAGCAGGACCTGGCCACCGGCACCCTGGTCGCCTCGGTCTGCCCCGGCATGGTCGACACCGCCACGTCCCGCCCCTGGTTCAGCGACTACAGCGGGGCTCAGTCCCCCGCCGAGGCCGCCCGTGCGGTGCTCGACCTGGTCTTCGCCGAGGACGTCGACCCCGACCTCTACGGCGAGCTGGTCCGCTTCGGCAAGCCGCTGCCCTGGCTCGACGGCACGCCTCCGGTGGAGCAGGACCGTCTCGTCAAGCCGTGAGCGCCGGACCCGACGCCGTCAGGCAGCGCACCGACCCGGTGGCGCAACCACACAGCCCGCAGTACCCCGCAGCACACAGCCCCGCCGCACAGCGCAGTACACAGCCCCGCGCACAGCAAGGAGTTCTCTCATGACCACCATCAGCACCCCCTTCGGCTTCTCCAGCACGGCCTCCGAGGTCGCGGCGGGCATCGACCTGACCGGCCGCCGTGCGGTGGTCACCGGCGCCTCCTCGGGCCTCGGTGCGGAGACGGCCCGGGCGCTGGCCTCGACCGGTGCGGAGGTCACCCTCGCGGTGCGGGATCTGGCAGCGGGCGAGCGGGTCGCCAAGGACATCGCCGAGACGACCGGGAACCGGCAGGTGCGGGTCGCCCCGCTGGAGCTGACCGACCCGGCGTCCGTCGCGGCCTTCGCCGCCGCCTGGCAGGGCCCGCTGCACGTCCTGGTGAACAACGCGGGCGTCATGGCCTGCCCCGAGCAGTACACCGAGCAGGGCCGGGAATGGCAGTTCGCCACCAACCACCTGGGCCACTTCGCCCTGGCGAGCGCCCTGCACGGGGCGCTGGCCGCCGACGGCTCCGCGCGGATCGTCGTCGTCAGCTCCACCGGACACCAGCGCTCCCCGGTGGTCTGGGACGACATCGACTTCGCCTTCCGGCCGTACGACCCGTGGCTGGCCTACGGTCAGTCCAAGACCGCCAACGTCCTCTTCGCGGTGGAGGCCACCCGGCGCTGGGCCGCGGACGGCATCAGCGCCAACGCCCTGATGCCCGGCGCCATCTACACCAACCTCCAGCGCCACACCGGCGGCCGCGGCAGCGGGCGGGTCGCGGAGGAACTGATCAAGACCACGGAACAGGGCGCCGCGACCTCGGTCCTGCTCGCCGCCTCGCCCCTGCTCGAAGGGATCGGCGGCCGGTACTTCGACGACTGCAACGAGAGCGAGGTCGTCGACCGCCGCACCGGCAGGCTCTACGGGGTGGCGCGCTACGCCGTCGACCCGGACAACGCCCGCCGCCTGTGGGACCTGTCGGAGGAACTCCTCGCCGGCTGAGCCCTGAGCCCTGGGCCTCCACGCGCCGGGGGCCGGGGGCCGGTGTCCCGCAGCACCGGCCCGGACCCGCCGGTCCGCCTCCGGCTCGACCCGCCGGACGCGCCGCCGGGGCCGACTCCCCGGCGCCGGTAGCGCAGTTCGGCACGGTCGGCGTGAAACCCTGGCCGGGACGCGTGCATCCGAGCCCGTCGAGGAGGACGTCGTATGCCACCCCTGGTCGACCCCGTACCCGGCGGGAGCCCCGGCGATCTCGCCCGGGCCCATGCCCTCGCCCACGAGCTGTCCGCGCAGGGCGTGCGCGGGATCGTGCTGGCCTATGTGGACACCGCCGGGATCTGCAGGGTGAAGACCGTCCCCTGGCAGGGGCTGCAGCCGGCGGTGGCCTGGGGCGTCGGCATGTCCCCGGTGTTCGACACCTTCCTGGCGAACGACGCGATCGTGCGCACCGACGTCCTCGGCTCGCCCGACGGCGATCTGCGCCTCTACCCGGACCTGGACCGGCTGGTGGTGCTGGCCGGGCAGCCCGGCTGGGCCTGGGCGCCCGTCGACCGGGTCACCCAGGAGGGTGAGCGGCATCCCGGGTGCAGCCGCACCTTCCTGCGCCAGGTCGTCGCCGACGCCGCGGACCGGCACGGCGTCACCTTCAAAGCAGGGGTCGAGATCGAGTGGGCGCTCGGCCGGGCCGCCGCGCCGGCCGACGAGTTCGCGCCGGCCACGTCGGGTCCCGCGTACAGCGCCACCCGGCAGATCGAGCTGAGCGACTACACGGCCGACCTGCTCGCGGCCCTGGAGAAGCAGGAGGTGCCGGTCGCCCAGCTCCACCCCGAGTACGCGCCCGGCCAGTTCGAGCTCTCCACCGGCGCCCTGGACCCGGTGGCGGCGGCCGACCAGAGCGTGCTGGTCCGGCAGACCATCCGTGCCGTGTCGCAGAAGTACGGCCTGCGGGCCTCCTTCGCCCCGGCCGTCGCCGAGCGGGGCGTCGGCAACGGCGGCCACCTGCATCTCTCCCTGTGGCGCCACGGGGTCAACCTGCATGCCGGGGGCGACGCCCGGTACGGCATGACGGCCGCGGCGGAGTCCTTCATCGCCGGGCTGCTGACGCACCTGCCCGCGCTGACGGCGGTGACCGCGCCGAGCCCGGCCAGCTATCTGCGGCTCAAACCCGCCCAGTGGGCAGGGGTGTTCACGGCCTGGGGCCGGGAGACCCGCGAGACCGGGATCCGGGTCATCACCGGCACGGCCGGCCACCAGAGCCAGGACGCCAACCTGGAGATCAAGCCGGTCGACCTGGCCGCCAACCCGTACCTGGCCCTCGGCTGCGTCATCACCGCCGGACTCGACGGGCTCGCCGCGGCCGCGCCGCTGCCCGAGGAGGTCACCGACGACCCGGCCCGGCTGATCCCGGACGAGGCGGTGGCCCGGGGCGTGCGCCGACTGCCGGCCTCGCTCCCCCAGGCCGTCGAGGAGTTCCGCGAGGACGAGGTGCTGCGCACCGCGCTCGGCCCGGTCCTCGCGGACGCGGTGATCGCCGTACGCGAAGGCGAGACGGCGTCCGTCGCCGGCCTCGACGACGCCGGGGTGGCGGCGGCCTACCGCTGGAAGTACTGATGCCGGGACCGGTCCGGGAGGCCCTCGACGCGCTCCCGCTCGTCGACCACCACTGCCACGGCGCGGTCATCGCCGACCTCGCCGAGCCCGAGTTCGGGTCGCTGCTGACCGAGGGCGAGGCCTGGCCGGGCGTCTCGCCGTTCGACAGCCCGGCCGGCATCGCCGTACGACGGCACTGCGCACCCCTGCTCGACCTGGACCGGCACGCGCCCGCCGCCGACTACCTGGCGCGCCGGGCGGAACTGGGCTGGCAGGAGGTCAACCGCCGGTTCCTGACGGCCGCGCACACGGAGACGTTCTGCGTGGACACCGGCTACGCCCCGCACCCGGTCACCTCCCCCGCCGAACTCGCGGCGGCGGCCGGCGCGCGTGCCTACGAGGTCGTACGTCTGGAGAGCATCGCCGAGGCGGTGGCGGCACGGGGCATCGACGCGGCCGAGTACGCGGGCGCCTTCCGGGCGGCGGCCGAGGAGGCGGTACGGCGGCCGGGTGTGGTCGCGGTCAAGTCGGTGGCCGCCTACCGCACCGGCTTCGCCCTGGACCCGGCGCGGCCGACGTACGCCGAGGTGACCCGGGCGGCCGCGCTGTGGTTCTCCGGGGGCGGCAAGCTCACCGACCCGGTGCTGATGCGTCATCTGCTGTGGACCGCGGTCGGGCTCGGGCTGCCGCTCCAGCTCCACGCCGGTTTCGGGGACTCGGACCTGCGGCTGCACCACGCGGACCCGGCTCTGCTCACCGACTGGCTGCGGCTGACCGCCGGCACCGTCCCGGTGCTCCTGCTGCACTGCTGGCCCTACCAGCGCCAGGCCGCCTACCTGGCCGCGGTGTTCGAGCACGTGCACCTCGACGTCGGGCTCGCCCTGCACCATGTGGGCCCGGCCCGGGCCGGGGCGGTGCTGGCGGAGGCGATGGAGATCACCCCGTTCCGCAAACTGCTGTACAGCTCGGACGCCTATGGTGTGGCCGAGTTCCACCACCTCGGCGCGCTGTCCTTCCGGCAGGGGCTGGCCGGAATGCTCCAGGCCCGGGTGGACGCCGACGAGCTGAGCCCGACCGACGCGGTGCGGATCGCCGCCTGGACGGGACGTGACAACGCCCGTCGCCTCTACGGACTTCCCGCATCCGACCCCGGCCGCGACTGACCGCGCGCCCTGTCCGGAAAGTATGATCAAGCAATGTCTGACATGACCGAAACCACGCCCGGTTGGCTGTCCTCCGACGAGCTGGAGATGGCGCGCGCCCGCATGCCGATCCTGTACGTGGAGGCCGTGCCCGTGCGCGTCGACGACAGCGGCGAAGTCACCAGCATCGGCCTGCTGCTCCGCATCGGCCCGGACGGAACGGTCAGCCGGACCCTCGTCTCCGGCCGTGTCCTGCACCACGAGCGGGTCCGCGACGCCCTGCTGCGCCATCTGGAGAAGGACCTCGGCCCGGTCGCGCTGCCCCGGGTGCCGGCCTCCCTGCAGCCGTTCACGGTGGCCGAGTACTTCCCGACGCTGGGCGTCACCCCGTACCACGACCCGCGGCAGCACGCGGTGTCGCTGGCCTACATCGTGCCGGTCACCGGTGACTGCCGGCCCCGGCAGGACGCCCTGGACCTGGTGTGGTTCAGTCCGCAGGAGGCCATGCTGGAGGCCGTGCAGAGCGAGATGCCGGGCGGCCACGGGGTGTTGCTGAAGCAGGCCCTGGCCCATGTGGGGGTCGTGAGCTAGGGAGGCCCCCCGGGGCACCCGGCAGGTGTGCCGCCGACGGCGTTCAGCCGAGCTGTTCGGCGGCCCAGCGGGCCCAGTCCCGTTCCATCTCGGCCCAACGCAGGCCGTATTCCAGGGCGATCCGGCCGTTGGCGGTCAACGGCCCCTCGTCCTGCTCCAGTTCGGTTCTCAGCTCCGCGAGCCGCTCGTGGTAGGCCCCGGCCAGCTCCGCCCGCTCCGTGAGGACCGCGCGGGCCTGCTCGTCCGAGGCCAGGCCGAAGAAGAACACCTTGAGCAGCAGTTCGCTGCGGCGCGGCTGCTGCTGGGTCGGGGCGGCCAGCCACTCCCGCAGCTCCTTGAGGCCCTCCTCCGTGACCCGGTACTCCTTGCGCCGGCGCGGCCCCTCGGCGGACACGTCGACCAGTCCGGCCTCCGCGAGGCGGTTCAGTTCCCCGTAGACCTGGCTCTGGGTGGCCGGCCAGACGTGGGCCAGCGAGGTGTCGAACAGCTTCAGCAGGTCGTAGCCGCTGGCGGGCCGGTCGACGAGGAGTCCGATGAGTGCGTGGCGAAGGCTCATGGTTCCATCGTAAGTCCGACATTGACAGATCCGAAAAGACATCTTAGCTTCGACCTGTCAATACTGGAATATCGGTGCAACATCAGTCGGTGGAACATCAGGCTCGCGGGCCTCGGCACCCCTCGGAGGGGTCTTCCCCATGCACTATCTGCGCGGCTTCGCCCCCTGGATCGTCTACGCCTGCCTCTCCCCGCTCGGCTGGCAGTGGAGCGCGCTCGCCGGGCTGGTGGCCGGCCTGGCGCTGATCGTGGTCAACGTCAGGGCGGGCCTCGCCACGGACGCGCTGATCCTGGAGATGAGCACGGCGGCGTACTTCGCCGTGCTGACCGCGGTCGCCTTCGCCGCACCGGACTCCTCGCTCTCGCACTACGGCGGGGCGCTCTCCTTCGCCTGGCTGGCGGTGACCGCCTGGGCGACGCTGGCGCTCCGGCGGCCGTTCACGCTGGGCATCGCGCGCCGTTCGACGCCGGAGGAGCTCTGGGACAACCCGGTGTTCCTGCGGGTCAACGTGGTCATCACGGCGGCCTGGGCGGCCGCCTTCACTTTCACCGCGATCGCCCTGACGGCCGGCGCGGCGGCCGACGCCGGCACCGGGCTCAAGGTGACCGTCCAGGTGCTCGGCTTCGTCGTCCCCGCGGTGTTCACGGCCCGGTACCCGGCCGTCGTGCGGGCCCGGTACGCACGCTGACCGCCGGCGGACCGGGTCCGCGCGAGCGGGCTCTCAGGGCAGGGCGCCGACCCGGTCCGCCGACCCGGTCGGGGAACCGGTCCGGGAGCCGTTCGGGATGTCCTGCTCGGTCCAGATGCACTTGGCGTCGCTGAGGTAGCGGGCGCCCCAGCGCCGGGACAGCGCGGCGACCAGCTGCAGGCCGCGGCCACCCTCGTCGGTGTAGGTGGCGTGACGGATGCGCGGGGTGCTGAGGCTGCCGTCGTAGACCTCGCAGGTCAGGTTGCGGCTGCGCAGCAGCCGTAGCCGCATGGGGCCCCTGCCGTGCCGGATCACGTTGCCGACCAGCTCGCTCACCAGGAGTTCGGTGGTCGTCGACAGGTCGTCCAGGCCCCACCGGGAGAGCTGGTCACGGACGAGTTCACGGGCCTGGCCGGCCGCCCGGGGGTCGTCGGGCAGGACGAAGGAAGCGATGTCGTCGGCGGGCAGCGCCCGGGTGTGGGCGATGAGCAGGGCCGCGTCGTCGGTGGTCCGCTCCCGGTCCGGGAGCAGCTCCGAGACGACCGTGTCGCACAGCTCCGCCATGCCCCGGGCGTCCTCCTCCTGGTCGGCACCGGTGAAGCGGGCCGGGCGGACCGCCGCCCGGCGCAGGACCTGCAGCAGCTCGGCCAGGCCCTGCTCGGCGTCCTGGGCGTCGGACTCGATGAGCCCGTCGGTGCACAGGACGACCAGGCTGCCGTCCGGAAGCGGGAGTTCGTGCACGGCGAACGGCGGGGTGGCGGCACCGAGCGGCGGATCGGGGCTCACGACGGGACTGTGCGCGGTGCCGTCGGGATGCACGAACACCGGCGGCGGATGCCCGGCGAGGGCGTAGCAGCAGGTCCGGCCCACCGGGTCGTAGACGGCGTAGAGGCAGGTGGCGTAGAAGTCCTCGCCCAGGTCGCTGACCAGGTCGTTGAGGTGGCCCAGCAGTTCGTCCGGGGCCATGCCGAGGTCGGCCAGGGTGCGTACGGCGGTGCGCAGCCGGCCCATGGTGGCGGCCTCGGCGATGCCGTGGCCCATCACGTCGCCGATCACCAGGGCGACCCGGTCCGCGGAGAGCGGGATCACGTCGAACCAGTCGCCGCCCACCTGCTCGCCCCGGCCCGCCGGCAGGTAGCGCGCGGCCGCGACGACGGCGGGCAACCGGGGCAGGGTCCGGGGCAGCAGGGCTCTCTGGAGTTCCTGGGCGCGGGCGTGCTCCAGGTCGTACAGGCGGGCCCGTTCCAGCGCCTGGCCGACCAGGGCGCTGAGGGTGGTCAGGTGGGTGCGTTCCTCCTCTCCGAAGGGACGCGGCTGGTTGTAGGACAGCACCGACACCCCGACGGCCCGCCCCGAGGCGATCATCGGCAGGAACGCCCACGCCATCTTCGGCGAGGTCCCCATCAGGATCTTGTCCGTGACGGCGGGATAGCGCTCGTACATCTGGGCGGGCGACTCCATGAACTGCGCCCTGCGGGTCCGCAGCACGTCGGTGACGGGCATGCCGGCCCTGAGCGGCCCCTCGAACCGCTTCAGGTACTCCGACGGGTAGCCGACCTCGCCGACCCTGGTCAGCCGGCCGTCCTCGAACACGGAGACGACCAGCCCGTCGGCGCAGAACGGTGACAGGACGTGCTGTGCCACGGCCTGCACGACGTCCTGGACGGTCACCGCCTCGGCGAGCATCGCGGTCAGCTCCTCCCTCCGGACCGTGCGCTCGTGCGCGGCCACGGGTTCCCGGTGCGGCGGGGTCCCGGCGGTGCCCTCCAGACGCTCGGCGGTCCAGGCCGCCACCGCCTGCAGGAAGGACAGCTGTACGTCGTCGGGACCGCCGGTTCCGGGCAGCAGCACCGAGAGCGCGCCGACGGGCCCGTCGGCCCTGATCAGAGGGACCGCCACGGTGCCTGCCGCGCCGGTCCCGAGGCTGTCCCCGGCCACCTGGACGAGGACTCCGCGGCGCAGCGCGCGGGACGGCGGTACGTCCTGTTCCTCGTGCAGCTCCGCCCAGGCCCGCACCGCTCCGGCGTCGACACCGTCCACCGCCACCAGGGTCAGCCGGCGCGTGCCGGGGTCCCATCGGTGCAGGAGGGCGCCCTGTCCGCCGACACCCGCCGTCGCCTGCCGAAGGGCCAGCGCCAGGGTCCTCGCCCGCGCCCCCGCGACCGGGGACGAGTCGGGTTCGGCCCCCTCCGGGCGGTTCGGGCGCATAACGACAGGTTAACGCGGCAGGTCGGAGCGACCAACGGGACCGGGAGGACCCGTCCGGGGACCTGTCCGGTCAGCCCTGGTCCAGCGCGGCGTGCAGCGCCTCGTCGATGCCGGGCTGCCGGAACGTGAAGCCCGCCTTCAGCAGAGCGTCCGGGACGGCCCGGCAGCTGCCCGTGATGCCCTCGGAGAACTCGCCGAGGACGATCCGCAGCGCGAAGGCGGGGACGGCGGCGAGGGTGGGCCGGTGCAGGATCCGGCCCGTCGCGCGGGTGATCTCGCGGTTCGTGAGCGGTTCGGGGGCCGTGAAGTTGAGGGGACCGGCGATGTCCTCGTGGTCGATCGCGTGGCGCAGGGCGGCGACGTGGTCGGGCAGCGAGATGAACGGCCAGAACTGGTCGCCCGAGCCGAGCCTGCCGCCGAGGCCGAACCGGAAGAGCGGGAACAGCTTGCCCCAGGCGCCGCCGTCGGCGGAGACCACGAGGCCGGTCCGCGGGTGTACGACCCGGACGCCGGCCCGCTCGGCCGGCGCGGCGGCGGCCTCCCAGCCGACGCAGACGGAGGCGAGGAAGTCGTTTCCGGCCGGATCGGACTCCGTGACGACACGGTCGCCGGTGTCGCCGTAGTAACCGGTGGCCGAGGCCGAGATCAACACCCGGGGCCGCTCGGCGGCCTCGGCACAGGCCTCGGCGACGGTCCGCGTCCCCTGGAGGCGGCTGAGCCTGATCTCGTCCTTGTACGCGGCGGTCCAGCGCCGGTCGCCGACCCCGGCTCCGGCGAGGTGGACCACGGCGTCGACACCGTCCAGGACGGCCGGGTCCAGCCGGGCGCCGGGCTCCCAGGTCGCGGATTCGCTGCCGTCCGCCGCCGGGGCCACGGTCCGGCCGCGGGTCAGACGCAGCACACGGTGACCGTCGGCGAGGAGGGAGCGGGTGAGGGCGGAACCGATGAGTCCGGTGGATCCGGTGATCGCGACGCGCATGACGTTCTCCGATGAGCGACTGTTTGAGAATTCACTGTTTGAGAATTCAAACTATCGGTCGTCAGAGTACTCCGGCCGGATGTCCGCAGGGCATAAGCGACCGGGCCGCCGACGTCGGCCAGGGCGCCGTCGTCCCGGCTTGCTCCGCCGTCCACGACCAGCGCGGGCCGGCCGCGGTACGCGGTGCGGCACCGTGGAACCTGATGGTGGCTTTCAGCAGTGGGGAGCGGCTGCCACCATCAGGCTCACGGGGGGCACCTCGTCACAGGGGCGTCGGCACCGGCGCGGTGGTCGATCGAGTGGCCGCCGTCGCTACGGGGCCAGGGTCTCGCCGAAGCGGGCGTCGGGCACGGGGGCGCTCAGGCTGCCGCCGTTGAAGGACCAGGATCCGCTTCCGACGGGGCCGTTGCTCGTGCCGGGGAAGACCCAGGCGGCGCCGTCGTCGGTGTCCTCGCCGGGTGCGGAGGCGATCAGCTCGGCCTTGCCGTCCTTGTTGGCGTCGATGAGCCGAAGGCCGCCGCCGAACCAGTCGCCGTTCTCGTTGTCCCCGGGCACGGACGGCGTGCTCTGGCTGTAGCTGACGAGGCCTCGCGGGGTGAGTCCGTTGGCCGTACCGCGCACCACCCATGCCGTGCCCGGGTCGGTGAGGCTGTTGATGTCGTTGCCCGGTGCTCCGATCGCGGCGTCGGCGTAGCCGTCGCCGTTCACGTCCGCCACCGTGACGGCACCGCCGAAGCGGTCACCGATCTTGTCGTCTCCGGAGGCGCCGATGGTCGTCTGGTCGAAGTGCTGGGAGGCGTCCGGGCCGGGCAGGCCGCCGGGCCCGCCGAGGAAGACGTCGACGGTGCCGCCGTCGACCAGGACTTCGTTCTGGTCGTCACTGTCGGTCGGGGAACCGAACACCACGTCGGGGTAGCCGTCGTTGTTGATGTCGCCGGTGGCGCCCACCGGGCCGCCGCGCAGCCCGCGGCCGTACGTCAGCCCGTCGGGGCCGCCGCGAAGGTAGCTGGCCGCACCGAACGTCGCCACGGGATTCAGCGATTCCGTGTCGGTGAAGGTGCCCAGCAGGACCACGTCGTCGGAGCCGCTGTTGTCGTAGTCGCCGGAGGTGAGGCCGGTGGGGGTGAAGTCCTCCGCCCACTTCCAGGCCATGGGAGTGGCCTGGAAGGTGTGCGTGCCGCCGGCGCCGGCCTCGAAGTCGTAGGTCTGCAGGGCCTTGCCGGTCAGGAGGGCGAGTTCGGTGCCGGAGCCGTGGAAGCGGCCGGTGGCCAGGCCCAGTCCGAAGTGTCCGCGTGCCGTCGGAGCACTGTCCTGCAACAGGAGTGCGCCGGTGGCCTGCAGCCCGTTCGCGGAGCCCCACAGGACGACCGCCGCCCCAGCGTCGGCGGTCGTCCCGACGTCCCTGCCGGGCATGCCGACGACGAGATCGGCGTAGCCGTCGCCGTCCAGGTCTCCGGACGTGGTGGTCCGTCCGAAGCCGTCGTCGGTCTGGGCGAGGCCCGGTATGCCGGGCGTGCTCAGGCTGAACGTCGCCCGGCGGGCGGTGGACAGGCCGCTCGCCGACCCGTACAGCACGGCGACGTAGCCGGCGCCCTTCTGGGTACTGACGGTGCCGCCGGGGGCGGAGATCACGGCATCGGGGTAGCCGTCGCCGTTGAAGTCGTCGTGGGCCGCCGCCACGGCCGCGGGAGCGGCGGGCGCCGGAGCGGCCGTCGCGGTGATCGTGGCGCCGATGGTCAGTAGTACGGTCGCCGCGGCCGGTCCGGACAGCAGGTTCGCTCGGCTGCGGAAAGTTCTGGACGTTGTCGTGGTGGCAGGCGTACTGCGCACTTCGTGGCTCCTGAGATCTCGGCATGGCCGGTAGGGACGGAGTCGCGGGGGTACGGCGAGGGTCCGTCCTCGCCGCCGCGGTGTTGGACCGGCGATCGGGCCCAAGGGTTGTGCCCTGCCGTGCCCGAGGATCCGGAACAACCCGGCTGTTTCCGGCGACGGCCGGACTGATCACACGCGGATGCGAGCATCACCGGCGTTCGTGTTCGCCGGCCGCGGCAGCTCGGTCCCCACCGCGCCGGGCCTGCGCACGGGTGGGGTGGAGACGTCGAGCGCCCTGGCGAGCCGGACGCAAACGTGATGTCCGAATGCCGCCAGCACCTGAACGGCCGGGGGCGTGATGATCGTTGACGGCGCACCGCCCGACCGCGCACATATCGGCGAGGATCGCGGGCCCGCTCCGGCGCCGCAGGTCTACGAGAGACTCTTCATGAACCAGTTCACTCCCGCCGCCGACACGTTGTTTCCCTCTGCCGCACCAGTCGGCCGGGCACCGCACGTACCCGTGACGGACGGCCTGCCCGCGCTCAGCGCACTCGACTGGGGGCAGCTGTACGCCCAACTGAACGAGGAGGGCGTGGCCCTCACCCCGCCGTTGCTGTCCCGCACGCAGTGTCAGGAGATCATCGACACCTTCGACGAGCCCGGCTTGTTCCGTTCCACGGTCGTCATGCAGCGCTACCAGTTCGGCCGCGGCACCTACAAGTACTACGCCGACCCGGCGACCGTCCCGCTCATCCAGACCCTGCGTTCCCTGCTGTACCCGCCGATGGCATGGATGGCCAACCAGTGGGCACCGCAGCTCGGCGAACGCACCTTCCCCCCCTCGCTGGAGGAACTGCTGGCCGAGTGCGCGGACAACGGCCAGCACCGCTCCACCCCGCTGATCCTCCAGTACGGTCCCGGCGACTATGCGTGCCTGCACCAGGACATCTACGGCGACATCGTCTTCCCGCTGCAGATCGCGATCATGCTCAACCAGCCCGGCGAGGACTTCACCGGCGGCGAGAACGTCTTCGTCGAACAGCGGCCCCGGTTCCAGTCCCGCGCGATGGTCGTCAAACCCCGGCTCGGCCAGGGAATGATCTTCCCCGTGCGACACCGCCCGGTCCACGGCAGGAACGGCTTCCGCCGCCACCCGATGCGCCACGGCACCAACGCCGTCGAGACCGGCCGGCGCACCACCCTCGGCCTCATCTTCCACAACGCCCGCTGATGCACGGCACCCCGCGCCGGTCGCGGTGGTCATCCCGCTGCGCGACGGTGTCACCCGGCTCGACGTCACCGGCCCCATCGGATGCCCTCGCTGTGCCCCAGGTCGGCCCGGCCGGGCCGCCATCCTGGCCATGCACCCCTTCCGAAACGCCGCCGCCGATCGGCGCCGCGCCCCCGCAGCGTGACGTCCGAATCCCGCCAGCGCCCGTGCCCGCCGGACAGCAAGGTCGAAGGTGACACGAATGCCGACGAGAAGGGGCGACGATGACCGTCTGCACGACGATCACGAGCCCGCTGGGCGACCTGCTCCTGGCGGCACCACCCTCACCTACGGCGACATCGCCGACAAGATCGGCGCCCCGAGGGCCGCGGTACGAGCCGTGGGCACCGCGATCGGAGCCAACCCGCTGCTGGTCGTTCGCCCCTGCCACCGCGTGATCGGCGCCGGTGGCGCGCTGACCGGCTACGCCGGCGGTCTGGAGCGCAAGCAGCAGCTCCTGGACCTCGAAAACGTCCACCAGGCCGCCTGAAAAACCGTCACCCCTCACGACGGCGGAACCGGGGTGGCCTCGCCTCACCCTTGATGCTCACCCTTGACGCAAGGAATCCCTCACCATGATCGAGACCACCCGGCTCGCAGGCCCCGTCGCCGGCCGGGTCGCCCGAAGTGACTGGGCAGCCCTGACCGACGAACTCAACGGGCACGGCAACGCCCTGACCGGGAAGATCCTCACGCCCGCCGAGTGCCACGAGATCGCCGCCCTCTACGACGAGCCGGCCCGTTTCCGCACGACCGTGGACATGGCCCGCCACCGCTTCGGCTCCGGCCAGTACCGCTACTTCACCCACGACCTGCCCGACCTGGTACGGGAGCTGCGCGAGGCGTTCTACCCGCGCCTGCTGCCCATCGCCCGGGACTGGGCGACGAAGCTCGGCAAGCCCGCCCCCTGGCCCGACAGCCTCGACGAGTGGCTTCGGCTGTGCCACGAGGCAGGTCAGGCCAAATCCGCGCAGATCCTGCTGCGCTACGGTCCCGGCGACTGGAACGCCCTGCACCGCGACGTGTTCGGCGACATGATCTTCCCCCTCCAGGTCGTGATCGGGCTCGACGCCCCCGGCACGGACTTCACCGGCGGGGAGTTCCTGATGACCGAGCAGCGGCCTCGCGCGCAGTCGCGCGGCTCGGCCACGACCCTGCCGCAGGGCCACGGCCTGGTCTTCACCACCCGCGACCGGCCGGTGGCGACCAAGCGCGGCTGGTCCAACGGGCCGATGCGGCACGGCGTGAGCACCGTCCGCTCCGGCCGCCGCCACACCCTCGGCATCGTCTTCCACGACGCGGCATGACCCCCGCCCGGCCCGTCGCCGACCGGCCCGAGCGCGTTTACACCCTGCTCGGCCCGGGCGGACAGCCTTACCGGAGCCCGACTCCGGGAACGCTCGGGGGCCACCGCCGCGGACGCCTGTACGGGCGGCTGGACTGCCCGTCCGCGCTGCGGGCCATCGCCCGCGGCCACTACGTCGAGCAGCGGGTGTTCTTCGCCGACGAGGCCACCGCGATTGCCACCGGATACCGGCCCTGCGCTGTGTGCCTTCCCGCCGCGTACGCCCGCTGGAAAACGAACCGAGAAAGCATCACCCCCTCATGAACTCCTTCACCGAGCCACACGGCACCTCGCGTTCACCCCTCATCGGCGCGGCCGACCTCGCCGCCCACGCAGGCGACCTGCCCGCGCCCCGGCCGCACACCGAAGCCGAACTTGCCACGCTCATGGGGCTGTTGACGGGACCGAAGTCACGGATCGAGACGGTCACGATCGGACACGGCCGCGACGACGCCTCCCGCGCCGCGGCCGGGGCGTTCGAGCGCGCGTGGACGGCCCGAGGCGGACGGGTGCTCACGGTGGTGGACTGGCCGGAGACGGCCGCCTCCTGGCTGCGCCCGGCTCGGCGTCTGACCGCCGAAACCCCGGACGCATGGGTGATCGCCGCCTCCGTGCTGGGCTTCGCCCAACTCGCGCGCCGCCTGCGCCGGTCCACCGACTTCGACCCGGCCTGCACCGTCGCGTTCTCCTCGCTGAGCACCTCCCGCCTGACCGCGCTCGCCGGCGCCGGCACCCTGAGCGGGCTGCGCGGTGCGAGCGCCGACGGCGGCACCTGGGACGTACGCGGGGCGTGGGTCACCTCCTGTCCGCCGGCCTAGGTGACCGCGTGACCGCGCTGATTCCTCGCCCCGCCATGGAGGTCGCGCCCGGCGCGGTGCACGTGCCGGGCCGGCTCACCCTCGATGAGCAGCCTCCGTCTCTCCTGTTCAGCTGTCCCGTCCTTCCTCCAGGGGGACGAGCGCGTCCAGGAGCCGGCCGGCCCCGAAGGGCAGGGGCAGCGCGCGGTCGCCGAGGTCCGCGGGGACGTCGGGATGACCGGGGTTCACCCGCACGAGCCGGGCCCGCCGGGTGCCGCGTACCAGGTTCTCCATCGGCAGGCGGATCACACCCGGGGTGTTGAAGCCGGCGCCGATCTCCACGACGAGCAGCCTGTCCTCCGCGGGCGCCCGGTCGAGCCAGTGGAGCAGGCGCTGCCCGGTGGGGAGGTAGGAGTCGTCGACGAATTCGGGGCCGACCCGGACATTGGGGAAGACGGCGGCACCGCAGCGGGGGCACCGCGGCAGAGCGGCCGGGTCGGTCACCCGGCCGCTCTCAGGGTCGTACACCGCGAGGATCCGGTCGAAGTACGGCTTGCCTGCCCAGGTCTCACGGGTGCAGGGCACCGTGCACTGGAGTCGGCCGTAGTCGCCCTGGGGGGTGAAGACCCGGTCCGCGGCGAAGCCGTTGCGGACGAAGAGTGCGTCGACGTTGGACGTCATGACCCAGTGGTCGCGGTCGCCGACCAGTGCCCGTAGCCGTCGGTAGAGCGGGTTGGGCCCCGGGCTGTAGCGGATGTCGTCGATGTGGACGGCCCAGTAGCCCCACATCATGTCCGCCGGCAGCGGGGCGCCCAGCAGGTAGCGTGACCGCAGTCCCAGCCGGTAGAGCGCCGGCAGCAGCTCCTTGAAACGTTCCGCGTCGCCGTAGTCGTAGCCGGCGGCCGCGCTGAGCCCCGCTCCGGCCGCGATCAGGACCCGGTCGGCCTCTCCCAGCCAGGAACGCAGCGTCTCGATCGCCTGCGGTGCGGAGGTGTGGGTGTCGCTCGTGGAGCTCACGATTCCTGGGGTCCTTCCGGTTAACCTGATGACTGATGATGGTCAATAACCGACACGCCGCCTCGCGGGAGATCCCCGAGCTGCCCTTCGCCGCGCCCGCGGGCACGCCCACGGGCGCCGAGGTCATGTCGCTGGCCGATCTGCGAAGTCGCGTGTCCCAGCCCGACCTCGCCCGGCCCCGCCGCCCCGGCTTCCACCAGCTGCTCACCCTGGCCTCGGGCGAACTCCGGCAGACCGTGGACTTCACCGGCTACACCCTCCGGCCGGGCTCCTGGTTGTGGGTCCGCCCCGGTCGGGTGCAGCAGTGGGGGGACCTCACGAACGCGGAGGGCACGCTGATCCTGTTCCAGCAGGACATGCTCGACGCGGCCACCGCGACGGCCGCCCGGGTCGACGACCCGTACGTCCCCGTCGTCAACACCCCGGTCGCCGACGAGGCCCGGGCACTGGATCTGGCCGCCGACCACCTGAGGCACGAGTCCCAGGCGCTCGGTCATCTGCCGCTGGAAGTGCACATGGCGGCCCTGCGCCACCTCCTGGCGGTTCTGGTGCTGCGTCTGGCCCACCTGACGGTTCCGGCCGGCAGCCCCGCGCCGGAACCGGACGAGACCTACCTGCGCTTCCGAGACGTCGTCGAGCAGCACTTCACCCGCACCCGGCGCGTGGAGGACTACGCCCGGATGCTCGGCTATTCGGCACGCACCCTGGCCCGGGCCACACTGAACAGCGTCGGGCTGAGCGCGAAGGAGTTCGTCGACCGCCGCGTCGTACTGGAGGCCAAACGGCTGCTGGCGCACAGCGACCAGACCGCCGCCCAGATCTCCGACCAACTCGGTTTCGCCAATCCGTCCCAGTTCAACAAGTACTTCCTGCACCGGGTCGGCCGGTCGCCGATCGACTTCCGCGACGAGGTCCGCGGGCGCCGGGCCCCTCATGAACCGACGGGCGGTCAGAACGGATAGCGGGCCTGCTGGGTGGCGATGGTCACCCAACGGGTGTTGGAGAATGCCTCGATGCCCCACCGTCCGCCGAAGCGGCCGTAACCGGACGCCTTGACGCCGCCGAAGGGCGCCTGTGGCTCGTCGGCCACGGACTGGTCGTTGATGTGCACGATCCCGGTGCGGACGCCTCGGGCCACGATCAGGCCGTGTGTCGCGTTCTCGGTGATGATGCCGCAGGTCAGGCCGTTGTCGGTGTCGTTCGCGAGCGCTACGGCGGTGTCGTCGTCGGAGAACGTCTCGACGACGCACAACGGGCCGAAGGCCTCCGCGTGGTAGAGCTCGGCGCTCCTGGGCACGTCGGTGAGCACGGTCGCCGGGTGCACGGCACCCTCCGGCCGGCCGCCGCCGGTGAGCACGGTGGCGCCCTCCGCGACCGCGTCCCGGACCAGACCGGCCACGCGCTCCGCGGCGGACGCGCCGACCAGCGGGCCCACCACCGTTTCCGGGTGGCCGGGGTCACCGGCCCGCAGCGCGGCGACCTTCGTGGTGAACTTCTCCGTGAACTCCTCGGCGAGCGAGGCGTGCACGAGGACGCGGTCGGCCGACATGCAGATCTGGCCCGAGTTCATGAACACGCTGAAGGTGACGGCGTCGACGGCGTGGTCGACGTCGGCGTCGTCGAGGACGATCACCGCGTTCTTGCCGCCCAGTTCGAGGACGGCCGGCTTCACGTGTTCGGCCGCGTGCCTGCCGATGACGCGGCCGACGTGCGTGGAGCCGGTGAAGTTCACGGCACGCACCCGGGGATCCGCGATCAGCGTCTCCGCGATCCGGGCGGCGTCCTCGCGGTCGTTGGTCACGACGTTGAGAACGCCGTCGGGCAGCCCCGCCTCGCGGAGCACATCGGCGATGAGCAGCCCGCAGGCGACGGGCGCGTCCTCGCTCGGCTTGACGACGACCGTGTTGCCGGCGGCCAGGGGACCCGCGACGGCCCGCACACCGAGGATGACCGGAGCGTTCCACGGGGCGAACGCCGCCACCACGCCCAGCGGTTCGCGCACGGCCAGCCCCAGCACCCCTTGCTCCTGGGCACTGAGTACCTCACCACGCGGCGCGGTGACCGCGGCGGCCGCCTCGCGCAGGATGTCGGCCCCGAGGCGCGCGTTGAAGTGTGCCCACGGGCGCGTTCCGCCCGCCTCGTGGGCCATGGTCTCCACGACCTGCGCGGTCCTGGACTCCAGCAGGTCGGCGGCTTTGAGGAAGATCGCCCGGCGGGCGAACGGGGCCAGGGCGGCCCACTGTGCGAAGGCCGCGTCGGCGGCGTCCACGGCCCGCGTCACGTCCTCCGGGCCGGCCGCGGGAACGGTCGCGTAGACCTCGGCCGTGTAGGGGTTGATGTCCTTGGTGGTACGGCCGGAGAGCGCGGGTACGTCCTTGCCGTCGATCAGCATGTCACGGGTGAGGGGCATGGGGAGCTTCCTTCGGTACGGGGTACGAGGCAGCCGCGGGCGGCTGGGGGGCCAGGTCGCGGCCGGCGGCCGACAACCCGTCGGGGCGCGGTTCACGCGGCTGCGCCGAGGGCTCTTCGGTAGGCCGACTCGTTGTCGGCGTCGAACACGGTGAACACGATCCGGTCGAACCGGTCGGGGTGTGCGTCGAGCCAGTCGGAGACGGTGTGCAGGGCGATCCGGGCGGCCTCGTCCTTGGGATACCCGAAGACGCCGGTGCTCACGGCGCAGAAGGCCAGGGTGCGGATCGTCCCCACCTCGGCGGCCAGGCCGAGACAGGACCGGTAGGAAGAGGCCAGCGCCGCCGCGTCACCGGTACGGGGCGTGCCGTCGGTGATCGGGCCGACGGTGTGCAGGACATGCCGGGCAGGCAGGTGGTGTCCCCGGGTGATCTTGGCGGTTCCCGTCGGTTCGGAGGCGCCCTGCAGCGTGATGACGGTCTCGCAGTCGTCCCGCAGCCGGGGGCCGGCGGCGTTGTGGATGGCGTTGTCGACACAGGGATGCAGTGGCTGGAAGCAGCCGAGCAGGGCGCTGTTCGCGGCGTTGACGATCGCGTCCGCGGCGAGCGTGGTGACGTCCCCCCGCCACAGCGCGGTGTGCCGGGCGGCCCGGAAGGAGCTTCGGGGGAACATCTCCGCGACCGTGGGCAGTTGCCGGATCGCGACGGTGGGCCGCAGGTGGCGTTCCGCACCGAGTACGGCGTCGAGCACCTCGGTGGTGGCGTCAGGCAGTGGACCGGGAGGGCGGACCGTGAGCAGGGCGCGCAGGAGCCGCCGGGCGGTGGCCGCGTCGGCCGCGGCCGGATCGAGCAGGGAGTCGGCGCGCAGGCCGAGCCGTGCCACGGCCGGGTCGCTGCTCAGCATGCGCAGTGCGGTACGGACATGGTCGTCCAGCCGGTCGGCGGGCGCCGGGGCCGCCGACGGACGGAACGGCTCGTCGAGGGCGATCGCCTCCCGGTAGGCGGCCAGCGGCAGTGCCCGGGGCGGGGCGCTTCGCTCGGCGAAGCCGTGGGGTGGGAACCGGGAGTCGGCCATGGAAGGCTCCGGGGAGATGGTCGTGGAGGGTTCCGGAACGGTCATCGGAGAAGAGCCCGGCGGGGAGTCAGGCGAGCCCGATCTGCTGGTTGAAGGTCTGGTTGTCCCAGAAGAGGAACTCCTCGTCCATGACACCGTGCGTGTTCCATAGCCCGACGGTGACCATGTTGACGGCGAAGCTCTTGCCCGTCGGCTGGACGAAACCGCCCGTCCCGTCCGGCATGGGCCTGGAGAACGTGCCCTTCAGCACTCCGGTGACCGCGGTCAGCTCGCCCTTGGCGATGCGGAGCGGGTGTTCGCTGACACGGGTGTCCGGCGCCCAGACGAACTGCGCCTTCAAATCGGCGACATGACGCTCGATGCCGTCCGTGTAGTGGCCGTCGGGCCAGTGCACACGGACGTTCGGGGCGTGGCTCTCACCGAGACGGTCCCACTCCTGGCGGGAGTAGACCTGGAAGTCGAGCTCGTCGAAGGTCTTGAGATTGCGGCACTCGACGGCGGTGAGGTGGACGGGCCACAGCGACTCCGTCTCCGGGGTCGAGGCCGGGTCGCCGAACAGGTCCGGGTGGTGTTCGGCCGCGGCTGCCAGGTCCGTACCGCCGGCGACCGCGGTCAGGGCCAGCGCACCGAGCGTGGCCGCACTGGTGTTGCGCAGGAGAGAGCGACGATCCAACATTTTTGGTTCCTTGATCGGGGAGATGCCGGCGACAACCTGCCGATGACGATGTCGGCAGCCGGATACGACATGTTCAAAATAAGTCGCCATCACCGAGTCTTTCGGTCCAATTCCCGACTTCTTATGGTCAGAACGTGACACCTGGCAGGGCGGGAAGCATCCAGTGCGACGGAGGCCGGAGCCGTCCCGGGGCGTCGCGCGGCGCCGTCAGGAGGGGATGCGCAGCACCGGCTTCACCACTGTGCCGCCGGCCGCGTCGTCGGCGGCTTCGTTGATCCGGTCGGGCGAGTAGAAGCGGATCATCCTGTCGAACGGCAGGCGCCCCGCACGGTGGAGGCCGACCAGGGACGGCACGAAGCCGAGCAGATCGCTGTCGCCCTCGGTGACGCCCCGGACGACGCGCCCGTTGAGCAGGAAGTTGACGTCGAAGGTGCCGTCGGTGCCGACCGGTGGAGCCCCGACCACCGCCACCGTCCCCCGAACGGCGAGCGCGTCCGTGGCCCGCCGCAGCAGAGCGGGAACGCCACTGCTCTCCAGCGCATGGGTCACGCCCCGGCCCGCCGTGATCTCCGCCAGCCGGGCGGCGAGGTCCTCCTCCTTGCCGTTGACCACATCGGTCGCCCCCAGCTCACGGGCGAGGTCGAGGCGTGAGGGCACGACGTCGACGGCGATGACGCGGGCGGCCGGGGTCAATGCGGCCGCCATGACCGCGGACAGACCCACCGCCCCCGCGCCGAAGACGGCCACCGTGTCTCCCGGGCCGGGGCGCAGTTCGTTGAGTACGGCGCCCGCGCCGGTCTGTATTCCGCAGCCGATGGGTGCGAGCAGCGCCAACTCGTCCTCGTCGGCGGCCTCGACTGGTACGACGCTGCGCTCGTCGACGACGGCGTGGTGGGCGAACGAGGACTGGCCGAAGAAGCGTCCGCCCAGCGGGGTGCCGTCGACGCCGTGGATCGGCGTACTGCCGTCGGGCCGGGCGCCGGCGAAGTTGCGCGCGATGAACGTGTCGCAGTAGCCGGGATGACCGTGCTCGCAGGCACCGCACCGGCCGCAGGAACTGAACGACAGCAGCACCTTGTCGCCGACACGGGCCCGGGTTACGTCGGAGCCGACCGCTTCCACGACACCGGCTCCCTCGTGGCCGAGGACGGCGGGCAGCGGGGTGTGGAGCTTCTCGTCCCGGACGGCGAGGTCGGTATGGCAGATGCCCGCGGCCACGATGCGCACGAGGACCTCGTCCGGCCGGGGGTCCTGCAGCCGGACCTTCTCCCAGACGAACGTCCCCGTGCCGGGGTGGACCACCGCTGCTCGCGTCTCGGTCATGGCCGTGCCTTCCTGCCTGTCGATGGGTGAAGCGGGCGGGGCATCCGTGGCCGTCGAGCGGACGGCGGCCGCCTCGCCGACGGACGCGGGTTCTCACGACCGGCAGTCCCCGCGCCGGGCTCTCAACCTATGAGCCGAGTCACCCAGGGAAGCGGCGCAATCGCGACGAGCAATGGTCAGAATCCGACAGCCTGGGCCGTCCGCCCCTACCCGCGCCGTCCGCCCCTGCCCGCCCGAGACGCACCTCATGGCACGCCGCCGGCGGGCAGGAGCGGGGTCGGCGTCAGGGGAAGTTCACCGGCGCGTCGGTGAAGGTGGAGACGACCAGGGCGCCTACACAGTCCGGCGTGAAGGTGTCCACCGCGGCGATCCTGGTACCCCAGCGGTCGATGAGCTCCGAGGTCACCGCCTGTGCGATCCGGTCGATCCAGACCTTCTGGACGGCCCAGACGTTCTCCTTCTCGACCACCGCTGCCGCCGCGTCGCCCGAGGTGATCTCACTGCTCTTGCGTACGGTCGTGGTCCACATGTCCACGAAGAACTCGCGGGACTGCGTGACCTCGGCGCGGGTGGCGGTGCGGTACACGTGACCGCCGCAGAAGGTGTCGAAATCGAGGTCCAGGATCGCGTCGTGTGCGGTCAGCAGGCCGGGGATGTTGTCGGCGTTGCCCCAGGCACGGTAGGGCGCCCAGCCGGGCATGACCACGTCGGCCATGTGGGCCAGCCGCAGCCGGGGGAAGTGGATCATCATGTTCCCCGCCTCGTGGTTGGGACCGGGATAGATGAAGTGGATCTCCTCTCCGCCGATGTGGATCACCTTGTGGTGGTCGCGGATGATCCGGTGAGGCACCGGCCGGGCGGGGTCCGCGTAGGCGGTGAGGAGGGCGGCACAGTCCTTGTGCGCGATCAGAGTTGCCTCGGGATGGTCGCCGGCCGCGCCGATGTGGTCCGCGTGGTCGTGACTGTAGATGACGTGGGTGACCGGCTTGTCGGTGACGGACGGAATGGCGGCACGGATCGCGGCGCGGGCCGCGGGAGGCGCGTCGACGAGGACGACACCCTCGCGGGTGACGACGAAGACGCACTGCACGATCCCCGCTATGAGCACGTAGCCGTTACGACCGACGCGCTCCAGCCGGTAGCCGTCGCCGGTGTCGGGCAGTGGCTTCACGTGGTCGGGCAGGGGCAGGAAGCCGGGGGCGTCCGGGGCGGCGGAGGCGGGGGCCGCGGTGACCAGACCTGCTCCGGCTCCCAGGGCGAGTGCGCCCGCGGCGGCACTCCCACGGCGGATCAGGGAACGACGACCAATCATGTGTGTCTCCGAGAGAGATGGACAGAACGTACGGCCCGGCCGGGCACTGCCAAGGATTTGTCACGTCCGCCGCCTCAGCCCATGGACATGGATCGCGGAAGTATGGATTCTCCGTGCACCCGACGGCCCGCCCTCGGATTTGTCTGGACATCGTCGGCGGCGGACGGAAATCATGGCCGGGACACAGGCGGCTCCCAGAACCACCACGCGCCACCCCGCGCACCGAGCGCGGGGCCGCTCGTCGCGGACCGCCGACCGAAAGCCGTCCGCAGGAGCCCCCACGTTGCGTACCGACCCTGCCGGCGACCCGTCGCCGGGCGACCGTGAGCTGTCGATCGCCCGGCTGCCCACGGCGGATCCCGCACTCCACGTGATGCCCCTGGACGACGCGACCCTGAGCATCCAGACCTGCCCTGTCCGCGGCCCGCACCGGCACGCGTACCACGAGCTGTTCTGGACCAGGAGCGGCACCGGTGTCCACGTGGTGGACGGCGAGCGCACGGTCGTCGGGCCCGGCACGGTGCTGGTGCTCGGCCGCGGCCCGGTGCACTTCCTGGAGCACGCGAGGGACATGTCCGGGGCGATCGTGCGCTTCGGCGACGAGCTGCTGCACGAGGGGCTGTCCACCCACTCGCACCCCGGCCGCCTGCTCACTGCCCGCGGGCGGTCCGTGGTGCACGTCCCGCCGGAGGGCACCGCGCACTTCGACGCCGTGATCGGGGCACTCGCCGCGGAGGCCCGGCGCCCGTCGTCCGCCTTCAGCGACATCGTCCACCGGCACCTGCTGTTGACGTTGCTGTCGTGGCTCGGCCGCTGGCACGACCACGGCGAGCGACCGGACACCGGGGGCAAGGACGACCCCGTCATCCGTCTGTACCGGCGCTTCAACGTCCTCCTGGAACGCGACTTCGCCCGCCACCACGACGTCCGTCACTACGCGCGCGAACTGGGCGTCTCGGAAAGCGCGCTGTGGCGCGCGCTGTCCGGCGTGACCGGGAGCTCGACACGGACCCTGATCACCGAGCGCGTGATGACGGAGGCCGCCCGCCTCCTGCGCTTCACCGACCTGGCCGTGGGCCAGATCGCCCACGAGGTCGGCGTCCGCGACCGCCTGTACTTCTCCCGCGCGTTCAAGCGCCGGTACGGGCGATCGCCGCGAGCGTATCGGGAGCGGTTCCACGGGGCGGTGGAGGACGAGGGCGGGGTGTAGCCGCGGGGAAGGGTCGATGGCCCGTGGCCGGAGGATGGGCTCGACGGGCCGGCCGGAGGATGGGCTCGACGGGCCCGCCACCTTTCCCCGGGTACCGCGCCGGCTGCAGCAGAGGTGCCGATGAGCGACATGCTCACCTCCGAAGCCGGGAACACCCCACGCGAAAAAGGGCCCCCGCAGGCTCTCACCTGCGAAGACCCTTCGCACCGTCGGGACGACAGGATTTGAACCTGCGACCCCTTGACCCCCAGTCAAGTGCGCTACCAAGCTGCGCCACGTCCCGATGCCGTTTGACCTGGGGTTTCCCCTGGCGAAACGCGCAAGGAAACAATACCGCACTCGGCTCGGTGATCGCGCACGCCTTTCGTCCCGGCCGGCCGGGACGGTGCCCCTGGGGTGGTCAGCTCCCGCCCGGAAGCCCCAACTCCGGGTAGGAGTCCAGAAGACGGGGCGAGGCCGCCTGCCGCCAGGAGTCGGCGAGGATGTCGCGCAGCTCGCCCTCGCCCTCCAGCGCGGCGAGCCGGACCCGGACCCAGGCGAACTGGGCCTCGTGATCGGCGATCCAGAACTTGCCCGGCTCGGCGAGCACCAGTTCGTCGCGCTCCTCCTTGGGGCAGCGCACGGCGATGGAGGTCTCGTCCTCGGGCAGCGTGGCGAACATCTTCCCGGCGACCCGGAACGTGGGCATGCTCCAGGCGATCTTCTCGCTGGTGTCCGGCAGGGACAGGGCGACACGGCGTACGTCTTCGGCTTCCGGCATGCCCCGAACCGTAGCCTCTGCCACTGACAGTCACCTGGCCAGAGCGCCCACGTGCTTGTAGTAGAGGGTCGTCGGGCGCAGTACGCCGGTGGGGCTGAGGGCGTAGTCGGGGATGACGCCGGCGCGGGTCCAGCCGGCCGACCGGTAGAGGTGCTCCGCGGGGCTGTCCGTCTCGGTGTCCAGATGGAGCAGGGTGATCCCGGCGGCGGCCGCGGCCTCCTCGGCGACGGTCAGCAGGCCGCGTCCGATGCCCTGGCCGCGGGCGTCGCGGTGGACCATCAGCTTCACCAGTTCGGCGCGGTGCGGGCTGTTGGGTTTGCCGGGGTGGGGGAAGGCGAGGCCGACCGTGCCGACGGTCCGGCCGGCGCCGTCCAGCGCGGCCCAGACGGCGAGCTGCCCGGCCGCCACGGCGGACGTCCGCTCCCGCCACCAGGCGACCGCCCGCTCCCGCTCGAAGGGGGCGAGGAAGCCGACGGACGCCCCGCCGTTCACGACGTCGGCCAGCAGATCGGCCAACTCGCCTACCCGGCACGACAGTTGATCCGCTTCGAGACGAAGTGCCCTCACGGTCGCACCACCGCCAGCACGTACCGCGTCCGCGCCGGTCCCGCGCACCGGAACCGGGTCGGCCCCCACACCCGCAGCCGCAGGCAGTCCCCCGCGTCCAGGAGATGCTCGGTTCCCTCCGCCGTCACGGCCAGGCTCCCGTCGAGCACCCAGATGTGCTGCTCCAGGCCGGGCACCGGCGGGCGGTCGTAGGCGATGTCCGCCCCCGCCGCGAGCCGGCCCTCGACGAGTTCGCCGCGCAGTCCGCCGTGCGGCGGCGACACGGACCGGCGCACGAAACCGGAGGCGCGGTCCTCCCACACCTGCTGCTCGGCGGCGCGCAGCACGGGCGCGGGTTCCGCCTCGACCTCGCTGAGCAGCTGGGACATGGTCCGGCCGTAGACGTTGCAGAGGCGGTTGAGGAGGGCCGCCGTGGGGCTGGTCTCGGCCCGTTCGGCCCGCGACAGGGTGGACTTGCTGATTCCGCTGCGCTCCGCCAACTCGCCCAGGGACCAGCCGTGTTCGGCCCGCAGTTCGGCGAGGCGGCTGCCGAGGCGGGCGTCGACGGGGTCGGGGGCGACCGCCGCTCCATGTTCCATATTCGGGACGATATCCCTGATATGGAACGCCCGCGTTAAGGAAGCCTCACAGCCCCGCCGCCTCGCCCAGGGCGTCGAGCACCGGGCGGATCAGCGGATGGTCCTCGGCTCCGCGCCGTACGGCCGCGAAGACGCGGCGGGTCGGGGCGACGCCGTCGACGGGGCGTACGACCACACCGGTCAGGTCCATGCCGCGCAGCGCGGAGCGCGGGACGAGGGCCACGCCCGCGTCGGCCGCGGCCAGCGCCACCACGGCACGGAAGTCGTCGGAGGAGTGTTCGAAGCGGGGCTGGAAGCCGGCGCTCTCGCAGGCCAGAACGACCACGTCGTGGCAGGGGTTGCCGGGGTACGGGCCGATCCAGGTGTCCTTGGCCAGTTCGGCGAGGGGGACCTCGGAGGCCTCGGCCAGCCGGTGGTGGAGCGGGACGACGGCGTCGAACGGCTCGGCGTACAGCGGCACGTGGGTGAGCCGGGGGTCGTCGGCGGGCGGGGCCCCTCGGTACTCGACGGCGACCGCGACGTCGACCTGCCGGTCCAGGACCATCGGGAGGCTGGCGTCGCCCTCGGCGTCCTGGACCCGGATGCGGATGCCGGGGGCGGTGCGAGCGAGGTGGGCCACGGCCGGGGCGACCACCTGGGCGATGCCGGTGGCGAAGGCGGCGACGGTGACCGTGCCGGCCTCGCCGGAGCCGTACGCGGCCAGCTCGGCCTCGGCCCGCTCCAACTGGGCGAGGACCGCGTTGGTGTGGGCGAGCAGGATCTCGCCGGCCGCGGTCAGCCGTACGCCCTTGGCGCTGCGCTCGACCAGGCGGTGGCCGGTCTCCTGTTCGAGGGCCGTCAGCTGCTGGGAGACGGCCGACGGGGTCAGATACAGCGCGGCGGCAGCCGCCGTCACCGTGCGGTGGTCGGCCACCGCACGGAGGATGTGGAGCCGCCGCGCCTCGATCATGAGGTTGATTATCGCAATATGCCGGAGCCGCTCGGGCCGGCGGCTCCGCTCAGCCCGCCAGCTCCGCGCGGGCCGCGACGAAGGCGTCCACCACGCGGTTGACGTCGTCCGTCGAGTGGGCGGCGGACAGCTGGACCCGGATCCGGGCCTGCCCCTGCGGGACCACCGGGTAGGAGAAGCCGATCACGTAGACGCCCCGCTCAAGGAGCAGCTCGGCCATGCGGCCCGCCTCGGCCGCGTCGCCGATCATCACGGGGGCGATGGCGTGGTCGCCGGGGAGGATGTCGAAACCCTCCTCGGTCATCCGGCGGCGGAACAGGGCGGTGTTCTCGGCGAGCCGGACCCGCAGGTCGTCCGCCGCCTCCAGCAGGTCGAGGACCTTCAGCGAAGCCGCCGCGATCACCGGGGCGAGGGTGTTGGAGAAGAGGTAGGGGCGGGAGCGCTGGCGGAGCAGGGCGACGATCTCGGCGCGGGCCGCGACATAGCCGCCGGAGGCGCCGCCGAGGGCCTTGCCGAGGGTGCCGGTGATGATGTCGACGCGGTCCGTCACGCCGTGCAGCTCGGGGGTGCCGCGGCCGGACGGGCCGACGAAGCCGACGGCGTGCGAGTCGTCGACCATGACCATCGCGTCGTAGCGGTCGGCGAGGTCGCAGATCTCGCGCAGCGGGGCCACGTAGCCGTCCATGGAGAAGACGCCGTCGGTGACGACCAGCCGGCGCCGGGCGCTCTGCGCCTCCTTCAGCTGCCGCTCCAGGTCGGCCAGGTCGCGGTTGGCGTAGCGGAGGCGGCGGGCCTTGGAGAGGCGGATGCCGTCGATGATGGAGGCGTGGTTGAGGGCGTCGGAGATCACCGCGTCCTCCTCGCCGAGGAGGGTCTCGAAGACACCGCCGTTGGCGTCGAAGCAGGAGGAGTAGAGGATCGTGTCCTCCTGGCCGAGGAACGCCGACAGGCGGGCCTCCAGCTCCTTGTGGACCTCCTGGGTGCCGCAGATGAAGCGGACGGAGGCCATGCCGTAGCCCCAGCGGTCCAGGGCCTGGTGGGCGGCGGCGATCACCTCGGGGTGGTCGGCGAGGCCGAGGTAGTTGTTGGCGCAGAAGTTGAGGACTTCGCCGGGGCGGCCGCCGGCGGTGACACCGACGGTCGCGGACTGCGGGGTGCCGATCACGCGCTCGGGCTTGTGCAGTCCGGCGGCGCGGATCTCGTCGAGGGTGGTGCGCAGGTCGTCGCGCACGGAGTCGAACATTCCAGAAGCTCCTAAGGATTTACGCGAGGAATCACGCGGTCCAGTCGAGGATGACCTTGCCGCCGCGGCCGCTCGCCGCGTCGGCGAAGGCCGCCTCGAAGTCGCGGTAGCCGTAGCGGCCGGTGATCACGGGGGCGAGGTCGAGTCCGCCTTCCAGCAGCACCGACATCGCGTACCAGGTCTCGAACATCTCACGGCCGTAAATGCCCTTGATGGTGATCATCGAGGTGACGATCCGGGCCCAGTCGACGGGGAACTCCTGGGCGGGCAGGCCGAGCACGGCGATCCGGCCGCCGTGCGTCATGTTGGCGATCATGTCGCGCATGGCCTCGGGCCGGCCGGACATCTCCAGGCCGACGTCGAAGCCCTCGCGCAGCCCCAGCTCCCGCTGCCCGTCGGCGATCCCCGCCCGCGACACGTTCAGGGCAAGGCTCACGCCGATCTTGCGGGCGAGGTCGAGGCGCTCCTCACTGACGTCGGTGATGACGACGTGGCGGGCGCCCGCGTGCCGGGCCACGGCGGCGGCCATGAGACCGATCGGCCCCGCGCCGGTGATCAGGACGTCCTCGCCGACCAGCGGGAAGGAGAGCGCGGTGTGCACGGCGTTGCCGAACGGGTCGAAGATCGCGGCCACGTCGAGGTCGACGGGGACGCGGTGCACCCAGACGTTGCCGGCGGGCAGCGCGACGTACTCGGCGAACGCCCCGTCCCGGCCGACGCCGAGGCCCACCGTGGCCCGGCACAGATGGCGCCGCCCGGCCTGGCAGTTGCGGCACTTGCCGCAGACGAGGTGACCCTCGCCGCTGACCCGGTCGCCCACCTTGACGTCGGTGACGTCCCGGCCGGTCGCCGCGACCTCGCCGACGAACTCGTGGCCGACCACCAGCGGGGTGGTGATCGCCTGTTGGGCCCAGCCGTCCCAGGCCCGAATGTGCAGATCGGTGCCGCAGATGCCGGTCCGCAGGACCTTGATCAGTACGTCACCGGGTCCGACCGTGGGCTCCGGCACGTCCGTGAGCCACAGCCCGGGCTCCGCCTTCTCCTTGACCAGCGCCTTCAACGCTACGGCTCCTGTGCGTGAGGTCCCGGCCGCGGGGACGCCGAAGCGGCCCGCGGCCGGGGAGGGGGGTGGAATCTCACAGCAATCTGCCGCACCCGGGCGCATCGGTCCATCGAGGATTTCTTAAGCGCCGCCACAGCTCGGCTTCACACCCTCGGAACACCCGGCAGGAGACGGCTAGTCGAGGCGGGAGACCTGGTAATGGGCGATGTACCAGTCCTCGCCCGTCCGGGTGACGAGGACGGAGAGCTTCACGTCCAGCGGGGGCCGGTCCGTGAAGGAGAACTCGACGGCCAGGTAGCCGAGCACCACGCCGTCGGCGGGCCGCCGGGTCTCCAGGACGCGGTACGCCGCCTTCATCCCGAGGGGCTGGGAGTCGTAGTACGCGGCGACGCCCTGCCGTCCGACGCTGTAGGGGTGCAGTCCCTGGAAGACGGCGTCCTCGGTGAACTGGGCGGCGACGCGCTCGGGTTGGTGTGCGTCGACGGCCGCTTTCCACCGGTCGAGCACCGCGCTCAGGATCGCCGTGTCGTCCGTCGTGCTGGTCATGTCCGCTCCTTCTTCGTGTGCCGGATGAGGTGCCGGGGTGCCGTGCTGTGCCGTGCCGTGCTGTGCCATGCCGTGCGTGGCCATGCCGTGCGTCGCCGTGCCGTGCCGTGCCCTGCCGTCAGTGTCCGGCGCTCATACCGCCGTCGACGTGCAGGATCTCGCCGGTGACGAACGGCGCGGTCTCCAGGTAGAGCACCGCGTCGACGATGTCGCTCACTTCACCCATCCGGCCGACCGGGTGCAGAGCGGCGAGGAACTCGTGGGTCTCCGCCGGGTGCATGGGGGTCTTGATGGTGCCGGGCGACACCGCGTTGACGCGGATGCCGCGGGTGGCGTACTCGATCGCCAGGGACTTGGTCGCGGACTGCAGACCGCCCTTGGTCAGCGAGGCCAGGACGGAGGGGACCCGGGCATCCGCGCTGTCGACCAGGCTGGTGGTGACGCTGACGACGTGCCCGCCGCCCTGGGCGAGCAGGTACGGGACCGCCTGCTGGGTGAGGTGGAAGAAGCCGGCGACGTTGATGCCGGTCACGGCGGCGTAGTCCGCGGCGGTGTAGTCGGTGAAGGGCTTCGCGACGAAGACGCCGGCGTTGTTGACCACGGTGTCGATCCGGCCGAACCGCTCGACGGCGGCGGCCACGACCCGCTCGGCGGTCGCCGGGTCCGCGATGTCCCCCTGGACGGTCAGGACGTCGGCGTCGTCGGCGGGGGCGATGGTGCGCGAGGTGGCGACGACCGCGAAGCCGAGCTTGCGGTAGCCCTCGACGAGGGCGGCGCCGATGCCCTGGGACGCACCGGTGACGATCGCGACCTTCTGCTGCTGCGTGCTCATGGTGACCTTCTCCGTAGTGGCTGACCGGTACTAGCCGACCGGTCGACTATTTGGAAGGTAGGCCGGGCCCGTCGGGGGTGCCAGGATCGGTTTCCTCCCGGCTGGGAGGCGCTGCCTCCCAGCGCAGCTCAGCCTGGGAGCGCGTACGGGTCGCCCGCGGGCAGCCAGGCGTCGGGGGCGTGGATACCGAGGTCGCCGACGCCGGCGGACAGGGCGTCGACGGCGGCCAGGACGCCGGCGCGGTCCTCGCTCGCGCGCCAGACCAGGGACCAGGTCCAGTACACCTTCGGCGCGACGATCTCGCGGCGGACCAGGTCGGGCGGGAGCGGAGCGGTCTGGCCCTTGGGCGAGTTGAGGACGGGCCGGGTGCAGCGCCGGACGTGGTCGAAGTAGGCGGGGCCGGTGACGGCGCCGTCGGAGATGCGCACCGGACGGGCGCCGACGGCCTGCGTGAGCTCCTCGGCGTACGCGTTCCAGGACGCCCAGGAGGTGACGTCGTCGTCGATCAGGATGTCGGTGTCCCGGGCCGGCAGGTCGCTGGTGTCGGTGCCCTTCGCGACGGCATACAGCCGGTCCGCGCCGATCAGCCGGGCGCGCAGCCCGAGCCGTTCGAGGTCCTCGGTGCTCACCCAGCAGACGGCGAGGTCCAGACTGCCGTCGGCGACCCGGGCGGCCTGGGTGTGAGAGGGCGCGACCCAGGCGTCCACATGGACCCGGGCCACCGCGGCCGTCCGCGAACCCAGGTCCGGCGGAAGCCAGTTGACGTAGCCGAGCCGTACCGACCGGGAGCCCGCGAGCCGGCCGGCCCGGCGCCTGAGGTCGTCGGCCCGCTCCAGCAGGTCCCGGGTGTGCGGGAGCAGCGCGGCGCCGGCGGGGGTGAGGGAGACCGAGCGGCGGTCCCGGTCGAACAGCCGGACACCCAGGTCCCGTTCGAGCACCTTGATCTGCTGGGAGAGGGACGGGCCGGCGATGAGCAGCCGCTCGGCGGCCCGGCCGAAGTTCAGCTCCTCGGCGACCGCGACGAAGTACCGCAGCTGGCGCAGTTCCACGCGCGTCATGGTACGCGCGCTGGGAGGCTGCGCCTCCCAGCAGCGAGCCGGCCGGTCGTGGCAGCGGTGCCGGTGGCGGCGGACGATGGAGTCACCGACGACGAAGGGAGCACATCGTGCGCGAGTTCCTGGTCGAGATCACCACCGACATCCCCGAGGGCACGGGCCAGGACGAGGTCGACCGGCGGCGGGCCGCGGAGGCCGTCCGGGCGAGGGAACTGGCCGCGACCGGCCATCTGGCCCGGCTGTGGCGCCCGGTGGGCGAGTTGCGCAGCATCGGCGTCTGGCGCGCCGCCGACGAGGAGGAACTCCACGAGAAGGTGCTCGGCACCCTGCCGCTGCGCCCGTGGATGACGGTCACCGTCACTCCGCTGGAGTCCCACCCCAACGACCCGGGCCGGGTCGAGGGCACCCGATGACCCTTGCCTCCGCGTCTGCGTCTGCGTCCGCGTCCGGCTCTGCCTCTGGCTCTCCCTGGACGCATGTCGTCAGGGCCGCCGCCGCGCTCGCCGCGGGCATGGGCGTCGGCCGTTTCGTCTACACCCCGATCCTGCCTCTGATGCACGACCAGGCCGGCCTGTCCGCCGGAGCCGGGGCGAACCTGGCCACCGCCAACTACGCCGGCTACCTCGCCGGCGCGCTCGCCGGCACCCTGGTCCCCGCGCTGGTCCGGTCCCGCGCCGTGCTGCACGGCTCACTGCTTCTGCTGACCGCCACGCTCGCCGCGATGCCCCTCACCCACAGCACGGCGGCGTGGAGCGCGCTGCGGCTGCTGGCCGGAGTGGCGAGCGCCCTGGTCTTCGTGATCGCCGTCGCCTCTCTGCTGCATCATCTGCGGGACCACCCGGCGCACCTGCCCGGCTGGGCCTTCGGCGGGGTGGGCGCCGGCATCGCGCTGTCCGGGCTGCTGGTCCTGGCCCTGCGGTCCGTCTCCGACTGGCGGGCGGCCTGGTGGGCGGCCGCCGCGCTCACCGGGGTACTGGCCGCGGCCTCCTGGCGGCTGCGGCCCGAGAACCCGCCTACCGCGAGCGGAACCGACGGCGACCGGCCCGGGGTCCGCACCCACCGCTGGTTCGGCGCGCTCTTCGTCAGCTACTTCCTGGAGGGCGTCGGCTACATCGTCGCCGGCACCTTCCTGGTCGCGGCGATCGGCCAGGGCTCCCCCGGCTGGGTGGGCAGCGGCGCCTGGGTGCTGGTGGGGCTGGCCGCCGTACCGTCCTCGGCGCTGTGGGCCCGGCTCGGGCGCCGTTGGTCCCGCCCCGGCCTGCTGCTCACCGCGCTCACGATCCAGGCGGCCGGCATCGCGCTGCCGGCGCTGACCGGGAGTACGGCCGCGGCCCTCGGTTCGGCCGTGCTGTTCGGCGCCACGTTCCTGGGCGTGAGCACCCTCGCCCTGGCCACGGGGGCGCAGCTGCGCTTCCCGCGCTCCGTCGCCCTGCTGACCGCCGGCTACTCCGTCGGCCAGATCCTCGGCCCCCTGGTCGTCGCCCCGCTGCTGCGCCACGGCTACCACCAGGCCCTGCTGCTGGCCGCTCTGGTCGTCCTCACGGCTGCCGTCGCCGCCGCCGTGCTGCGGATCGGCTTCCCGCACCACATGGGTGCGGACCACACCGTGCCGGTACGACAGCCGCAGCCGGCGGAGGCCGCCCGGCCCTAGGGCCCGATTCCTGAGCCCTGCGCGGCTGCCACGCCGAGCAGGGCCCGGCAGTTGTCCCAGAGCGGGCTCAGTCGCCCGGTGCTGTTGTACAGCTTGGCGAACATCACCTGGCCCTCCAGCTGGGCCACCACCGCCCGCGCCGCCTCCCGGGTGTCGGTCACGGCCACCTCGCCGCGCTCACGGGCCTCGGCGACGACCGCCTCCACCATGTCGACCTGGGCGTCGAAGATCTCCTGCAGCCTCCCGCGGACCGCCTCGGTCTGGTTGCTCAGCTCCAGCGCGAGGTTCCCGAACAGACACCCTGCCACGGTCCCGCAGCCCCGCTGGCCGGCCAGTTGACCTGCCTCGGTCTCCTCGAACAGCCGCCGCAGCCGCCGCAACGGCTCCGCGTCGCCGGTCAGAACCCGGGTCCAGTCTCGCTTCTGGGCCGCCCAGTGCTCGTCGACGACCGCGAGCGCGAGGGCCTCCTTGGACTCGAAGAAGTAGTAGAAACTGCCCTTCGGCACCCCGGCGGCCCTGCAGATCTCGGCCACGCCGAGCGCCGCGTAACCGCGCCCTTCGATCAGCGAGCGAGCGGCGTCGAGGATCTTCCGCCTGGCGTCACTGGTACGTCCCATGCGACCAGCGTACGGAGGTACTAGACCGGTCGGCTAGCAAAGGGGCTGTTCCCGTCGTCACAGCAGCGGCAGACCGTCTGCCTCGCGGCGCTCGATGCGGGCCACCAGCTCCGCCGCCGACGACTTGATGGTCTCCAGACCGGGCCGGCCCCAGGGCCGCGGCTCCACGTCGACCACGCACACCGTGCCGAGCGCCGTCCCCGTGCTGTCGATCAGCGGGGCGCCCAGATAGGAACGGATGCCGAACTCGTCGACGACCGGGTTGCCCGCGAACCGCGGGTAGTCACAGACGTCCTCCAGGACGAGCGCCTTGCGCCGGACCACCACATGGGGGCAGAAACCGTGGTCGCGGGGCAACTCACGGCCCAGTACCGGGGTGCTGCCGTCGGGCCGCACCACGGGCGGTGCCACGTCCGGCAGGTGCAGACCCGCGAAGAACTGACGGTTCAGGTCGATGAAGTTGACCATGGCGTACGGCGCGCGGGTGACCTCGGCGAGCCGGTCCGCGTAGGCGTCGAGGGCGGGGTCCGGGTCTGCGCCCAGGCGTAGTTGGCCGAGGCGCCGGGTGCGCTCGGGGGCCTCCTTGTCCTCCGGCGTGAGCAGCAGCCGGCCGGCCGGGCGCGACGGGTCGTACCTCATGCGCGGGCTCCGTCGCAGTGGACGTGGGTCATATACGGGCTCCGTGAGGGGTGTATGGGGTTCACATGTGGGCGCCGTGGCTCGGCGCGGAGACCGGAGCGTGGGCGATGAGATGGCGGACGAGGGTGAGCAGGGTCTGGACTCCGGAGCTGGAGATACGGGCGTCGCAGCGGACCACCGGGACCTCCGGGTCGAGGTCGATGGCGGCGCGCACCTCCTCGGGGTCGTAGCGGTAGGAACCGTCGAACTCGTTGATGGCGACGATGAAGCCGAGGCCGCGCTCCTCGAAGAAGTCGACGGCCGCGAAGCAGTCCTCCAGGCGCCGGGTGTCGGCGAGGATGACCGCGCCGAGCGCGCCCTCGGACAACTCGTCCCACATGAACCAGAACCGCTCCTGTCCGGGCGTGCCGAACAGGTAGAGCACGTGCTCCGGGTCCAGGGTGATGCGGCCGAAGTCCATGGCCACGGTCGTCTCGACCTTGTTCTCGATCCCGTCGAGGCTGTCGGTCGCGGCGCTGACCGTGGTGAGGAGTTCCTCCGTGGACAGCGGCGCGATCTCGCTGACCGCGCCCACGAAGGTGGTCTTGCCGACCCCGAACCCACCGGCCACCAGGATTTTCAGCGCGGTGGGGAAGGGATCAGAGCTGTCGTCGTAGTCCATCGAGCACTGCCTCCAGGAGGGACCGGTCAGTGGGGTTGTGGTGGAACACGGGGGGCTTGGCGGTCAGCGCCCCGCAGTCGACGAGGTCGGAGAGCAGCACCTTGGTGACCACGGCGGGCAGTTTGAGGTGCGCGGCGACCTCGGCGACCGAGACGGGGGCGCGGCACAGGTCGAGGGCCTGTGCGTGTTCGGGGCCGAGGTAGCCGAGGGGCGTGGACCCGGTCGCCATCACCTGCGACATGAGGTCGAGGGCGATGCTGGGCTCGGTCCGGCCGTTGCTGACCGTGAACGGTCGCACGAGGCGTCCCGCCGCGTCGTCGAGCCAGGGCCCGTCGCCGGCTGCCGCCACCCTCAAGGCCTCATCGCCGTGGATTCGACGGCGTGCTGCCGGGGCGCGGTGACGAGGTACGGGCGGACGCTCTTGACCAGCATCGCCATCTCGTAGCCGAGGACCGCCGCGTCGGCCTCCCGGCCCGCCAGCACGGCGAGGCAGGTGCCGGAGCCGGCGGTGGTGACGAACAGCAGCGTCGAGTCGAGTTCGACGACGACCTGACGGACGTCCCCGCCGTCGCCGAACCGGACGCCCGCGCTGCGGCCGAGCGAGTACAGGCCGGAGGCGAGCGCCGCCATGTGGTCGGCGCTGTCCGGGTCTAGGCCGTGGACGGACTTCACCAGCCCGTCGCAGGACAGGAGCACCGCGCTGGTGGTGTGCGGCACGCGCTGCACCAGGCCGCTCATCAGCCAGTCGAGGTCGGATACCTGGGCGGTCGGCGCATCGCTCGCCATGGTGGATCGACTCCTTGGGGTACGAAGATCAGCGGGAGCGCTGGAGGTGGGGGTGGGGGTGGAGACGGTGCTGGTCATCCGGCTGGTGCGCTCCCGTCGGGCCGGGCGGTGAATTCGGAGGTGTGCACCGGGCGCAGGGCCTGGGAGTACGACTGGGACCGGGACGCGGACTGGGTGTCGGCGGGGTCCCGGTGGGTCCGGCTCATGTGTGTGGGGGCCATGGGGTCCGTGGCCGGGTGGCCTGTGGTCATGTGGTCCGAGGTCGTGTGGCCCGAGGGCGTGTGACCGGAGGGCGTATGACCGGAGGTCAGACGGCCCGGAGCCAGGAGGTCCGGCGCCATGGGGTCAGGCGCCATGGGGTCTGGCGTCATGCGGTCCCGGGCCGACTGGTCCGGGGCTGTGCGGTCCAGGGCTGTGCGGTCCAGGGCTGTGTGGTCCGGGGTCAGGTACCCGGCCTCCACGTGTGCCGCCTCCCTATGCGCGCCATCCATGGGCGTGACGCCCATGTGCGTGGCGTCCATGTGCGTCGCGTCCATGTGCGTGGCATGGGACGTGTTGGTCGGCCGATCGCCGGATACGTCGCGGGCGTCCATGTCGGCGAAGCCCATGGTGCTGAACCCGTCATGGTGGGACGAGCCATGTGCCCCGCCCACAGGGTCGGCGGCGGTCGGCTCCGCCTCGGTGGACTCCAGGTGCTGCTGGGCCTCGGCGAGGCCGATGCCGCGCTGGAAGGCGGCCATCAGACCGGGGTCGTGTCCGGCCGGGTTCTCGTTCTCCGGGCGGGGTGCCGGGCCGCCGCGCAGTTGGGGAACGATGTGCTCCTGGGCGCGGCGGCGCGGCAGTTGGGGTTTGCCCATCGTGCCGCGCACGGCGCCGACCCGCGGTACCGGCGGGGCACCCGCGTGCTCGGCGACCGTCGGCCGGTCCTCGGGCCGGATGCCGGGCAGTGCCTCGGCGGGGTTCGGGCGGGTCTGCTGGGCGCCGCGCACCGGCAGCGGCGCGGGCGCGCCCCCGTGCTGCGCGTGCCGGCGCCGCCCGCCGGCGGCGGCAGCCGTGGGGGGACCCTGCTGCCTCCCGGGCTCTCGGCCGGCCGACGGTCCGCCCGCGGCGGCCCTGTTTCCGGCTCCCGTATCCGGCCCTGCGGCGCCACGGCCGCCGGCCGGCGGCCCGGCGCCGTCGGACAGCCGGGTTCCCCCGGCGCCGTTCGCACCGGTCGGCGCCCCCGGCGCACCGCCCCCGCTCGCCGTGTCGCGCGGCCGCGGAACCGAACCGGGTGCCCCGGGTACGCCCGGCGCCGTACCCAGCAGGCCCTGCGGGACGACGAGGACGGCCTGGACGCCGCCGTAGATGTTGGTCTGGAGACGGACGTTGATGCCGTGCCGGCGGGCGAGCTGGGAGACGACGAAGAGGCCGATGCGGCCGTCGGCCAGCAGGCTGGCGACGTTGACCTGGTCGGGATCGGCGAGCAGGGCGTTCATCTTGGACTGTTCGCCGACCGGCATGCCGAGTCCGCGGTCCTCGACCTCGACCGCGAGGCCGGAGGTGACGAGGTTGGCGCGGAGCAGCACCTGGGTCTGCGGGGCGGAGAACACCGTGGCGTTCTCGACGAGTTCGGCGAGGAGGTGGATGACGTCGGCGACGGCGTGCCCGCGCAGTTCGCCGTCGATCGGCGGGACGAGCTTGACCCGGGAGTACTGCTCGACCTCGGCGATGGCGGAGCGCAGCACCTCCGTCATGGAGACGGGGTTGCTCCACTGCCGCCGGGAGACGGCGCCGCCGAGGACGGCGAGGTTCTCGGCGTGCCGTCGGATCCGGGTGGCCAGGTGGTCGACGTGGAAGAGGCCCTTGAGGAGGTCCGGGTCCTCGATCTCGTTCTCCAGCTCGTCGAGGATCGAGATTTCCCGGTGCACGAGGGACTGAAGCCGCCGCGCCAGGTTGACGAAGACCTCCAGCTTCTGTTCGCTGCCGGCCTGGCTGGAGAGCTGGGCCGCCTGGACGACGGCGGTGACGGCGCCGTCGTGCGCGCGGGACAGGTCGGCGGCGAGCAGCTCGAAGTCGTCCGCGTCCTCGGGGGGTCCGCCGCGCGGCTTGCGCTGGGGCGGGGTCTCGCCACGGCGCAGCGCGTCGACGAGGGCCAGCAGATCGGCCTCGCCGCGGGCGGCGTTGCGGCGCAGGATGCCGACCCGGTCGCTGACCGAGCGGGCGGCGCGGCCCGCGGCCACGGCGGCGATCACGATGCCCGCGGCCGTCACCGAGACCGCTCCGGCGAGCACGGCCAGCAGGGTGAGGCTGGGCCGGGCGCCGGTGGAGCGGACGGTGAACAGGACGGCCGCGCAGCCGCTGAGCGCCACCGCGACCGGTGGCAGCACCGCCAGCCGCATGAGCTGAGGCCGTATGTGGGTCTCGGGCAGCGCGGGAACGGGTCGGGCGACCGGTCGTCCGTGCCGGCCGCCCTCACGGCGGTCGGCGCGGGCGGCCGGTGCACGGAGGTGAGACATCTGCGTCCTCGTACTGGTCCGTCGGGCCTGGTTTCTCACGCGGGTCGCGCGAGTCGGGCATGCGCCATCGCGGTGCCGGCCGAGGGGACCGCAAAAGAATTCGGCCCCGTGCCGTCCGGCGGACACTCACAGTAGTCGCCGACGCATCATGTGCGGTGGGCAGTTGACAAAGTCCCCCGGAGATGGTCCCGCTCTGGTATGAGCCGTCGTACGAAAGACCGATAACCCCCTCGACGCCTCGCCCTCGAACGGTCGCCGGCCGATCCGACCTGCTCAGAAACGGTCACAGACAGAAGAGGCGAGCCAGGGCTTCCGACGCCCCGTCCCACTTCCCCCTCCTCGGCCCGCACGCCCCCGGTCGGCCCGCCAGGGCGGCCGCAGGGCCGCCCACTCCCCCCTCCACCACCCCCCAGAACATCACCCAAAGTGACCACTTCGGCTCTGGCGGCCCGTCGTCGGGGCGGGGGCCGGGCCGTCGTGGGCGTCGATGCCCGTCACGGCGACGGTCGCGGCCCGGGCCAGGTCCGGGCGGCTCAGGACGTCCGTGCTGTCGATGAACTGGTCCACCGCGCCCGACCTGCACAACTCCCGTATGTCCGGGTCCTTGATGCGGGCGGCGAGGGCCCGGCTGAAGCGGTCGGCGCGCAGCACCCGGTAGGGCCGGGAGTGATAGGGGCGCGTAGCCGGGTCGACCCGGTCGGTGAGCTCCAGTTCGTTGTGCAGGTGGGCCACGATCTCGTACGCCTGCACCAGATGACGCTCGCGGAGGTGCCAGTCGGTGGCGGCGAGAACGGCGGTGAGTTCGGAGGTGAGCCGCGGGGCCGCGGGGGTACGGGCGAAGGCACTCCCGAGCCATTTGCCGTACGGCGGGTAGCGCCGGTCCATCAGCAGGCAGAGTCGCATCAGGTCGCGGACCAGGCGGGCGGCCTCGACGGCGGAGCCCAGCTCGTCGCCGACCTCGCCGCAGCGGCCGACGAAGGCCTCCTCCTGGGAGATGCGCTGCCACTGGCAGGCGAGGACGTACAGCCAGAGGTCGTGGGGGTACCAGCGCAGGGCGGTACGAGCCGGGGTGAGCGTGTGGAGGCCGTCGTGGAAGACGGCGCCGGCGGTGACCTCGGCGAGGAGCTGGGTGGGCAGGGCGAGCCAGTGCGCCGCGGTGACCCCGGAGGCGGGATCCAGGCCGAGGGTGGCCCGGAACCAGGAGGAGACACCGGTCACTTCCACGCGGTGGTGCACGGGACCGTCGGTGACCCGCATGACGCGGATGTCCCGGTCCCCGGTGGCGGCGAAGTGGGTGGGCCAGCCGTGGAAGGTCTTCGGGAGGTGTTGGGCGAGCACATGTCTGATGCGTCCGGCGTGGCGGTTCACATCATGGGAGTGGAGGAAGAGCTGGAGCCGCGGGCCCCATTCGTGGTCGGCGGAGCGCTCGGTGTCGTAACCGAGCACTTCGGAGCCCGCGCCGATGCGGGCGGCGGAGTGGGGTATGCCGGGAGCGGCCTCCTCCAGGAGGGGGCGGACGACCTCGGTGTAGAAGCGCCGGGAGAGCTCAAGTCCCGGTAAAAAAGCTGGACTTGGCATATGTGCATGGCTCATGACGATGCCCCTGCCCAGGTTGTGCAGGGGCATGCACGCTACTTTCACGGCACCGCCACAGCGGTGGCGACGTCAGCGGCCCTTCGTCACATTCCGCACCGGAAGCCGGTCGTCACAGTTCGCCCGCGAGGCCGAGGTCCCCCTGCCCGGGCGCGCCCTCCGGCCGCTTCTCGCGCTGCCACGGCCGGGTGATCGGCACCGAGACCGTCCGCCACCAGGGTTCCGCGGGCAGCTTCCCGGACGGCTCGAAGGGCTCGCCGGGGCGCGGCAGCGCGACCGCCTGGCCCGCCTCGTCGCCGGCGTCCTTGGTCCACTCCCCCGGCTCGGCCCAGGCGTGCGGGGCGAGGTTGAAGGTGCCCCAGTGGATCGGCAGCAGCACGCCGTGCGGCTGCCCGCCCTGGAGGTCGAGGTGGGCGCGCATGCCCTCCTCGGGCGTCATGTGTATGTCGGGCCAGAACTCGCTGTACGCACCGATCTGGATCATCGTCACGTCGAAGGGTCCGTGGTCGGCGCCGATGTCCTTGAAGCCGTCGAAGTAGCCGGTGTCACCGCTGTGGTAGATCCGGTGCTCCTCGCCGGCGACGGCCCAGGACGCCCACAGGGTGTGCTGGGTGTTGCGCAGTCCCCGGCCGCAGAAGTGGCGGGCGGGGGTGGCTGTCAGGGTGAGTCCGCCGACCTTGGTCTCCTCGTGCCAGTCCAGCTCGCGCAGCCGGTCGGCCGGGACACCCCAGCGTTCGAGGTGCGCGCCGACGCCGAGCGGCACGGCGAACACGGTGTCCGTCCCGGCCAGCTCCTTGATGGTGGGCAGGTCGAGGTGGTCGTAGTGGTCGTGCGAGATGACCACGACGTCGACCGGGCCGAGCGCGGCGAGCGGCAGCGGCACCGGGTGCAGCCGCTTGGGCCCGGCGAAGGGGAACGGGGAGCAGCGCTCACCCCAGACGGGGTCGAAGAGCACGCGGTGTCCGTCGATCTCCGCGAGGACGCTGGAGTGGCCCATCCACGTCACCCGCAGGCCGCCGGCGGCGGGCCGGGCGAGGTCGGCGACGGTGGTGGGGTGCACCGGGACGGTGCCCCGGGGGGCTCTGCGGGCGCGCTGCTCCTTCTCGAAGTAGGTCTTGGCGAACTCCAGCATCGAGCCCGAGGGCCGCGTCCGGGCGGTGCCGCCGGGGTTCTGGAAGACACCGTCCTTGAAGTGCGGGGAGCCCTGGATGCGGGCCATGCGCGCGCCGCCGGGGTCCGCGCCGAAGGCAGCGGGCCGCAGCACGCGGAGCCCGGAGCTCAGGGAACGCAAACCGGTCACGGTACCTCCAGTGGTGTCGCTGAGGTCCCCATTATGGTCGGCCCATCCGACAGTCGGCGTTGACACCGCACCATCCGCCTCCTGATACTGACCCACTGTTCAGTAACACTGTTTCTTCACACCGCTCCCGAGGAGCCCCCCGTGACCGCTCCCCTGATGTCCCTCGTCTGGACCGACCACGTCACCGGCCGCCAGGGCTTCCTGGTCGTCGACCGGCTGGTGCGGGGCGTGGCCAGCGGCGGCCTGCGGATGCGGCCCGGCTGCACCCTGGAGGAGGTGACCGGGCTGGCGCGCGGCATGACGATGAAGGAGGCCCTGCACTACAACCCCGAGGGCCGCTGCATCCCGCTGGGCGGCGCCAAGGGCGGCATCGACTGCGACCCTCAGGACCCGGGGGCGTACGCCCTGCTGGTCCGCTACCTGCGTGCCATGCGGCCGTACGTGGAGAGTTTCTGGACCACCGGCGAGGATCTGGGGCTCACGCAGGACCTGGTGGACCGGGCGGCGGCCGAGGCGGGGCTGGTCTCCTCGATCCAGGCCGTGTATCCGCTGCTGGACGACGAGGCGGCGGCCCGGCGGCGGCTGGCGGACGCCTTCGCGGTCGAGGTGGACGGGATCGGTCTCGACGAGCTGGCCGGCGGTTGCGGGGTCGCCGAGTCGGCGCTGACGGCACTGGACCGGGCGGGGGTGCCGTACGCGGGGACGCGGGTCGCCGTGCAGGGCCTCGGCACGATGGGCGGGGCCACGGCGCGGTTCCTCGCCCGCGCGGGGCTCACGGTCGTGGCGGTCGCCGACATCAAGGGCACGATCGCCAACCCGGCGGGTCTTGACGTCGAGGCGCTGCTGCGCGCAAGGGACGCGTACGGCACCGTCGACCGCGCGGTGCTGCGCCCCGGTGACGTGGAACTGCCGGGCGACGCCTGGCTGTCCGCCGACGCGGAGGTGCTGGTGCCGGCGGCGGTGTCGTACGTGGTCGACGCGGCCAACGAGCACCTGGTCACCGCCCGCTGGATCGTGGAGGCGGCCAACATGCCGGTGCTCCCCGAGGCGGAGGAGCGGCTCACCGCGCGCGGGGTGACCGTACTGCCCGATGTGGTGGTCAACTCGGGTACCAACGCCTGGTGGTGGTGGACCCTGTTCGGCGACATCGGCCCCGACGCCGACGAGGCGTTCGCCCACACCCGCCGCTCGATGCGGGCCCTGGTGGAGCTGATGCTGGACCGCGCGGAGTCCGACGGCACGACTCCGCGCGCCGCCGCCCACGCCCTGGTGACCGACCGGCTGCCGGTGATCGCGGAGCGGTTCGGCTGGTACCGGTGACGCGACACGCCCTCAGCGGCGTCCGAGAGCGGCGGCGAGCAGCAACGCGCTCAGCGCCGTGAGGCCGGTGCCCTGCCAGCCGAGCGCGTCGAGCAGGGGTGCGGCGACGGCCGTGCCGAGGGCGCCGATCGTGAAGTACACCACGAGGTAGACGCCGCTGAGGCTGCCGGAGCGGGCGGGGTCGAGGGCGATCACGCGGCTCTGGTTGGCGGCCTGGGCGGCGAAGCAGCCGGCGTCGAAGAGGGCGAGGCCGAGGGCGGTGCGCCAGGGGGTGTCCAGGCCCGTGGCCAGCACGGCGGTGCCGGCCGCGGCGGCGAGCATGGCGGCGGTGATCACCGTGCGCGGGCCGTACCGGTCGGTGAGGCGGCCGGTGACCGGGAGCGCGGCGAAGCCGAGGATCCCGGCCAGGCTGTAGAGGCCGATGGCGGTCGGGCCGAGCGAGTGCGGCGGCCGGGCCAGGGTGAGGGTGAGGGCGATCCAGACGAGGTTGAAGGCGAAGTACCAGAGCGCTCCGGTGGCCACCGCGCGGCGCAGCCCCGGCCGGTGCAGGAGCAGCGGCGGGAGGGCGGCCAGGGTGGCGCGGTAGCCGCGGGGGGCGGGCGGCCGGTGCCGGGGCAGGAGCGTGGCGGCGGCGAGAGCGCCGAGCAGGGCGAGGGCGGCGAAGACGAGGAGCATGCGCCGCCAGCCGAGGGCGTCGGTGAGGGCGCCGCCGACAAGTCGGCTGAGCAGGATGCCGGCCGACAGGCCGGCGGCGACGAGGGCGACGCCGGTTCCGGCGCGGCCCGGCCGGGCGTGCCGGCCGGCGATGTTGCCGGCCTGGGCGGCCACGCTCGCGGCGGCGCCGACGAGCAGGTAGGCGACCAGGAGCACGAACGCGTCGCGCGCGGTGGCGGCGAGTGCAAGGGCGGCGGCCAGGGCCGTGAGCTGTGCGGCGACCAGGCGGTTGGGGGCGAGGTGGTCGGTGAGCGGGAGCAGCAGGGCGAAGCCGGTCGTGCAGCCGGCGAGCGCGGCGGTCGGCACCAGCCCGATCACGGAGAGCGGCACGTCCAGATCGGTGGCGACCGCGGTGAGCGCGGGCTGCACGGCGTAGTTGTTCGCGATCGCCGTCCCGGCCATGGCCGCCAGCAGGAACGTGCCGCCGCGGGGCAGCGGCCGGCTCACGGCCGGGTGTCGCGGGTGAGGACGACGGCGTAGCGGCACTCGGCGTCGGTGGTGTTGGCGAAGATCCGCTCGACGGGTGCGCCGAGTTCGACGGTGTCGCCGGCGTCGAGCTCGTGGACCGTGTCGCCGTCGTGGAAGGTCAGCCGGCCGTCGAGGACCCAGACGAGCTGCCGTACGAAGGCGAAGGCCGCGGCCGGGTAGGGCACCCGGGCTCCGGCGGGCAGCCGGATCTCGGCGATCTCCGCCGGGAAGCGCGGGCCGGTGATCTGGCGGCGCCGGTAACCGGTGCCGGGGTCGCGCCACTCGGCGGCGTCGGCGCCGCGCCGCACGCCCGGGGTGTCGGCCTCGGGCTCCTGTGCGCCTTGCGCGCCTTCGGCGAGGGCCAGCAGCGAGGCGACGCTGAGCTGGAAGGCGGCGGACAGCTTGCCGAGCACGACCGCGGTGGGGCTGCTTTCGCCGCGTTCGATCCGGCTGATCATCGCCGCGGAGACACCGGACGCGTCCGCGAGCTGCGCCAGCGTCCAGCGGCGGCGCTCCCGCTCGGTGCGGACCCGGGCGGCGATCTGCCGCACCAACGGGTCCGCCGAAGGTTCTACTATGTTGGACATGAATCCAATATACGAGAGAAGCGTGGTGACGGTGCGCCCGGCCCGTCCCGGCGACGCGGAGGCCGTCCGCGCGATCCGCAATCACGCGATCGAGCACTCGACGGCCCTGTGGACCGAGACCCCGCAGTCCCCCGCCGAGGGCGCGGCCTGGTTCGCCGCCCACCTGGAACGCGGATCGGCGCTCGTGGCCGAGGCGGCCGACGCGCCGGGCGAGGTGGCCGGGTTCGCGGTCTACGGCCCGTGGCGCGCCCTGGACGGCTACCGGCACACGGTGGAGAACTCCGTCTACGTCCGCGAGGGCAGCCACGGGCTCGGCATCGGCTCCGCGCTCCTTGGCCCGCTCATCGCCTCGGCTCGCGATGCCGGCCACCATGTGATGATCGCCGGCATCGAGGCCCGGAATGCCGCGTCGGTCCGGCTGCACGACCGGTTCGGCTTCGAGCACGTCGGCACGGTCCGGGAGGTGGGCACCAAGTTCGGCCGCTGGCTGGATCTGACGATCATGCGGCTGCCGCTGGCCTGAGACGGCAACGCGGGCGGCGGGACGACCGATTAGGGTGACCGCGTGGCGAGAGTGCGGTTGAGTGTGGCCGAGCGGCGGGAGGAACTGCTGCGGGCCGCCATCGAGCAGATCGAGGCGCGGGGCGTGGCGGCGGTGCGGATCGCCGATGTGGCCTCGGCCCTCGGGGTGAGCAACGCGCTGGTGCTGTACCACTTCTCGACGAAGGAGAAGCTGGTCGCCGCCGCCTTCACCTATGCCGCCGAGGACGACCTGGCGCATCTGCGCAAGCTGCTGGGCCGCCGCACGTCGGCATTGCGCCGGCTGCGGGCGGCGGTGCGCTGGTACGCGCCGACCGGGCAGGCCAAGGGCTGGCGGCTGTGGATCGAGGGCTGGGCGGTGGCGTTGCGCGAACCCGCGCTGCGGGACGTCACCAAGGGCCTGGACCAGCAGTGGAAGGCGGCGATCGCCGAGGTCGTCGCCGAAGGGGTGGCCGCGGGCGAGTTCCGGTGCCCCGACCCCACGGCCGCGGCGCTGCGGCTGACCGCGCTGCTCGACGGGCTCGCCGTCCAGCTGACGTCGTACCCCGGATCCGTACCCCGGGCCCGGGCGCAGGAGTGGGTCGACGAGGCGCTGGCACGCGAACTGGGGCTGTCCGAGCAGCAGTAAGGGGCGGCCCGCAAGAAGGCCACCCCTTACCCGCCGGTGCCGCCTCAGGCCACGGAAGCGATCCGCATCTTGATGTCGTCCGGGGAGAGCGCCCCCTTGGCCGTCACGTGGTCGCCGGAGGACTCGCCGCGCAGCCGCCGCCCGATCCACGGGACGAGGTACTCGCGGGCCCAGTGCACGTCGTCGCGTCGGACCTCCAGGGTGCCGCGGGGCGGCAGCGGGGGCCACGGCTGGTCCGGGTCGGCCGGTACCTCGATGCCGAGCACCTGACCGGCGCGCAGCGCCACGCGCGTGTGTCCCTCGGGGGACAGGTGCAGGCGGTCACCGTCCCAGGCCCGCCGGTCCTGCACGGTCTTGAGGGACCACAGGTCCAGGACCGGGCAGCCGTACCGGTCGGCGATGGCCCGGACATGTCCGTTGTACGTGGCGATCTTGCCGCGCAGATGCTTGAGGACGGGCACGCCCCGGGTGTCGAACCCGGTGGTCACCAGCACCGTGCCGACGGCCTCGGTCAGCTGGGCCACGGCCCGCTCGAACCGCTCGGCCACCTCGTCGGGGTCGGTGCCGGGGCGGATGATGTCGTTGCCGCCCGCGCTGAAGGAGACCAGGTCCGGGGCGAGTTCCAGGGCCTGCGGCACCTGGTCCGCCACGATCTGGTCGAGCAGTTTCCCGCGCACGGCGAGGTTGGTGTAACTGAAGTCGCCCTCGGGCCGCCGGTCGGACAGCAGTACCGCGAACCGGTCGGCCCAGCCGACGAACGCCCCGTCGGGGCCGGGGTCTCCCACGCCCTCGGTGAAGCTGTCCCCCACCGCCGCGTACGACCCGATCACTGATGCATTGTCACTCTTCGCGTCGTCTCCCACATCGGACCATGATTCACCTTCGGCTGTGACCTACGCGACCGTAATAAGGGGTTGACTCTCGGTGAGATAAGACACTTTTAAATACTTTGCCAAACCTGGAATAAGGCTCTGATCAGCGACGTTGACGGGTTGATCGTGGATGTGCGCTCGCGCGGGGCGGCCCCGGAAACATCGAACGCGAAACACCGAAGGCCGGACCCGGGGATCGGGGTCCGGCCTTCGGAGTGCGTGTCAGACCAGTGTCAGACCAGTGGGGGCGCCGGGTCAGCCGACGGCGACGCCCTTGGAGCGGAGGTAGGCGACCGGGTCCACGTCCGAGCCGTAGTCGGGGGTGGTGCGGATCTCGAAGTGGAGGTGCGGGCCGGTCACGTTGCCGGTCGCGCCGGAGAGGCCGACCTGCTGGCCCACGGTCACGGTCTGGCCGACCGAGACCGAGAGGGCGGAGAGGTGGCCGTACTGCGCGTAGTAGCCGTCGGCGAGCCGGATGACGACCTGGTTGCCGTAGGCGCCGCCCCAGCCGGCCGTGACGACCGTACCGGCGCCGACGGCCTTGACCGGGGTGCCGGTCGGGACGACGAAGTCGACGCCCGTGTGGTAGCCGCTGGACCACATGCTGCCGGCCACGTGGTAGCCGGTGCCGACGGCGCCACCGGTGACCGGGAGGGCGAAGCCGGAGGCGGTCGTGACCGAACCGTCGGAGCCGTCCGAGGAGGCCGAGGACGAGGTGGACGACTGCGGGTTCGACTGCGGGTTCGACTGCGGGTTCGACTGCGCCTGCGAACGGGAGCCGGAGTCCGAGGAGTCCGCCGTCGCGGTGTGCCGGCCGCCGAGGGTGAGCTTGAGGCCGGGGTGGATCAGCGAGGGGTTGTCGCCGACGGCCTGCCGGTTGTCGGCGTAGAGCCGGTGCCAGCCGCCGCGGACGTTGTGGTCGCGGGCGATCTTCGAGAGATAGTCGCCGGGCACCACCGTGTAGACGCGGTGTGCGGAATGCGCGGCGCCGGAATTCTGCGCGACCGTCTCCTTTACCGCGGTCTTCTCGACCGCCGGAAGCGACTGCGTGGCCTTTTCGGAAACGGACTGCGTAGCGGCCGCGTGGGCGCCGGTGGCCCCCATCAGCGGCAGAGCCAGCGCGGCGCCACCGGTTCCGGCGACGGCCATCGAGCGGGTGAAACGCTGGGACTTGGGGCGGCGGTGCTTACCCTTCGCGGGCATGGCGCATTCCTCTCCTGCGCCTGCGAGGTGAGCTGTCGGGTTCGGGCTGGAGCTGCCCGGCCACGCGGGAAGACGTGGCTACACCCCTAGCCGTCCCGGGAACCGGAACAGGCGGTCATACCTGGCGGGTCCCCCGCTCCTGCCGGGCACGGGTGAGTGTGTGTGGGGACTCCGGGCGGCGGCAGGATTCGGCGTTCCGCCCGGATGTGTGGCGAACGTAAGCGAGTAGGACGGACGTGGACAAGCAGCCGGTTCCGGCCGTCCGGGTTTCACTTGATCCGTTGCCGGAAATAACGGTCACCCTCCGTAAATTCCGACCTATTCGATTTTCCAATCTTCTTGGAATGCGCCGGAATTACGTGAACATGACGCGCGACGGACGGTCACGAATATGACGCTCCTCACGCACGTCACACCACGTCCCCTTATTACGCAGCGAGTTGTAATGAAGGTGCTAATTCGGACAGATACGTCAGATCCGACGAAGCCGGATGACTGCCGCATCCAGGTCGCCCTTCAGGCCGGTGTGCAGCCCGTGATGCAACAGAACGGCACCCCCATACACTTCGCCCGTTTCGCGGCATTCGTACGACGCTGTCGGGTCGAGCCCCTGGAGCCGCAGCGCCGGCGCCGGCTCGCCGTAGCTCTGCGCCTGCAGCCAGGCGAGCACGACGGTCTCGTCGCCGAGCGTGTACTGCACGGCGCTGAGCCCGCCGGTCGGCGGCCGCAGCCGGAACTGGTCGCCGCGCTGCACCTGGGGCCGGATCTCCTTGTAGAGCTCCACCCAGCGGCCGGCCTCGGCGAGCTCCTCCTCGGTCCACTGCGAGAGGTCACCGCCGACACCGAGCGCCCCGGCCATGGAGCTGACGAACCGGAAACGCAGGCTGCTGACCCGGCCGTTGAGCTGGTGGTTCGGGCTGTCGGTGACCCAGGCCGACATCACCCGGGCGGGGTGGATCTGGCTGAAGCCGTGCTGGATGGCGAGCCGGTCCAGCGGGTCGGTGTTGTCGGATGTCCACACCTCGTCGGTGCGGCTCATGATCCCGAGGTCGATCCGCCCGCCACCGCCGGAGCAGGACTCGATGGCGACGTTCGGGTGGGCCGCCCGGATCCGGTCGAGCAGGGCGTACAGCCCGCGCACGTGGTCGACCCACAGGCGCTGCGGGTAGGGCTCGCCGGGCCAGCCCGCGTCCGTGAAGCAGCGGTTGAAGTCCCACTTGACGTAGTCGATCGGGGCGCTGGACAGCAGGGTGTCGAGCTGCTCCCAGAGGTACTCCTGAACGTCCTCGCGAGCGAGGTTGAGGACCAGCTGATTGCGGAGTTCTGTCCGCTTTCGTCCCTGCTGGTACTGCACCCAGTCGGGGTGCGCGCGGTACAGGTCGCTGTCCGCGTTGACCATCTCGGGCTCGACCCAGATGCCGAACTGCATGCCGAGGGCGTGCACGTATTCGGCGAGGGGCTTGAGGCCCTTGGGGAAGCGGTCGGGGTTGGGCGTCCAGTCGCCGAGGCCGGCGCGGTCGCTGGTGCGGGCGCCGAACCAGCCGTCGTCCACCACGAACAGCTCGACGCCGATCGCGGCGGCCCGGCGGGCGAGGGTGGCCTGCTGCTCCTCGGAGATGTCGAAGGTGGTGGCCTCCCAGGAGTTGAACAGCACCGGCCGGTCCTGGTCGGCGTCCGGGATGATGTACGCCCGCTGGTAGGCGTGCCAGGCGCGGCTGGCCCCGCCGAAGCCGCCGTCGGTCCACAGGCCCGCGAAGACGGGGCTGGTGTACGACTCGCCTTCGGCCAGCATCAGCAGGCCCGAGTCGTCGTAGCCGGCGCCACCGGTGATCTGCACGCGCGCGTCGGGGAGTTGGGCGACCGCGATCCGCCAGGAGCCGGACCAGCCGAGGGCGCAGCCCCAGACCTCGCCGCGCTCCTCGGTGGCGTCGGTGTCGAGGGCGACCCAGGGCAGGTGCTGGTGGCTGGTGTGGCCGCGGCGGCTGCCGATGACCTTCTCGCCGTAGGTGAGCGGGGCGCTGGTGAGCCGGGACTCGGCGGCCCAGCGGCCGTGCAGCTGGGAGAGCCGCCACCCCTCGCGGTCGGGGAGCGTCCAGGTGGCGGGGTCGGCGCGGAGCAGCTCCACGCGCGCGCGTGTCTCGTTGCCGACGGTCACCCAGCGCTCGACGACATCGCCGCGCATCCGGTAGTGCAGGGTGATGACGATGCCGTCGTCCGTGAAGCGCAGCCGGAGCTCGTCCTCCTCGACCGCGTAGGAGTCGAAGGTCCACTCGGTGCCCCGGCGCTCGTCGGTCCGCACGGACAGCGCGGGGCGGACGAAGCGGGGGCCGCCCTCGACGGGGTACTCCTCGCGGCCGTCCAGCGGGGACTCGAAGGCCCAGTAGCCGGGCAGTGCCCGGGTGCTGAGTTCTTCGGCGTCGGCGAGCCGGATCCTCGGCCCCCAGTGCAGGTGGAGCAGTTCGTCGGCCTCCGTCAGATGCAGCGCGTAGCTGCTGCCGGGGCCCGACAGGAGCCAGGTACGACCGTTTTCGGCGATGTCCAGCATCGAGAAACCTCACACAGGGGCCAACAGATCCGCTCAAGCACCAACATCATCAAGGGCCACGGGCTCCGGAGGCAAGGGTCACGGCCCTCGGAGGCGATGCCTGTGGACAACTCATTGCCTGTGGAAACCGATGTCGTATGGTCGGTCCAGTGCCCGTCGACGAGCAGCGCCGACGGGGCCCGACCTGGAGGAGCCCCCGTGACGCAGCAGGTCCCGTCGACCGAGCCCGAGCTGGCCGGTGTGCGCAACTTCCGTGACGTGGGCGGCCTGCCGACCGTGGACGGGCGCCGGGTGCGGCCGGGCGTGCTGTTCCGCAGCGGCCATCTGGCGCACGCGACGGAACCGGACGCGGAGTTCCTCGCCTCGCTCGGCCTGCACACGATCTTCGACTTCCGCAACGCGGCCGACCAGAAGCTGGAGGGCCCGGACGTCGAGCTGTCCGGCGTACGGAACGTGAATCTGCCGCTGACCGACCCGGCGCACGGCGCCGAGTTCTGGACGATGGTCCGCGACGGTGACATCGAGCAGTTGCGCGGGCTCCTGGGCGACGGCAGGGCCGCGGCGCGGATGGTCAACTCCTACCGCACGATCGTCAAGGACCGCACCGACGAGCACTCGCGCGTGCTGCACGCGCTCGCCGAGGACAGCGTCCCGGCGCTGATGCACTGCGCGGCCGGCAAGGACCGGGCAGGCATCTCCATAGCCGTCACCCTGCTCGCGGTGGGTGTGGAGCGGGACGCCATCCTCGCCGACTACCTGGAGTCCAACGCCAAGCACCGCCGCTACAAGGTGAAGCGCAACGGCAGCGGGGACAGTGTGTACAGCCCCGAGGTGATGGAGCTGCTGAGCCCGCTCTTCGATGCCCGCGCGGAGTACCTGACGGCGGCCTTCGAGAGCATCGAGGAGACGTGGGGCGACGTCGACACGTACCTGGAGCAGGGCCTGAAGCTGGCCCCGGAGACCCGGGGGCGGCTGCGCGAGCGCCTGCTCGACTGAGGCCGGACGGAGGGCGGTGGCTCAGCCCTTGCCGCCGAGGGCGAACAGCAGGTAGAGGAAGCCGGCCAGGACGTGCCCGACGGCGAGGTAGATGACCAGCCGGATCCACAGGGACCGGGGGAACTTCTCCTCGATATTGCTCACAGCAGCTCTCCAGTGATGCCGGTGCCGGGTCCCAGGCACAGCGCGGCCGTGGGACTCTGCAGCAGGGTGTGGACGAAAAGGAGCTCGACCCCGTCCTGATCCTCGGCGGCGAGCCGGTGCGGGGTCAGCGAGTCGAAGTGCGCGCTGTCGCCGGGCGCGAGCACATGGGTGGTGTCACCGAGGCGCAGCCGGAGCCGGCCCTGCAGGACGTACAGCCACTCCTCGCCGGGGTGCACCCGCACGATGTCGCCCTGGGTGCCGTACGGCACCCGGACGCGCAGCGCCTGCATGCCCCGGCCGGAGGCCCCGGCCTGCCAGTACGTCCAGCCGCCGGCGCGGGTCGGTTCCATGTCACCGGCGCGCACGATCGCGTCCCGGTCGGCGACGGTCTCCCCCAGCAGATCCGATACCGTCGTACCGTAGACACGCGCGAGCGCGAGCAGCATCGGCAACGAGGGCTGCCGCTGCCCGGTCTCCAGCCGGGACAGATGCGCGGGCGACAGCCCGGCGTCGCGGGCGGCGGACTCCAGGGTGAGGCCGGCGCGGCGGCGCAGGGAGCGCAGCTGCGGGGCGACGGCGGGCAGGTCGTCGACCGGCCCGCCCGCCCGCTCGTTGTCGGAGGGGCTCATGCCTCCATTCAGCCGCAGCTTTGTCTCCGAGGCAATTTTCTTGCCTCAGAGACAAAAAGCTAGCGGTTGGCCACCGCCTGCTTGATCAGTGTCTTGCCGAAGTCCCACATCAGGCCGCCGCCGCTGTGGGCGTCGTCCATGACGTCCGTGAAGGCGTCCACGAAGCGGTCCACGTCCGACTCGTCGACGACCAGCGGCGGGATGAGCTTGATGACCTCCAGGTGGTCGCCTGACACCTGGGTGAGGATCCGGTGCCGTTGCAGCAGCGGTACGACGACCATCTGGGCGAACAGGCCCTTGCGGGCGGCCTGCAGCATGGTCCAGCGGCTGCGCAGCTTCAGCGAGCTGGGCCGGCCGAACTCGATGCCGATCATCAGGCCCCGGCCGCGTACCTCGGCGAGCAGCTCGTACTTGTCGGTCAGCGCGGCCAGCCGGGACTTGAGCTGCTCACCCACGGCCCGGGAATGGGCGACGATCTGCTCGTTCTCCATGACGGAGAGGACGGCGAGCCCGGCCGCCATGGCCTGGGCGTTGGCGCCGAAGCTGGCCGAGTGGACCAGGACGCGGTCCATGGAGGAGTAGACCTTCTTGAAGATCCAGTCCTTGCCGAGGGTGGCGCCGACCGGGACGTACCCGCCGGACAGCGCCTTGGCCACGCACACCAGGTCGGGCTCGACGCCCTCCTCGTGCTGGTAGGCGTAGAAGTCGCCGGTGCGGCCGAGGCCGGTCTGCACCTCGTCGGCGATCAGCAGCGCCTTGTGCCGGTGCAGCAGCTCCTGTGCGGCGCGCAGGTAGCCGGGCGGTGCCTCGTGCACGCCCTTGCCCTGGATCGGCTCGACGATCAGGGCGGCCACGTCGCCCTTCTTCAGCTCGCGGGCGAGGGCGTCGAGATCGCCGAGGGGTACGGCGGTGTCGGGCAGCAGCGGGGCGAAGCCGTTCCGGAAGCCGTCCTCGCCGTTGACCGACAGCGAGCCGGTGGTCAGGCCGTGGAAGGCGTGGTCGCAGTAGAGGACGCGGGGCCTGCCGGTGGCGAAGCGGGCGAACTTCAGGGCCGTCTCCACCGCCTCGGTGCCGCTGTTGCCGAAGAACACCCGGTCCAGGTGCGGGCTGTGCGCGAGGAGGCGCTCGGCGAGCAGTCCGGGCAGCGGCTGGCAGTCGAAGCGGGTGAGGTCGGCCAGCTGCGCGTCCAGGACGTCGTGCAGGGCCTTGCGGACGACGGGGTGGTGACGGCCCAGGCCCATCACCCCGAACCCGGCGAGCATGTCCAGGTAGTCGTTGCCGTCCGCGTCCCAGAAGTGGGCGCCCTCGGCCCGCTCGTAGACCTTGTCGAAGCCGATGGTGTGCAGCATGCGGGGGAGCTGGTGGTTCAGGTACTTGGCGTGCAGCTCATACCGCTCGGCTCCACGCTCGGCCAGCAACGCGCCGAGGTCGAACTCCGTGCTCATTCCTTCTCCTTGTAAGCGCCATCCATGACAGCGCCCTCGGCTGAGGCGCCCCGAAGGGGCGCGGGGCGCATCGATTTGCGGCTACCGCCGCGGGGCGCGACCAGCCCGGACGGCGCCGCACTCGCCGAACGCCCCCCTGCGGCACCCCCCTTGGCGTCGGCCCCCCGCCCCGCGAGGCTCGCTCCGATCCGCCCCGCGATCTCCACCGGCGTCAGCCCGATGTCGGCCAGCACCTCCCCCCGCTTCGCATGCGCCAGGAACTGCTCCGGAATCCCGAACCTCCGCACCGGCACGTCCACGTCCGCGTCGCCCAGCGCCAGCGCGACCGCCGCGCCCACCCCGGCCGCCCTGCTGTTGTCCTCGACGACGGCCACCAGCTCGTGCTGGGCCGCCAGCACCGGCAGCGCGGGATCCACGGGCTTGACCCAACGGGGGTCGACGACCGTGCAGTCGATGCCTCGCGCGGCCAGCAGCTCCGCGGCCTGGAGGCACACCGGCGCCATCACGCCGACCGCCACCAGCAGCACCCGCGCGTCCTCCCCGCGGTGCAGGACGTCGATCCCGCCGACCCGGTCGACCGCCGGGATCTCCGGGCCCACCGACTCCTTCGGGAACCGCACCAGGGTGGGCGCGTCGTCCACGGCGACCGCCTCGCGCAGCTGGAGCCGCAGCTGTTCGGCGTCGCGCGGGGCGGCGATCCGCAGGCCCGGCACCACCTGGAGGACGGACATGTCCCACATGCCGTTGTGCGAGGCGCCGTCGACCCCGGTCACGCCCGCCCGGTCCAGCACGAACGTCACCCCGCAGCGGTGCAGCGCCACGTCCATCAGCAACTGGTCGAAGGCACGGTTCAGGAACGTGGCGTAGACGGCGACCACCGGGTGCAGTCCGCCGGTCGCGAGGCCGGCCGCCGAGACCGCCGCGTGCTGCTCGGCGATGCCGACGTCCCAGACCCGGCCGGGGAAGCGCTCGGCGAACTTGCCGAGGCCGACCGGGTGCAGCATGGCCGCGGTGATGGCCACGACGTCGTCCCGTTCCTCGCCGATCCGGACGATCTCCTCGCCGAACACCGAGGTCCAGGAAGGGCCGTTGGACGGCGCGAGCGGCTCGCAGGTGAGCGGGTCCATCACGCCGACGGTGTGGAAGTGGTCCTCCTCGTGGGCGAGCGCGGGCTCGTAGCCGCGCCCCTTCTCCGTGAGGCAGTGCACGAGCACCGGCCCGTGGAAACGTTTCGCGCGCCGGAGCGCCGACTCGACGGCCTTGATGTCGTGGCCGTCGATCGGACCCACGTACTTGAGGCCCAGGTCCTCGAACATGCCCTGCGGGGCGAAGGCGTCCTTGAAGCCCTTCTTGGCGCCGTGCAGGGACTCGTAGATGGTGTTGCCCACGACCGGGGTGCGCAGGAGTACGTCCTTGCCCCAGGCCAGCACCCTCTCGTAGCTGTCGGTCGTCCGCAGCGTGGCGAGGTGGTTGGCGAGGCCGCCGATGGTGGGGGCGTACGACCGCTCGTTGTCGTTGACGACGATGATCAGCGGCCGGTCCTTGGCGGCCGCGATGTTGTTCAGCGCCTCCCAGGCCATCCCGCCGGTCAGCGCGCCGTCGCCGATGACCGCGACGACATGGCCCTTCTCCCCCTGCACCTGGCGGGCCTTGGCGAGGCCGTCGGCCCAGCCGAGCGCGGTGGAGGCGTGGCTGTTCTCGATGACGTCGTGCTCGGACTCCTCGCGCGAGGGATATCCGGACAGGCCGCCCTTGCCGCGCAGCTTGGAGAAGTCCTGACGGCCGGTCAGCAGCTTGTGGACGTAACTCTGGTGGCCGGTGTCCCAGAGGATGCGGTCGGCCGGGGACTCGAAGACCCGGTGCAGCGCGACGGTCAGCTCCACGACGCCCAGGTTGGGCCCGAGGTGGCCGCCGGTCCTGGCGACCGCGTGCACCAGGAACTCGCGTATTTCTTCGGACAGTTCGCCGAGTTCCGCCTCGGACAGCGCCTTCAGGTCGCGTGGTCCCCGGATGGTCTCCAGAATCGTCACGCTCGGCCCCCTCTCGGTCCGTGCTGTTCAGCTCACCGTGACGGCGGGTGCTCCGGACCCGGCGCCGTCCTGCTCCATCTGCTCGGCGATCTTCATCGCTTCCTCGATCAGGGTCTCCACGATCTTCGACTCGGGCACGGTCTTGACGACCTCGCCCTTGACGAAGATCTGCCCCTTGCCATTGCCGGAGGCGACCCCCAGATCGGCCTCCCGTGCCTCGCCGGGGCCGTTGACCACGCATCCCATGACGGCGACGCGCAGCGGCACCTCCATGCCCTCCAGGCCTGCCGTCACCTCGTCCGCCAGCTTGTAGACGTCGACCTGGGCGCGTCCGCAGGACGGGCAGGAGACGATCTCCAGGCGCCGCTGCCGCAGGTTCAGCGACTCCAGGATCTGGATGCCGACCTTGACCTCCTCCGCGGGCGGGGCGGACAGCGAGACGCGGATCGTGTCACCGATGCCCTGCGAGAGCAACGCCCCGAAGGCGACCGCGGACTTGATGGTGCCCTGGAACGCCGGGCCCGCCTCCGTGACCCCGAGGTGCAGCGGGTAGTCGCACTGGGCGGCGAGCTGCCGGTACGCCTCGATCATCACGACCGGGTCGTTGTGCTTGACCGAGATCTTGATGTCCCGGAAGTCGTGCTCCTCGAAGAGCGAGGCCTCCCAGAGAGCGCTCTCCACGAGCGCCTCGGGGGTCGCCCTGCCGTACTTCTCAAGGAGCCGGCGGTCGAGCGAGCCCGCGTTGACCCCGATGCGGATCGGGGTGCCGTGGTCCTTGGCGGTCCGCGCGATCTCCCGCACCTGGTCGTCGAACTTCTTGATGTTGCCGGGGTTCACGCGGACCGCCGCGCAGCCGGCCTCGATGGCCGCGAAGACGTACTTCGGCTGGAAGTGGATGTCCGCGATCACCGGGATCTGGGACTTCTTCGCGATCGTCGCCAGGGCGTCCGCGTCGTCCTGCGTGGGGCAGGCGACGCGGACGATCTGGCAGCCGGACGCGGTGAGTTCGGCGATCTGCTGAAGGGTGGCGCCGATGTCCGAGGTGCGGGTCGTGGTCATCGACTGCACGGACACCGGGGCGCCGCCGCCGACCGCCACCGGCCCGACATGGATCTGCCGGGACACGCGGCGCTCGGCGACGGGCCGGGCCGGGACCTCGGGGAGGCCCAGGGAAATGGCGGTCATGCGGTCACTCCCGGTTCCCGGAGACCGTCTCGCGCATCGCGCGGAGCGACTCCTTGAGGGATCCCATGGTGGCGAGGACGGCGGTGGGCTCGTAGCCGCAGTGCGCCATGCAGTTGGCGCAGCGCGGGTCCTTGCCGCGGCCGTACTTGTCCCAGTCGGTCTTCTCGATGAGTTCGCGGTACGTCGGCACGTACCCGTCGCTCATCAGGTAGCAGGGGCGCTGCCAGCCGAAGAGCGAGTAGTTCGGGATCGCCCAGGCCGTGCACGGGAAGTCGACCTTGCCCTCCAGGAAGTCCAGGAAGAGCGGGGAGTGGTTGAGCCGCCACTTCTTGCGGTTGCCGCCCGCGAAGGCCTTCTTGAAGAGCTCGCGGGTCTGCTCCACGCCGAGGAAGTGCTCCTGGTCGGGGGCCTTCTCGTAGGCGTAGGCGGGCGAGATCATCATCTCGTCGACCTTGAGGTCGTCGTTGAGGAAGTTGAGCACCTCGATGATGGTCTGCGGGGTGTCCGTGTTGAAGAAGGTCGAGTTGGTGGTCACCCGGAAGCCGCGCCGCTTGGCCTCCTTGATGGCCTCCACCGCCTCGTCGAACACACCTTCCTTCGCAACGGACTCGTCGTGCCGCTCGCGCAGCCCGTCGATGTGCACCGCGAAGGCGAAGTAGGGCGAGGGCGTGAACTTGTCCATCTTCTTGCGCAGCAGCATCGCGTTGGTGCACAGGAAGACGTACTTCCGCTTCGCCACCAACTGCCGCACGATCTCGTCGATCTGAGGGTGCATCAGGGGTTCGCCGCCCGCGATGGACACCATCGGCGCACCGGACTCCAGCACCGCGCCGACCGCCTGCGCGACCGGCATGCGCTGCTTCAGCACCCCCGCCGGGTGCTGGATCTTTCCGCAGCCCTCACATTTCAGGTTGCACGCGAAGAGGGGTTCCAGCTCCACGATCAACGGGAACTTGTCCCGCTTGCGGAGCTTCTGTTCAGCCAAGTAAGTAGCGACCTTGATCGACTGACGCAGCGGCATGGCCATCTGGCTCACCTCCGGGGGAGCAGCAAAGAACGGTGCCATTCGAAGAAAGCTGGAAGAACGGATCGAAGAACGCGGAAAGCAGATATTCCACCGCGCACCGTGCCGATCCGGACGAGTTCATGTTCAGGAGCGTCCACGACCACCCTGACGGCCGCAACCGGGCGCTCGCCCGCGTGCACGGCGCTCAGGAGCGTGGCCGCCGACTCCATGTCGACCGCGATTGCGCCGGTCGCGAGCAGATCCGATCGCTCGTGACCGCGAACGACATGGTCGGAGCCGGTGACGGGTCCGGTGTGGACGGTACGGCCGGGCAGGGTCCGTACGAGTTCCTTCACGAGGAGTTCCGTGCCCACGCACGGGACGCTGCCGCGGGGGTCCCGGGTCTCCTCGGCGACGACCAGGTCGCCGGGGTGCATGCCGGGGGCGAGCCCCGCGCAGAAGCCCGTCGCCAGGACCGCGGCACCGGCGAGCGCGGGGTCGGCCAGGACCCGGGTGACGGACCGTTCCGCCGCCCTGGGGCCCATACCGGTGCGCAGCACGGTGACGGGTCCGCCCGAGCCGCCCCTTTCGCCGGCGCGCAGGGCGAGGTGCTCGATGCCGAGTGCGCAGGCGATCAGCAGCGGGGCCGGCGCGGGCGTGGCGCTCATCAGTCCCCCTCTGCCTCGGGGGTGGGCTCGCCGTGGACATAGCGGCCGAGCGCGGTGAGCGGGAAGACCTGCCGGTAGAGGTGGTAGTTGATGGAGAAGTCCCACGGGAAGCCCGTGCCGGTGAAGTACGGCTCGTCCCAGGAGCCGTCCTCGCGCTGGGTCTCGGCGAGCCACCGGATGCCCCGCTCGACGGCCTTGGCGTCCTTCTCCCCCGCCGCGAGCAGCGCCATCAGCGCCCACGCGGTCTGGGAGGCGGTGGAGGCGCCGCGGCCGCTCCAGTCGTCGGCGTACTTGTAGGAGCGCAGGTCCTCGCCCCACCCTCCGTCCTCGTTCTGGACCTGCTCCAGCCAGGTCACCGCGCGCCGGATGGCCGGGTGCGAGGCGGGCAGCCCGGCGGCGGTGAGCGCGGGTACCACGGACCCGGTGCCGTAGACGTAGTTGACGCCCCAGCGCCCGAACCAGGCGCCGTTCGACTCCTGTTCGGCGAGCAGCCACTCGATGCCGCGCCGGGTGCGCGGGTCGTGGGACATGCCCTCGAAGGCGAGCATCTCCACGACGTGCGCGGTGACGTCGGCCGACGGCGGGTCGATGACCTCGCCGAAGTCGCAGAACGGCAGCCGGTTGGGGAACGGGCTGGTGTTGTCGACGTCGAAGGCGCCCCAGGCGCCGTTCTTCGACTGCATGCCGAGGTTCCAGCGCACCCCGCGCCCGATGGCCTTCTCCATCCGCTCCGGGTCGTGGTGCCTGACCCGGCGCAGCGCGAGGACGACCTCGGCGGTGTCGTCGATGTCGGGGTAGTTGTCGTTGTGGAACTCGAACGCCCAGCCGCCCGGCGGGAGCTGGGGCCGTTTGACCGCCCAGTCGCCGGGGCGGACGATCTGCTCGCCGAGCATCCAGTCGGCTGCCTTGACGAGTTGCGGGTGGTCGGCGGGGAGTCCCGCGTCGGCGAGCGCAATGGTCGCCAGACAGGTGTCCCACACCGGCGACTGGCAGGCCTCGATCATCCGGCCGCCGTCCTCGCGCCACAAGGCGTAACGATCCAGCGACTCCAGTCCCGCACGCAGCACGGGGTGTTCGAGGTCGTAGCCGAGCAGGTACAGGGCGATCACCGAGTACACGGCCGGGGGCTGGATGCCGCCCCACGCACCGTCGTTCTCCTGGCGCTCGACGATCCAGCGGCCGGCGGACTTGAGCGCGGAGCCGCGCAGCCGGCCCAGCGCGACCTTGCGGTAGCCGCGGACAACCTTGTCGAGCCGCTGGAAGACGCCCTCCCAGCTCGCCACCGGGGCAAGCGGCTGGGGCGGGTTCGGGTCGGCCGGGTCGGTGTGGAGCTCGTCCAGCGGGAAGGGGGCCGGGCGCACCGGGCGCTTGGCCGAGACCACGGTGAGCGGCACGATGGTCTGGCGGGCCCACTGGCCGAAGTTGTAGATGCTGAGCGGGAACCACTTGGGGAAGTACAGGAGCTCCGGCGGGAGTTCGGGCAGGTCCTCCCACTTCCACCAGCCGAACAGGGCCAGCCAGATCCGGGTGAAGACCCGGGCGGCGGCGATCCCGCCGCGCTCGCGGATCCACGCCGACGCCTTCGCCATGTGGGGGGCGTCCGGCGCGTCCCCGGCCAGCCGCAGGGCGACGTACGCCTCGATGGTGGTGGAGAGTTCGCCGGGGCCGCCGTAGAAGGTGGCCCAGGTGCCGTCCTCGCGCTGCTCGCCGCGGATGAAGAGCGCGGCGGCGGCCGTCGTGGACTCGTCGCGGATGCCCAGGAACTGACGGAGCAGCAGGTCCTCGGCGTCCATGGTGACGTTGGTCTCCAGGTCGCCCTTCCACCAGCCCTGCGCGTCCTGCTGGGCGAGCAGATGGTCGGTGGCACGCCGTACCGCGCGTTCGGCGGCTTCTTGTACCCCGGCCGCCACGGGGGCGGTGAGTTCGGTGCTGGCCGAGTCGGCCCGGGGCGGCAGGGTGGCCCCGGTGCTTCCGTCGGTCGTCGCTGTCATGGCTTCCCCTTCGTGCAGTCGTGCGAAATCGTTCTGCTGTGGGTCCGCCGTCGGCCGGTGCTGGCTGCGCGTTCGCACCGGCCGGCGACTACGCGAGGACTATTCGACCGATAATGATCATCTCTTTCGTACGACGACGAAGTCGGCGAGCGCCGTGAACTGCGCCCGTACCCGGTCGGGCATGTCGACGGCGTGCAGGGCTTCGATGGCGATGGTGTGCTGACGGCGCGCCTCTCCGGCGGTCCACTCGCGGCCGCCGGCCTCCTCGATGAGGGCGGCGCGGGCGGCGAACTCCTCCTCGGAGAAGTTCTCGAAGTCGCTGCTCTTGGCGTCCGCGGCGAGGATCTCGCCGAGCCGCTCGGAGGCGGGCCCGCCCGCGGCGAGCGCGGCGACGACCGGCAGGGACTTCTTGCGCTGGCGCAGGTCGCTCCAGGTCTGCTTGCCGGTGGCCTCCGGGTCGCCCCAGATGCCCAGCAGGTCGTCGACGGCCTGGAAGGCGAGGCCGAGGTGGTAGCCGTACTTCTCCAGGGTGTCGGCGGTGCGGTCGTCGGCGCCGCCGAGCACCGCGCCGATGGAGCTGGAGGCGGCGAGCAGGGCGCCGGTCTTGTTGCCCTCCATCTCCAGGCACTCCTCGACGCTGACCCGGTCGCGGTGCTCGTAGGAGATGTCCTGGGCCTGGCCGTCGATCAGGGCGCGGGTGGCGGTGGTGATCCGGCGGGTGGCACGGCCGGCCTCCACGGTGCCGAGTTCGAGCAGCACCTCGTTGGCGAGGGCGAACAGGGCGTCGCCGACCAGGATGGCCTGGGCGGGGCCGTGCACCTTCCAGACGGTGTCGCGGTGCCGGCGCTGTTCGTCGCCGTCCATCAGGTCGTCGTGCAGCAGGGAGAAGTTGTGGACGAGTTCCACGGCGACGGCGCCCGGGATGCCGACCTCGGGTGCGGCGCCGGTGACCTCGGCGGAGAGCACGGCGAGCGCGGGCCGTACGGCCTTGCCGCCGTCGCCGTCGGCGGGGTTGCCCTCGGCGTCGATCCAGCCGAAGTGGTAGGCGGCTACGGTGTCCATGGGGGAGGCCAGGCGGTCGACAGCCGCCCGCAGTACCGGTGTGGCAAGGGTCCGGCCGCGCTCCAGGAGCGCGGTCACGTCCACTGCGTTCTCTCGAGCGGCCTTCGAGGCCGGGGGCACAGTGGGCACAGTTTCTCCTCTTGTTGCGGTACCGGGGGTGCGGGGGCCTGCCACCTGCTGATCGAGCGTCACGCCGCCTCCTCGAACGCGAAGAGGTGACGGGGGCGGGGCCGGCCCAGGGTGCCCAACGCGGCGTCGGCCGCGTTCACACCGCTGCGGACCGCACTCTCCATGGTCGCGGGCCACCCGGTGGCGGTCCACGCTCCGGCCAGGTAGAGGCCGGGTGCCTTGGTGCGGGCGCCGGGCCGCAGCCGCCCGACGCCGGGGGTGGGGGCGAACGTCGCGGTACGCTCCCGGGTCACGAAGAAGTCCTGCACCCCGGCGCCGCGCGCACCGGGCAACAGCCTTTCCAGCTCGGGCAGATAGCGCTCGCGCAGATCGGCCACGGGCATGTCGATCTCGTCCTGGGCGGCCGACTGGGACAGCGCGAGGTACTGCCCCGTGCGCAGCCCGGAGGCGTGGGTGCGGTCGAACACCCACTGGACCGGGGTGCCGAGGGCCGCGAAGAACGGCTTGGTGAGCACCGTACGGTCGTAGACCACATGGACGTTGAGGATCGGCGCGGTGCCGATCTCCAGCAGGTGCTCCGGGGCGTCGAGGGCACCGGACGGGAGCAGGTCGTAGGCCTCGCGCTGGGCGACGGCGAGCACGACGGCGTCGGCTGTGAGCGTCTCGCCGGGAACCTGAACGCTCCAGGTTCCGTTCTCGTTAGTGGAGACGGAGGTGACGCGTGAACGGACCTCGGTACGCACGCCCGCGGAGTCGAGCGCCTTGCGGGCCAGCCGGTCGTGCAGTTCGCCCAGCGGCACATGGGCCCAGCCGATGTCGGCCGCGCCCGGGGCGGACAGCAGACCGGTCTTGAACACCATCGCGGCGAGCCCCAGCGAGGCGTCGCCCGCGACCGCGTTGAGGGTGGCGACCCCGACCAGGTCCCACAGGGCCTCGACGGCACGCGCCGACTGGCCGTGGGCGGCCAGCCAGCTGCCGAAGTCCTGTGCGTCCAGGCTCGGATCGGCGAGGTCGAGCCCCTTGAGCGCGAGCGCGGCACGCCCCACCCTGGCCCGTTCGGCGAGCGAGAGGTGCGGATAGGCGGCCAGGCTGCGCCCCAGGTGAAGGGGTACCGGCAGCGGGTCGCGCTTCAGCCTGCCCAGGCGCCGCCCCTCCGGCTTGGCGAGGTCCAGGACGGGTACGTCGAGGCGGTCCTGCAGCGGTGCCAGCGCCGTGCCCTCGATGCGGTCGAGGAACCAGCGGTAGGCGGTGCAGCAACGCAGGTACACGTGCTGGCCGTTGTCCACGGTCAGGTCGCCGCGCTGGAAGGAGAAGGCGAGCCCGCCGAGCCTCGGCCTGCCTTCGAGAAGGGTGACGCGCACTCCCGCGTCGGCCAGCGCGAGCGCGGCCGTGATGCCCGCGAGGCCACCGCCGACCACGACGGCGGTGCGCCCGGACGGGATGTCGTCGTGCGTCCGCTCGGATCGCGTGCCGTCGGTCATCGTGCTTCCTCCCCTGCCCGCCCGCCGTGCCGGTGGAACGGGGCAGGTCGGGCCGTCGCAGTCAGGGACGCCACGCCGTGCCGGAGGGTTGCCTGCCGTTTCTCTCCGGTGGAGTCACCTTGACCCACTTTGTCCATCAGGCGCGCCTCCTGACGGTCAGGCGGGAGGTGTGGCGCCGGGTGTCGAGCCCGGACAGGCCGCGCACGGCGACGTACGCCTTCTCGCGTCCGGGCAGCGAGACCCGGCCGCGCAGCACCGCCTCCGGTTCGCGCTCGATGCGGTCGAGCAGTCGGCGGTAGATGCCGGCCATGGCGGCGACACAGGCGCCGCTGCGCCGGTCGAGCATGGGCAGCAGCCGGTAGCCCTCGGCGAAAAGGGCACGGGCGCGGCGTACTTCGAAGTGCACGAGACCGGCGAAGTCGGAACCCTCCGGCGGGGTCGGCCCGTGGAACCCGGCCGAGCAGCCGAACTTGGCGAGGTCGTCGGAGGGCAGGTAGGTACGGCCGTTGCCGGCGTCCTCACGGACGTCTCTGAGGATGTTGGTGAGCTGCAGCGCGAGCCCGAGCGTGTCGGCATACTCCGACGCGCGCTCGGCGCCGCGCGCCCCCGGTTCCGTACCGAACACGCCGAGCGAGAGCCGGCCGATGGCGCCGGCCACACAGCGGCAGTAGACCTTGAGGTCGTCCCAGGTCTCGTAGGTCTCGCCGCGGACGTCCATCAGGACGCCGTCGATCAGCTCGTCCAGGCCGCCCAGCGGGATCGGGAAGGCCTGGGCGGCATGGGCGAGAGCGACCGCGACCGGGTCGGTGTCGTCCTCGGCGACCGCGCCGTCCTGGACCCGGGCCAGCAGCGCCCGGGTGTCCTCCAGACGGGCCGCCTTCACGTCGTCCGCCAGCTCGCCGTCGCCGATGTCGTCGACACGCCGGGAGAAGGCGTAGAGCGCCGACATGGCCCGCCGCTTGGGCGTCGGGAGCAGCCGGATGCCGTAGGCGAAGTTCCGTGCCTGCTGTCCGGTGACCGTCTCGCAGTAGCTGTAGGCGGCGAGTACCGGTGCGGACACGTGTGTGGGAGAGTCCACGGTCCGGATCACCCCTCTCCTCGCAGAGTCACGCCCACCTCACGCAGCAACCGGCCCTTGCCGGGCTTGGGCGGGCCGGGAAGTACGTCGTATTCGGCGGCGGCGATCGCGTGGACCGCCGCCCTTCCCCCCGCCACGAACCCCGCAAGCAGCAGCTTCAACCTGCCGTGGACGCTACCCACAAGGGGGGCGCCTTCATTCAGGAGATCGCGGGCGCGTTGTGCTTCGTATGCAACCAGTGCACGCACCGATGCGCCCGCGGTTTTCCTGGCGAGATCCGCCTCCTGGACGTGAAAGCGCTTCATGTCCTCGGCGGGCAGATAGATCCGGTCGCGGCCGAGGTCCTCGGCCACGTCCTGGAGGTGTTCGACGATCTGGAGTGCGGTGCAGATCGAGTCGGAGAGCCGGATCCGCGCGGGGGTCGAGGTGCCGGTGACGGCAAGGACCAGGCGGCCGACGGGGTTGGCGGACAGCTCGCAGTAGGCGACGAGGTCGTCGTAGGTCTCGTAGCGCTTGACGAGCTGGTCCTGACGGTTGGCGGCGATCAGCCCGAGGAAGGGGTCGGGGGACAGCGCGCGGCGGCGGACCGTGGGCTGCAGGCGGCGCAGCAGGGGGTGGTACGGGGTGGCGTCGAAGACGCGGCGCAGGTCGGCCTCGAAGGCGTCGAGCAGGACCAGGCGGTCCTCGGCGTCCTCGGGGGACACTCCGAGGAGGCGGGCGTCGGCGCCGCCGGGGGCCAGGTCGCCGTCGCCGATGTCGTCGACGAGGCGGGCGAAGCCGTACACCGCCATCAGGTCGTCACGCCAGGCTTTCGGCAGGAAGAACGGGGCCACGGGGAAGTTCTCGTCCGCGGCCTTGTCCAGGGTGCCGCGCTCCGGGTCTCCGGTGCGCGCCGGGCCGGTTGCCGTCACCGTTCGCTGCCCGGGGCGGGGACGGCGCGGCCTGCGTTGAGCTGGGGAGTTTCCGTAGCCATTGCCGTCACATCTCCCGTTCTACACTGCCGACCCAATACACACTATTTCGGACACGCCGCCCAGCAGTCCGCAGGGCGGCCCGGCGGAGGGTGTCGCGCATTATCGCCCCACTTGCCGCTTTCCGGGACCGGTACAGCTTACGTTGTACAACGCATCGAGGTTCGTCGGGGTGTCCCGCAGATCACAACAACACACCGATTGGCGTCAAGATTCCTAAGGCGAGCCCGAGTTGACGTTTCCTTTGCAGACGCGGGCCCCACCGGAAAGGTTCCGGCGGGGCCTGAGCCGGACGGGTCTACTTGCCCGTGAACTTCTCGTACTCCTTGAGCACCTCTTCGGTCGGGCCGTCCATGCGCAGCTCACCGCGCTCCAGCCACAGGACGCGGTCGCAGGTGTCGCGGATCGACTTGTTGTTGTGACTGACCAGGAACACCGTGCCGGCGTGCTCTCGGAGTTCGCGGATCCGGTCCTCGGAGCGCTTGCGGAAGGCCGCGTCACCGGTGGCCAGCGCCTCGTCGATCATGAGGACGTCGTGGTCCTTGGCGGCGGCGATGGAGAAGCGGAGCCGGGCCGCCATGCCGGAGGAGTAGGTGCGCATCGGCAGGGTGATGAAGTCGCCCTTGTCGTTGATGCCGGAGAACTCGACGATCTCCTGGTAGCGGGCCCTGACGTCCTCACGGGACATGCCCATGGCGAGGCCGCCCAGGATGACGTTGCGCTCACCTGTGAGGTCGTTCATCAGGGCCGCGTTGACGCCGAGCAGCGAGGGCTGGCCGTTGGTGTAGACCCTGCCCTTCTCGGCGGGCAGCAGGCCGGCGATGGCGCGCAGCAGGGTGGACTTGCCGGAGCCGTTGGAGCCGATCAGGCCGATGGCCTCGCCGCGGTAGGCGACGAAGGAGACGCCGCGGACCGCGTGCACCTTGCGGACGCCCCGGTCGTCGCCGCGCTTGATGATCCGGCTGAGGGCGGACGTCGCGCTGCCCTTGCCGGACTTGGCGCCGTTGACACGGTAGACGATGTGCACGTCCTCCGCGATGACGGTGGGGATCCGCTCCCCTATGGTCTGCTCAGCCACGGCCGTACCGCTCCTCCGCCTTCCAGAAATACACGAAACCGCCGGCGAACACGACCACGGCCCAGGACAGCGCGACGGCCCAGACGTGCGGCGGCAGGTTCGAGGCGCCGTAGCCGTCGATGAGGGCGAAGCGCATCAGGTCCATGAAGACGGTGGCGGGGTTCACCTGGAACAGCGTGCGCGCCCACTCCGGCCGGCCCTCCATCATCTTCGTGATCGAGAACATCACACCGGACATGTACATCCAGGTGCGCAGCACGAACGGCAGCAGCTGGGCGAGGTCCGGCGTCTTGGCGCCCAGCCGGGCCACGATCAGGGCCAGGCCGGTGTTGAAGAGGAACAGCAGGAACAGGATCGGGACGACCAGCACCCAGGACAGGCCCGGGCGGCTGCCGAACCCGACCACCACGGCGACCATCACGATCATCGAGAACAGCAGCTGCTGGAGCTGCTGGAGCGCGAAGGAGATCGGCAGCGAGGCGCGCGGGAAGTGCAGCGCCCGCACCAGACCGAGGTTGCCCGAGATCGCCCGCACGCCCGTCATGATCGAGCTCTGGGTGAACGTGAAGGTGAACACCCCGGTGACCAGGAACGGGATGTAGACGTCCTGTGACATGCCGCGGCTGGCGTGCAGGATGACGCCGAAGATGAAGTAGTACACGGCGGCGTTCAGCAGCGGCGTGGCCACCTGCCAGAGCTGGCCGAGCTTGGCCTGGCTGTACTGGGCCGTGAGCTTCGCCTGCGAGAAGGCCAGGATGAAGTGGCGCCGCCCCCAGAGCTGGCGTACGTACTCGGGCAGCGAGGGGCGTGCGCCGCTCACCGCGAGCCCGTACCTGGCGGCGAGCTGCGCCGCCGTGAGGCCCTCGTCGGGGGACGGCACCGCGGTCACCGCGATCCCGCCGTCATGCGTTGTCTCACTCAAGGATGGAAGCCTTCGTCTTCGGATCCGTCATCGCACCCGTCGCCGGATCCGCCTTCGGATTCGCTTTCGGATGCGTCTTACGTTCGTCTTACGGAATTGTGCTATTAGGCGCGACACGTCTCCGCCATCAGACACATTCCCGGGGGCGTCCGCGCGCCATGCGCGGCCGTTCCCGTGGCGTGTCCGCACGCCGTACGCGCGGACACGCACCTTCGAGCTTGTCAGATCACCGGGGGACGGCCCAGTCGCGTGAGTTTCCACACGGTCCGCCAGCGCATCGGGCGGCGGGGTCCGCACGGGGTGGTCCAGCCCTCCCGGAAGCCGGCGAACCAGGCGTGCAGGGCCGGGCGGGAGGGGCGGCGCACCAGGGTCAGCAGCAGCCACACCCCGAGGTAGACCGGGACCAGGGGGGCGGGCAGGTTGCGGCGGGCCAGCCAGACCCGGTTGCGGGCGACCATCCGGTGGTAGACCGCATGCCGGGAAGGGGCGGTGGTGGGGTGGTTGAGGACCATGTCGGAGCGGTAGTCGATCATCCAGCCGGCGTCCAGGGCCCGCCAGGCCAGGTCGGTCTCCTCATGGGCGTAGAAGAACTCGTCCGGCAGGCCGCCGACCTCGGCGAGGACCTGGGTGCGGACGGCGTTGGCGCCGCCGAGGAAGGTGGTGACCCGGGAGGAGCGCATCGGGTCGGAGGCCCGGAGCCTCGGCACGTGCCGGCGCTGGGTCTGCCCGGTGTCCGGGTCGGCGATGCGGAAGCTGATGATGCCGAGCCGCTGGTCGGCGGCGAAGGCCTGGCGGCACAGCTCGGCGGTGTCGTGCTCGGCGAGCAGGCCGTCGTCGTCGAGGAAGAGCAGTATGTCGACATCGCGGCCGCTCGGGCCGAAGGCCTCTATGCCGACGTTGCGCCCGCCGGGGATCCCGAGGTTCTCGGGCAGCTCCAGGGTGCGGACACCGTCCGGAACGTCCGGGACGGGCGAGCCGTTGCCGACGACGACCACCTCGACCCGGTCGCCGTCCTGCTTGGCGACCGAGTCGAGGAGGGCACGCAGTTCGTCGGGGCGGTTGCCCATGGTGATCACGACCGCGCCGACCTTCAGCCCGGCGCTCACCGCAGCCTGCTCGACGCCAGGACCGAGACCAGGTGCAGCAGGGTCTGCAGCAGCGCGATGCCGGCCAGCACGGCGGTGCCGAGCCGGGTCCAGAAGAGATCGCCGTGGAAGTGGTCGGCGACGGCCAGCAGCAGGATCAGCAGAGAGGCCTCGATGCCGAGGATCAGCCGGTGGAACCGGAACAGGGCGGCGGCCCGGCGGGCCAGCGCCATCCCGGAGGACCGCATCTCGGCGGCGGCCTCCTTGACCACCGGAAGCCCGGCCTGGTGCCGGGCCACGCCGACCAGGTCGGTCTCGGCCTTGATCAGGATCGCGCCGAGCGCGGCCAGGGTGCCGAGGAAGGCCCACAGCCAGTCGATACGGCCGCTGCCGAACAGGTCGGCGGCGCGCAGCCCGAGCCCGACCAGGACGGCGGCGTCGGTGAGGTAGGCACCGACCCGGTCCAGGTAGACGCCGCCCAGCGAGTACTGCTGCTTCCAGCGGGCGACCTCGCCGTCGACGCAGTCGAGCAGCAGGTACATCTGGACGCAGACCACGCCGAGCACCGCGCCCCAGATGCCCGGCACCAGCAGGGCCGGGCAGGCGAGCACGCCGAAGACGGTCATCAGGTACGTGAGCTGGTTGGGCGTGACCCTGGTGTTCACCAGGTAGCGGTCGACCCGCAGGGACACCTCACGCATGTAGAGGCGCCCCATCCAGTGCTCACCGCTGCGCCGGTCCTTGACCCCCACGGGGTGCACGACCGGACGGAGTTCAGCTACCGATGGCCTTGACATAGTCGACGTAGAAGTCCTTGATCTGGTGGGTCTTGAGGTCGAGGTGTTCGAGGATGGTGTAGCGGCCGGGCCGGGTCTCCGGGGCGAACTCGACGACCCGGACGAACTCGTCCACAGTGAAGCCGATCTCCTCCGGCAGCACCGGCAGTCCGTGCCGGCGCAGCACATCGGCCATGTACACGGACTCCTCGTGGGCTCCGCGCAGGTACATCGCGAAGGCCGCGCCGAGCCCGCACTGCTCGCCGTGGCTGGCGGCACGCCTCGGGAAGAGCAGGTCGAAGGCGTGGTTGATCTCGTGGCAGGCGCCGGAGGACGGGCGGGAGTCGCCCGACACCGACATGGCGATGCCGCTGAGCACCAGCGCCTCGGCGAGCACCTGGAGAAAGTCGTTCTCGCCGATGCCGCCGGGGTGGCGCAGCACCGCCTCGCCGGCCTGGCGCGCCATGGCGGCCGCCAGACCGTCGATCTTCTCGCCGGTGACGCGGTGGGACAGCTCCCAGTCCGCGATCGCCGAGATGTTGGAGACGGCGTCGCCGATGCCGGAGCGCACGAAGCGCGCCGGGGCCTCCCGGACGACGTCGAGGTCGATGACGACCGCGATCGGGTTCGGCACGCCGTACGACCCGCGGCCCGCGTCGTTGTCGAGGGTGGCGACGGGCGAGCACAGGCCGTCGTGCGCGAGGTTCGTCGGTACGGCGACCAGCGGCAGGCCCACCCGGGCCGCCGCGAACTTGGCGCAGTCGATGATCTTGCCGCCGCCGAGGCCGACGACCGCGTCGTAGCGGCCGGCCTTGATCTCGCCGGCCAGCCGGATCGCGTCGTCGAGAGTGCCGCCGCCGACCTCGTACCAAGTGGCGCCGGGCAGGCTGGGCGAGACGCGGTCACGCAGCTTGGAGCCGGAGCCGCCACTGACGGCGACGGCGAGCCGGCCGGAGTGCGAGATGCGTTCGTCGGCGAGCACCCCGGCCAGGTCGTCGAGGGCACCCGGGCGGATGTCGACGACGACCGGCGAGGGGATCAGCCGGGTCAGTACTGGCACGCGATCTCCCGTCCCCGGGCGAGGTCGTCGTGGTTGTCGATCTCGACCCACCGGACGTCGCCGATCGGCGCGACGTCGATGCGGAAGCCGCGGTTGACCAGCTCCTGGTAGCCGTGCTCGTAGAACTGCTGCGGGTCGGTCTCCCAGACCGCCTTCAGCGCCTCGGCCAGCTCGGGCGCGGCGTCGCCCTCGATGAGGGTGACGCCGATGTACTCGCCGGTGGCCTCGGCGGGGTCCATCAGCTTGGTGATCTTCGTCATGCCCTTGTCGGCGTCGACGACGACCTTCATCTCCTCGTCCGCGAGGGACTTCACGGTGTCCAGGGCGAGAATGATCCGCCGGCCGTCGCCGCGGGCGGCGAGCAGCGTCTCCTCGACGGAGACCGGGTGCACGGTGTCGCCGTTGGCGAGGATCACGCCGTCCTTGAGGGCGTCACGGCCGCACCACAGGGAGTAGGCGTTGTTCCACTCCTCGGCCTTGTCGTTGTCGATGAGGGTGAGCTTGAGCCCGTACTTGGCCTCAAGGGCCGCCTTGCGCTCGTAGACGGCCTCCTTGCGGTAGCCGACGATGATCGCGACCTCGGTCAGGCCGATCTCGGCGAAGTTGCCCAGGGTCAGGTCGAGCACCGTGATCGAGTCCTCTATCCCGGCAGGCCCCACCGGCACCAGCGCCTTGGGCAGGCTGTCGGTGTAGGGGCGCAGACGCCGTCCGGCGCCGGCCGCCAGCACGAGGCCGATCATGCGGGTTCTCCTTCGTCGTGTACGGCGGGCGCCCCTGCGGACACCCAGAAGCGGATGCTCTCGACGAGCACCAGCCCGGCCACGACCACGGCGAGGACCGTGAGCGCGGCCTTGAACTGCGCGGCGGTGAGCACCGCGGCCAGGACGGTGACGAGCAGCGTCCGCCCCTCCTGCCCCCCGACGGCACGTACCAGCCAGGCCGGCGGCGCCCCGGCGTCGCCGCGGATGCGGTACACCGTGTCGTAGTGATGGTAGGCGACGGCGGCCACCAGACCGAAAGCCGCAGGAAGGGCTCCGTTCACCCCGGATTTGCTTGCGAGGACGAGCACGGTGCCGTATTCGGCGGCCCGGAAGAGGGGCGGGACCAGCCAGTCGAGGGCGCCCTTGAGCGGGCCGGCCAGGGCCCGGCCGGAGGCGACGGCGTAGACGAACGCGCCCACGACCGGCGCCCAGGTCACCCCGGAGAAGAGGGAGGCGGTGAGAACCGCCACTCCGGCGAGCGCCAGCACGAGCGGGTGGCCGAGCGGGGTAGGCCCGCCGGTGCGGGACACGAATCCCGCGAGGGGGCCGTTGTCCGCCAGGTCCGCCAGCGCCTGCGCCGCCCGGTCCGTCCGCTTCGCCTTCCGGGTCAGCGACCGCAGCACCCGCCCGGCCGTGGTGTACGTGGCGGCGAAGGCGCAGCCGACCAGCAGCACGTAGAAAGTGATCCGCGGGGTGGTGGCGGCCGTGAGGACGGCTATCAGTGCCCATCGTTCGCCGATGGGCAGCACTATCATCCGGCGCACCCAGACCGTCCAGCCGACGCTGTCGAGCCGGCCGGAGAGCGCGGCGGTGGGGCTGGTGTTGGCGGTGGCGTCGTGGTTGGCCTCGTTGAAGGAGAAGTCGACCACGTGCCGGCAGGTCTGCAGGATCATGGCGCCGAGGGCGAGGGCCCATACGTCGTCGCCACCGCGGGCGGCGCCCAGGGCGAGGCCGGCGTAGTAGGCGTACTCCTTGGCCCGGTCGAAGGTGGCGTCCAGCCAGGCGCCGAGGGTGGAGTACTGCAGGGAGTACCGGGCGAGCTGGCCGTCGGTGCAGTCCAGGACGAACGAGCAGAGCAGCAGGACGCCCGCGGCGACGAAGCCGATCCGGGTGCCCGTGGCCGCGCAGGCCGCCGCGATCAGGGCGGTGAGTAGCGAGGCGGTGGTGACCTGGTTGGGGGTCAGTCCGCGGCGGGCGCACCAGCGGGCGAGGTACCGGGAGTACGGGCTGACGAAGAAGGTGGTGAAGAAGCCGTCCCGGGACTTCACGGCCGACTTCAGGCGTACGGCCTCGTCGTCGACGGCGGCGACGGCCTGCCGTGCCTCGTTGCGGGCCTGCGGGTCGGCGGGGACGGCGGCGACCAGGCTGCCCAGCTCGGGGCGGTGGACGTCGGCGTCCAGGGCGGTGACCAGGCCGTCGACGGCGAGGGCGGTGCCGCCGCCCGCGGCGGCCTCCCGGGCCAGCGCCCGGGCCAGGGCCGGCCGGGCGCCCGGCTGGGCGGTGACGGCGCCGGGGATCGCGGCGAGCGGGAAACGGGGGTCGGTGAGGCCGAGGCGCAGGGCGTGCACATGGCCGACGAAGCGGGCGTCGACGACGGCGACGCGCCGGTCGGCGGGTACGGCCGTGAGCAGGGCCTCGGCCTCCGCGGTGTCCGACGCCGCCCGCACCTCGAAGCCGAGCGCCCGCAGATCGCTCTCCAGTGACGATCCGGGCACCGGCGGACCGGTGACGATGGCGGTCGACAACCGAACTCACTCCCTGGGTGCCGGCGTATGTGCGCCGGTCTGCTGCGTGGTGGGGCGCGGTGTGCCTGGTGGCCCCCGGACGGCATTCGGCAGAGGTTATCGGATGGTGAGGACTGCTTGTTCACCGGCCGTTAACGGCACGGTCGACCCGCTCTGCCCCTGCCTTTGCCGAGATCATCATCCGCGATCCGGGCCCCGGCCCACAAATGGCGCTCACAGAACGGGCATTGGGGACACCGGTCCGCGGCCTCGCGACCGGCCACGCGGGGGGTCCGGTCCGGCACGGCGGGTAACTGAGGCTGCCCTGACCTGGGGTTCGTTTCCGCAGGTCAGGGCACATGACAACGGTGTTCAGTGCCGCGTTGCCGGATACCCCCCACCCGTAGTTCACTGTGATCCCGGGCGAACACAGGAGGCGTATCTCATGGGGGCAGGGCACGACCACGGCCACGGGCACAGCCACGCGCCGCCCACCGGCACGGCCGCGGCGGCGTACCGCGGGCGGCTCAGGGTGGCGCTCGCCATCACCCTCGGGGTGATGGTGGTCGAGATCGCCGGCGGTCTGCTGGCCGACTCGCTCGCGCTGATCGCGGACGCGGCCCACATGGCGACCGACGCGCTGGGCCTCGGCATGGCCCTGCTGGCGATCCACTTCGCCAACCGCCCGGCGAGCACCAACCGCACCTTCGGCCTCGCCCGCGCCGAGATCCTCGCCGCCCTGGCGAACTGCCTGCTGCTGCTCGTGGTCGGCGGCTACGTGCTGTACGAGGCGGTCCAGCGGTTCCTCACGCCCGCGGACACGCACGGCGGCCAGATGATCGTGTTCGGTCTGATCGGCCTCGTCGCGAACATGATCTCGCTCACGCTGCTGGTGCGCGGCCAGCAGGAGAGCCTGAACGTGCGCGGCGCCTTCCTGGAGGTGGCGACCGACGCGCTGGGCTCGCTGGCGGTGCTGATCTCGGCCGTGGTGATCCTGACCACCGGCTGGCAGGCGGCCGACCCGATCGCCTCGCTGGTCATCGGCCTGATGATCGTGCCGAGGACGCTGAAGCTGATGCGCGAGACCCTGGACGTCCTGCTGGAGGCGGCGCCGCGGGACGTCGACATGGCGGAGGTACGGTCGCACATCCTGGCCCTTGACGGCGTGGAGGACGTCCACGACCTGCACGCCTGGACGATCACCTCGGGGATGCCAGTGCTGTCGGCGCACGTGGTGGTCCGCTCGGACGTGCTGAGCGCCATCGGCCACGAGAAGATGCTGCACGAGCTGCAGGGCTGTCTGGGCCACCACTTCGACGTGGAGCACTGCACCTTCCAGCTGGAGCCGGGCGGGCACGCGGAGCACGAGGCCCGGCTCTGCCACTGACCCCGGCACGGCCGGACACCGGAACGCAGCCCTCCGCACTCCCCCGGCGTCCTTGTGTTCGAGACCCCCGGACGGTTCCCTCCGGCACCGGTAGGGCACGATCAACTACCGGGTCCCTCTTCCGGCGTGCCCGTGCCGGGAAGTGCCGGGAGTGTCGGATTCGTACGGCAGACTTGGTGCGAAGACCGAGGCGAAGGATGGGTATGCCGATCACACCTGCCACCGCGACGCACAGCACGTCGGAAGGGACCGCAGACGCGATTTTCCTCGAACTCGTCGACGAGAAGGGTGTGACCATCGGCACCGCGGAGAAGCTGGCCGCGCACCAGCCGCCCGGGCAGCTGCACCGGGCGTTCTCCGTCTTCCTCTTCGACGAGCACGGCAGACTGCTGCTCCAGCAGCGGGCCCTGGGCAAGTACCACTCCCCCGGCGTGTGGTCCAACACCTGCTGCGGCCACCCCTACCCCGGTGAGGCGCCCTTCGCGGCGGCCGCCCGGCGGACCTTCGAGGAGCTGGGGGTCTCCCCGTCGCTGCTCGCCGAGGCGGGCACGGTCCGTTACAACCACCCGGACCCGGCCTCCGGCCTCGTCGAGCAGGAGTTCAACCACCTGTTCGTCGGCATGGTCCAGGCGCCGCTCGCGCCGGACCCGGAGGAGGTCGAGGCGACCGTCTTCGTGACGGCCGCCGAGCTGACCGAGCGGCACGCCCAGGACCCCTTCTCGTCGTGGTTCATGACCGTGCTGGACGCGGCCCGCCCGGCGATCAGGGAACTGACGGGCCCGTCCGCCGGCTGGTGAGAATCCTCACCAGGCCTTCGCGAGGCCTCACGGCAGCGTCGCGGGTTTGAGCGGCAGGGCGGCCCAGATCACCTTGCCGCCGCTCGACGTGTGCTCCACGTCCACGACCCCGCCCGCCTCCCGGGCCACCTCCCGCACCAGCAGCAGCCCCCGGCCGCCGGTCTGGCCGTGGTCGGCCTCCAGGGCGGTCGGGCGGTAGGGGTGGTTGTCCTCCACCGACACCCGCACCCACTCGGCGCCGACGGCGACCTCGACGGCGAGCACCGGCGACAGCAGCGCCGCGTGCTTGACCGCGTTGGTGACCAGCTCGGAGACGATCAGCAACAGCCCGTACACCAGGTCCTCCGAGACCGGGACGCCCTGGCGCTGGAGCAGGTCCCGGACGGCGCGGCGCGCCTGCGGGACCGAGGCGTCCACGGCGGCGGCGGTGAACCGCCAGACTCCTTCGTACGGCAGCGGATCCGGCGGCGCAGCGCCGCCTCCCTCTGGACGCGGGTCGTGCCCACGCCCGTGGTTCTCCATCGTCCGGTCGCCACCCTCGCGCTCGATTGTCACCACACGTCGAGTGTTGGTAACGACCCGCTCCGGCCCGGATGACTGAACACAAGTCAGCGAATATCGAGCGGATCTGACCGTTGGCGTATGACAAGGTCAGTTGAGCGGCGACTCTTGCCCTCCCCGATGCCGATTTCGCGAACTATTCGGGTTGTACGGGTATGAGAACTTTCCGCGGGATACGACGGCAGCCCCCTGGGGGCACGGCAGCCGCGCGCCTATAGCATCCCGCCCATGGAGCCCCGCCTCACCCACCGGGTCGAAGAAGCCGTTGCCACGGTAGTCATGGGCAACGCGGCCAAACGCAACGCGATGACCGCGGAGATGTGGCGCGCCCTCCCGCCGCTCCTCGACGGCCTCGCCGCCGACCCCGCCGTGCGGGCCCTGGTCCTCACCGGCGAGGGCGGCACCTTCTGCGCCGGCGCCGACATTTCCACCCTCCAGGGCTCCCCCGCCGAGGCACAGTCCCTCGCCGTCGCCGCCGAGGAGGCACTCGCCGCGTTCCCCAAGCCGACCCTGGCCGCGGTGCGCGGCCACTGCGTCGGCGGCGGCTCGCAACTCGCCGCCGCCTGCGACCTGCGGTTCGCCGAGGAGGGCGCGCTGTTCGGGGTGACACCGGCCAAGCTCGGCATCGTCTACCCGGCCGCCTCCACCCGCCGCCTGGTGTCCCTCGTCGGCCCTGCCACCACCAAGTACCTGCTCTTCTCCGGCGAGCTGATCGACGCGGAGCGGGCGCTGCGCACCGGTCTGGTCGACGAGGTGCTGCCGGAGGGCGGGCTGGACAAGCGGGTGGCCGAGTTCACCCGGATCCTGGCCGCCCGCTCGCAGCTGACGCAGGCCGCGGCGAAGGAGTTCGCGAACGGCCGCACGGACCGGGACGCGCACTGGGCGGAGCAGGCACGCGGCAGCGGCGACACCGCCGAGGGCGTCGCCGCGTTCCTGGAGCGCCGTCAGCCGCGGTTCACGTGGGCAGTTCCGCCCCGAGGATGAACCGGCTCATCGAGCGGAGCAGGTCGACGACCTCGGCGGGCGCCTTCTGCGGGGAGCCCGCGTCGTAGGGCGGCTGGGGGTCGTACTCGATCCCGAGCTGTACGGCCTGGGCGACGGCGTCTCCGGAGATCCGGCCGAGCAGGGTGAGGCCCATGTCGATGCCGGCGGAGACGCCGGCCGCGGTGACGTACTTGCCGTCGACGACGACCCGCTCCCCCGTCGGCTCGGCGCCGTACTTGCGCAGTTCGTCGAGGGCCAGCCAGTGCGAGGTGGCGCGGCGCCCTTCGAGGAGGCCGGCGGCGGCGAGCAGCAGGGAGCCGGTGCACACGGAGGTCGTCCAGGTGCTGGTGGCGTCGGCGGTGCGGATCCAGTCGAGGAGGACCTCGTTCGTCATCTGCGGGGTCTGGCCGGGGCCGCCGGGGACAACCACGACATCGGGGTGCGGCACCTCGGCGAAGGTCTTCTCGGCGATCAGCGCGAGGTTCCCGTTGTCGGTGCGGACGGGGCCGGCCTCCTCGGCGACGAAGACGACCTCGGAGTCCGGGAGCCGGCCCAGGGTCTCGTACGGCCCCACGGCGTCGAGGGCGGTGAAGCGGTCGTAGAGGACGATCGCGAACTGCATGGCTCTCCTAACGGGGTTGGCTGACGGGCGCTGGGCTGAACCTGCGCCGGTATTCGGCGGGGGTCGTGCCGAGGGCCTTGAGGAAGGCGCGGCGCATCGCCTCGGGCGTGCCGTAGCCGCTGGCGCGGGAGACCTCCTCGACGCCGTCGCCGGTGTCCTCCAGGAGCCGGCGGGCGTGTTCCACCCGGACCCGGTCGACGTAGCGGCCGGGCGTCGTCCCGGTCTCGGTCTGGAAGGCGCGGGCGAAGTGGCGGGGCGAGAGCGCGGCCCGGGCGGCCAGGGCCTCGACGCTCAGGTCGTCGTCCGGGTGCTCGGTGATCCTCCCCCACTGCCTTAAGGGCGTGGGAGGTGCCCCCAGCTGGACCTCCCGCAGCGGTGCGCGCTGTGCGGTCTGGGCGGCGAGCTGGGCGCTGAACTGGGCCTGGTTGCCGGGTCTGCGCAGGAACACCACCAGGTGCCGGGCGACGGTGAGCGCCACGTCCCGGCCGAGGTCCTCCTCGACCAGCGCGAGCGCGAGGTCGATGCCGGAGGTGACACCCGCCGAGGTGGCGACGTGACCGTCCCGGACGTAGATCGGGTCGGGGGCGACGTCGACGGCGGGATGGTCGCGGGCCAGCTTCTCGCAGTACGCCCAGTGGGTGGTCGCCCGGTGTCCGTCCAGGAGCCCGGCGGCGGCGAGCAGGATGGCGCCGGTGCAGACGGAGACCAGCCGCCCGGCGCGCGGCCCGTGCGCCCGCAGCCACGCCACCAGCTCCGGGTCGGGCCGCCGGGTGCCCTGACCGCCGGGGACGAGCAGGGTGTGCGGGTCGGACGCGTCCGCCAGCGCCTGGTCCGGTACGACGGTCAGCCCGCTGGAGGTGCGCACGGCAGCGCCGTCCAGGGAGGCCGTACGGATCAGGTAGCTGCCCGGCGTGTGGGTCTCGGCGCCCGTGAAGACCTCCACGGGGCCGGTGACGTCGAGGCTCTGGACGCCGTCGAAGAGGACCACGAGAACGGTTCGCTGCGCCATGTCATCGATTGTTGGCCGGTCCGCAGATGGCCGCAATGACGAGCAGCCCACCTTTCCTGCCATGCCGGACGGAGTACGGGCCCGGCATCGGTCCGGACACTGGAAGTCCGTACCAACCAGTAAGTAGCGTGCCGCCATGACAACCCCCGTCCTGGAGCCGCGCGCCGGCCGCCGCTGCCACACCCTGCTCAACTCCCTGCACGCGACCCACTTCTTCAGCCCCGAGCTGGCCGAGGAACTGGCCGCGCTCGGGGTGACCCATCCGCGGGCCGTCAACTTCGCGGTGCGGGCGGCCGCGTTGGGGCCGGTCGGGGCCGGCACGGTGACGGCGACGTTCTACAACTACAAGTACGAGCTGGTGGCCCGGCACGTGCCGGCCGTCTGGGAGACCGCGTCCCCGAAGGACGTCCTCGCCGCACGCGCGCGTGCCGTCGACGCGTCGATGCGGCGGCTGCTCGGCGCGGACGCGGTGGGCTCCGACGGGATGGCCGAGGCCGCGCGGCTCGCGCTGCGCGCCACCGAGGCCTGCTCGCGCTCCGGCCGCCCGCTGTACGCCGCCAACGCGGACCTGCCGGTGCCCCGGGAGCCCCACCTCGCCTACTGGTACGCGGGCACGCTGCTGCGCGAGCACCGCGGCGACGGACACCTCGCGGCGCTGCTGGCGGCCGGTCTCGACGGGCTGGAGGCGGTGGTGACGCACACGGCGACCGGCAAGGGCATGACCCCGAAGTGGGTGTTCGCCACGCGTGGCTGGAGCCAGGACGACTGGGACGCGGCGGTGGACCGGCTGCGGGAGCGCGGCCTGCTCGACGCGGCGGGCGAGCTGACCGAGGCGGGGGTGGCCCTGCGGGCGGACATCGAGACGGAGACGGACCGCCTGGACCGGGCACCGTACGAGCACCTGGGGGCCGACGGGGTGGCCCGGCTGACGGAACTGGCGGCGGGCTTCGCGAGGGCGGCGGTGGCCGCGGGGGCGTTTCCCGCGGATCTTCTCGGCAAGGGCTGACGCAGCCGGGGGCCGGGGCGGGGGTCCTCTCGGGGGCGTCTCGGGGGGCGCGGCCGGTACGGCACCGCTGGACGGCGCCGTCGGGGCTGAGCTCCGTTGCGGCGGATCGGGTGAGGCGGACGGATCGTAGGGAGCGGGTGATCGAGGGGGCGGGGATCCGTTCGCCTGATTCATTCAGGTGTGCGGGTGGTTTTTCGGGTGTGCGGGGGAATCGGGCAGAGTCCGTGTCGCGGAACGGCGCCCTGGGGCCCGGTTGTCGGTGTCACCTGCCACAATTGCGGCGCAACCTCAGTGGAGAAGGCGGTACGGGATCGTGACGACACCCGGGTCCCTGGTTCCAGGGTCCATCGAAGGCAGGATCGCCGAGGAGCTCGGCGTACGGGAGCGGCAGGTCAAGGCTGCCGTGGAGCTGCTCGACGGCGGTTCGACGGTGCCCTTCATCGCCCGCTACCGCAAGGAAGCGACCGAGATGCTCGACGACGCGCAGCTGCGCACGCTCGAGGAGCGGCTGCGCTATCTGCGGGAGCTTGAAGAGCGGCGGACGGCGATCCTGGAGTCGGTGCGGGAGCAGGGCAAGCTCACCGACGAGCTGGCGGCGCAGATCCGGAGCGCCGAGACCAAGGCGCGGCTGGAGGACATCTACCTGCCGTACAAGCCGAAGCGGCGGACCAAGGCGCAGATCGCACGGGAGGCCGGCCTGGAGCCGCTGGCCGAGGGGCTGCTCGGGGATCCCGGGGTGGACCCGCTGGCGGCGGCCGCCGCCTTCGTCGACGCCGACAAGGGTGTCGCCGATCCGCAGGCAGCCCTGGACGGTGCCCGGGCGATCCTCACCGAGCGGTTCTCGGAGGACGCGGACCTCGTCGGCGAGCTGCGCGAGCGCATGTGGGTGCGCGGCCGGCTCGCCGCGAAGGTGCGGGACGGCAAGGAGGAGGCGGGCGCGAAGTTCGCCGACTACTTCGAGTTCGCCGAGCCGTTCACCGAGCTGCCCTCGCACCGCATCCTGGCGATGCTGCGCGGCGAGAAGGAGGAGGTCCTCGACCTCGTCCTGGAGCCGGAGGAGCCGACCGAGGGCCCGTCCTCGTTCGAGGGGATCGTCGCCCACAGGTTCGGGATCGCCGACCGGGGCCGGCCGGCCGACAAGTGGCTGTCGGACACGGTCCGCTGGGCCTGGCGCACCCGCCTCCTCGTGCACCTCGGCATCGACCTGCGGCTGCGGCTGCGTACGGCGGCCGAGGACGAGGCGGTCGACGTCTTCGCGGCGAACCTGCGCGACCTGCTGCTCGCCGCCCCGGCCGGCACCCGGGCGACGCTGGGCCTGGACCCCGGTTTCCGGACCGGCGTGAAGGTCGCCGTCGTCGACGCCACCGGCAAGGTGGTCGCCACCGACGTCATCTACCCGCACGTCCCGGCCAACAAGTGGGACGAGGCGATCGCCAAGCTGGCCCGGCTCGCCAAGGAGCACACGGTCGACCTGATCGCGATCGGCAACGGCACGGCGTCCCGCGAGACCGACAAGCTCGCCGGTGAGCTCATCACCAAGCACCCGGACCTGAAGCTCACCAAGGTGATGGTGTCCGAGGCCGGCGCGTCCGTGTACTCGGCCTCCGCCTTCGCCTCCCAGGAGCTGCCCGACATGGACGTGTCGCTGCGCGGCGCCGTGTCCATCGCCCGCCGGCTCCAGGACCCCCTCGCGGAGCTGGTGAAGATCGACCCCAAGTCGATCGGCGTCGGCCAGTACCAGCACGACCTGTCCGAGGTGAAGCTGTCGCGCTCGCTGGACGCGGTGGTCGAGGACTGTGTGAACGGCGTGGGCGTGGACGTCAACACGGCGTCGGCCCCGCTCCTCTCCCGGGTCTCCGGCATCACCTCCGGGCTCGCCGAGAACATCGTCGCCCACCGCGACACCAACGGCCCGTTCACCTCCCGCGGCCAGCTGAAGAACGTGGCCCGGCTCGGCCCGAAGGCGTACGAGCAGTGCGCGGGCTTCCTGCGCATCCGCGGCGGCGACGACCCGCTGGACGCGTCGAGCGTCCACCCCGAGGCGTACCCCGTCGTACGGCGGATGGTGAAGACGTCGGGCCAGGAGGTGGCCGCGCTCATCGGCAACACGGGGGCGCTGCGCTCGCTGCGGCCGACGGACTTCGTGGACGAGACGTTCGGTCTGCCGACCGTCACCGACATCCTCAAGGAGCTGGAGAAGCCGGGGCGCGACCCGCGTCCGGCCTTCAAGACGGCCACCTTCAAGGAGGGCGTCGAGAAGATCTCCGACCTGTCCTCCGGGATGGTCCTGGAGGGGGTTGTCACGAACGTGGCGGCCTTCGGCGCGTTCGTCGACGTCGGTGTGCACCAGGACGGTCTGGTCCATGTCTCCGCGATGTCCAAGACGTTCGTCAAGGACCCGCGGGACGTGGTGAAGCCCGGTGACATCGTCAAGGTGAAGGTCCTCGACGTGGACATCCCGCGCAAGCGGATCTCGCTGACGCTGCGGCTGGACGACGAGGCGGCGGCCTCCGGCGGTGAGCGCCGCCAGCAACAGCAGCGGGGTGGCGGTGGGCGTCCGCCGCAGCAGCGGCAACAGCAGCAGCGTCAGGGCGGCGGTGCCCGTCAGGCGTCGGCGACGCCGCCGGCGAACAGTGCGATGGCCGATGCGCTGCGCCGGGCCGGGTTGCTGGGCGGGAAGGACGGGAAGCGCTAGCCGCACCTGCCGGGGGGCGTGGGTCGCTGCGGGTCCGTTGTGGCCGGTCGCGCAGTTCCCGCGCCCCTGAAGGGGCGCGTTCCGCCTGCCGGTGTGTTCTCGTGCGCCACATTCGGTGGATGAAGATCCGTCGTTCCGGAGACTGGTGCCATGACTGGATCAGACTTCAAGGCCGATCTTCAGACGTATCTCCAGGACGCCCGTGACGTGCTGTTGTGGAAGCTGGAGGGGCTGTCCGAGTACGACATTCGGCGGCCGCTGACTCCCACGGGTACGAATCTGCTGGGGCTGGTCAAGCATCTCGCCGGTGCCGAGGCCTGGTACTTCGGGGCGACGTTCGGGCGGCCCTTCGACGGGGCACCGCAGTTGTGGTTCACCGGAGACACGGAACCCAACGGAGATCTGTGGGCGCGGGCCGACGAGACGCGTGAGGAGACAGTCGGCGTGTACCGGCGGGTCTGGGCCCACTCGGACGAGACGATCGCCGCTCTGGCCCTCGACGCGGTCGGGCAGCTGCCCGTCGACCCGCCCAAGGAGATCACCCTCCACCGCGTCCTCACACACATGGTCGCCGAGAGCCAGCGGCACGCCGGTCACGCCGACATCGTGCGTGAGCTCGTCGACGGCGCGACGGGGCAGCGGGCGGACGGCGCCAACATGGCGCCCGGCGACACGGCGGCCTGGGCCGAGCACCGGGACCGGGTCGAGCGGGCGGCGGAGGAGGCTGGGCGGGGCGGCCGGTGAACGGGAGACGACGGGCCGCGGCCCCGTCACACATACCCGCGCCGCTGCACGAACCCCAACGCGGCCGCGCCCAACGGGACGTTCAGCCAGAACGTGAGCAGCCGGTAGACCAGGACCGCGGAGGTGGCCGGGCCTGCCGGTACGCCGAGGGCGGTCAGGCCCGCGATGAGGCCCGCTTCGAGGGCGCCGAGGCCGCCGGGGACCGGCGCCGCGTTGGCGAGCAGGCGGGCTGCCATGAACGCGGCGCCGAGCTGGACGAAGGGGAGGTCGCCGCCGAGCGCGTGGAGGCTGAGAGCGAGCCCGACGATCTGGACGAGGGGCAGGCCGAGCATGCCGACGACCCCGAGGGCCAGCTTGGCGGGGTCGGCGGCGATCCCGGTGAGCGTCGTGCCCGCCGCGCGCAGGAACGGCCACACCTTCTCGTGCAGGAAGCGCCGTCCGGGCGGGGTCAGCCCGAGCAGCCCTCCGGCGGCCAGCACGAGGACGATCGCGGGCAGGGTGTACTTGCCGACGGGCAGGTCCAGGTGCACGCCGCCGTGGCGCTGTCCGGCCGCGGCGAAGAACACGGTGGCGACCACCACGTTGGAGACCGCGCCGGCCAGGCTCTGCAGCCCGACGGAGGCCGTCGCCGCGCCGGTCTCGACCCCCGTCTTCTGCAGATAGCGCAGGTTCAGCGCCATCCCGCCGACGTTGCCCGGGGTGATCCGGTTCAGGAAGGAGCTGGCGAACTGCACCTGGTAGGTGGCCCGGAAGGGCAGACGCCCTGGGATGGTGCCCAGTTGCAGACAGGTCGAGAAGCCCTGCGAGACGAAGGTGACGGGCACGACCGCGAGCAGCCACCACCAGTTGGCGTCGCGCAGCGCACGGAGTGCGGCCGGGGCGTTGGCGAGCTGCGGCAGCACGAGGTGGAGCACCAGGAAGGCGCCGGCCAGGCCCAGGACGCTCTTCCAGGTGAACCGGGCGAGTGGGGCTGCCTTGGCGGCCGGCACGTCACAGGCGCGGCGCACCTCTGCGGCCAGGTCGTGCATGAGGTTCGGCCGGCCGCCGGGGCGCAGCGTGCGGCGCCGGGTGCCCGCCGTGACCTCCCGGGCGCGGGCCTGGTCGTAGCGGGCCACCGCGCGGCGGGCGGGGCCCAGCAGGGCGAGCGGTTGGAGGTACGGCAGGGCGGTCGCGAGCCGTTCGGGGCCGAGGCCGGTCAGGGCGCAGGCGGTGGCGCGGGCCGGTCCGACGCGTACGGCGGTGGTGGCGAGCAGTTCGGCGAGGTCGCTGCCCAGCGTCTCGGGCGGGGCGTTGAGCTGGGCCCGCGCGAACGCCGTGAGGCGGGTGTCGCCGCCCGGTGTGACCAGGATGTGCTCGGGGCGCAACGCCCGGTGGGCGAGGCGGTGTTCGTGGATGCGGGCCACGGCCGTCCACGCCGCGCCGAGCAGGGTGTCGGTCAGCTCCTCGTCGGAGAGCGCGGACAGCGGGCGGGCGCCGTGCCCGACCGTCACCAGGACCGCGCCGCCCCCGGTCACCGGGTAGGCGATGACGGGGTCGGCGACCCTGGCGCCGGTGCGGGCGGCGAAGACCAGCATGAGCAGTTCGTGTTCGGCGGCGCCGAGCGGCGTCTGCTCACCGGGGTCGGCCGGGTGGCGGAGCAGGACGCGCCGGGCGAGCCGGTGGAACAGGTCGCGGCCCCGGTCCTCGGCGGCGAGGGCGCGTACGGTCAGCTGCGCGCCCTCGGCGGTCTCGGCGTCGTAGAGGACGCCCTCGCCGGGGAGTTGGCGGTCCGGCGGCAGTTCGCGGAGGGTGGCGAGGGGGATCCCGCAGGCGACGAGGGCGTCGGCGACGGCCTGGGCCGGCGGGCGGTCGGGCGGGCCGCCGGCCATGAGGAGGACGGCCGATCCCGCGGCGCCGCCGACGACGAGGGCGCCGAACGCGTCCAGCGGGACGAGCGAGGCGGCCAGCGCGCCGAGCGCGGCGCAGCCGGCGGTCAGGGCCCACAGCGCCCGCCGCCACGGCCGGGCCAGCCAGGGGCCCGCGGCGACGACCGCGGACGCGCAGGCCGCCAGGTACACCGCCGACGGCCAGCCCGCGTGCACCAGTCCGCCACGGCCGACGAGGACCTCCGGCCACAGCTCGGGTCTGCTCTCGGCCAGCGCGAGACGGGTGAGCGTCCAGCCGACGGCCGCGCCCAGGGCCGCGGCGGGCAGCACCCTCGACACCGCGTCGAACCGGCGCCGTACGACGAGGACGACCAGGGCGGCCAGCGGTGCGAGCATGGCGACCGCCTGCACCGTGCCGACGAGTGCGTCGCGCAGGGCCGGTGGCAGCGCGGTGGCCGCGGTGAGCAGGCCCTGCTGCGCCCTGCGGGCGAAGTCCCGGGTGGCGACCGCCACCAGCACCGTCAGCGCGAGGGCGGCCAGGGAGACCAGCAGCCGCAGCAGGTCGGCCGCGCGCCGCACGTCCCGGGGCGGCGGGGCGTCGACGGTGGGCGCCGCCCCGCCCGTCCCGGCTTCGCCCACGAGGTCGGAGGAGAGCAACATGCCGTGCCGGTCGGTCATGCCCCGCCTCCGGCGAGGCTGCGAGGACGGCCCATGCGCGCGCTCCTTCGGGCACAGGTCCGGCTCGCCCGGACGTCGGCCCATGGTTCCATGCAGTCGGTGTTCCGCGCCTCCGTCGAATGACTGTCCGCAGACGCAGACGCAGACGCGGTCGGCCGACGGATCATGTCTCCTTCGGAGGCTGGGCGGTGCCGTTCATCCGGGCGCGGTTCTCCGCGAGCAGTTCCTGGACGCGCCGCTCGACCTCCACGGGGTCGACGCCGAGGGCCCGGCCCATGTGGATGGACCACACCTCCGAGCGCACGTTGGTCTCGAAGTCCAGGTCGGCGCGGACGTTCTCGCGGGCGGCCTGGCGGTTCTGGCTCACCATCACGAACGTGGACAGGAAGATCGCCTCCAGGCTGACGATCATGGTGAGCAGGCCGAAGGGGAACGGGTCCCAGATCGCGCCCTCACCGAACACGCCCTCGTTGCAGACGATCCAGACCGCGAACCACAGGGCGTGCAGGTAGACGAACATCATGGTGCCGGCGAAGGCGGTGATCGCGTCCGCGATGCGGTCCTGGGTGCCGCGCAGCTGGACGAGGACGTCCTGCTCGTTCACGATCCGAAGGGCCGACCGCTTCGGCGATGTGCTCATGGCCACTCTCCTGCCAGGTGTCCAACGATGATCGCAGCGTACGGGGGCCGCTGGCGCTGTAGGGGGTGCCGCGAAAGCTCGTTCGGCGGCTGCGGGTGCGTTGTGGTTGCTCGCGCAGTTCCCCGCGCCCCTTCGGGGGCGCCGACAACTGGGGCGTTTCTAACGTTCCGTCACCTTGCCCGCCGCCACCTCCAGGCGGCGGGTGACGCGGACCGCGTCCAGCATGCGGCGGTCGTGGGTGACCAGGAGGAGGGTGCCCTCGTAGGTGTCGAGGGCGGACTCCAGCTGCTCGATGGCCGGCAGGTCCAGGTGGTTCGTCGGCTCGTCCAGGATCAGGAGGTTGACGCCCCGGCCCTGGAGGAGGGCCAGGGCGGCGCGGGTGCGTTCACCCGGGGAGAGCGTGGCCGCCGACCGGAGTACGTGGTCATGTTTGAGGCCGAACTTGGCCAGCAGGGTGCGGACTTCGACCGGTTCGGTGTCCGGTACGGCCGCGCAGAAGGCGTCCAGCAGGGACTCGGTGCCGTGGAAGAGCTTGCGGGCCTGGTCGACCTCGCCGACCAGGACGCCCGGACCGAGGGCCGCCTGTCCGGCGTCCAGCTCCACCCGGCCCAGCAGCGCGGCGAGCAGTGTCGACTTGCCCGCGCCGTTCGCCCCGGTCACCGCGACCCGGTCCGCCCAGTCGATCTGGAGGGAGACCGGGCCGAAGGTGAAGTCGCCGCGCCGTACCTCCGCGTCCCGCAGGGTGGCGACGACGGCGCCGGAGCGCGGGGCGGCCGCGATCTCCATGCGCAGGTCCCACTCCTTGCGGGGCTCCTCGACGACGTCCAGGCGTTCGATCATGCGCTGGGTCTGGCGGGCCTTGGCGGCCTGCTTCTCACTGGCCTCGCTGCGGAATTTGCGGCCGATCTTGTCGTTGTCGTTGGACGCCTTGCGCCGGGCGTTCTTGACGCCCTTGTCCATCCAGGAACGCTGCATCTGGGCCCGGTCCTGAAGGGCGGCCCTCTTGTCGGCGAACTCCTCGTAGTCCTCGCGGGCATGCCGGCGGGCCACGTCGCGTTCCTCCAGGTAGGCGTCGTAGCCGCCGCCGTAGAGGTGGATCTGCTGCTGGGCGAGGTCGAGTTCGAGGATCTTGGTGACCGTGCGGGTGAGGAACTCGCGGTCGTGGCTGACGACGACCGTGCCGGCGCGCAGGCCGGTCACGAACCGTTCGAGGCGCTCCAGGCCGTCCAGGTCGAGGTCGTTGGTGGGCTCGTCGAGGAGGAAGACGTCGTACCGGGAGAGGAGGAGGGAGGCGAGGCCCGCGCGGGCGGCCTGGCCGCCGGAGAGGGCGGTCATCGGCTGGTCGAGGTCGACGGCCAGGCCGAGGGAGTCGGCGACCTCCTCGGCACGCTCCTCCAGGTCGGCGCCGCCCAGGTCGAGCCAGCGCTCCAGGCTCACGGCATAGGCGTCGTCGGCGCCCGGTGCCCCGTCGACCAGGGCCTGGGTCGCCTCGTCCATCACGCGCTGTGCCTCGGCGACCCCGGTGCGCCGGGCGAGGAAGGCGCGGACGGTCTCGCCCGGCCGCCGCTCCGGCTCCTGGGGCAGGTGGCCGACGGTCGCCGTCGGCGGGGAGAGGCGCAGTTCGCCCTGTTCGGGGGCGGTGAGCCCGGCGAGCAGCCGGAGCAGGGTGGACTTGCCCGCGCCGTTGGCACCGACCAGACCGATCACGTCACCGGGCGCGACCACGAGGTCGAGCCCGGAGAAGAGCGAGCGGTCGCCGTGCCCGGCGGCGAGGTTCTTGGCGACGAGGGTGGCAGTCATCAGAACGCCGATCCTAATGTGCCGGGCAGCCGGTCCTCGGCCCGGTCTTCCCCCGGTCAGCGCTCCGGCGCCGCCACCAGCACGCTCCCGGAGGTGCGGGCCACGACGAAGGAGCCGCCCTTGGCCGCCGTGCCGTCCAGGGGGATGCGGTGGCGGCCGGGTTCCAGGACTCCGTCGAAGAGTTCCTGGCTGCGGGGGCGGGAGAGGCGGTCGAGGCGGTACGACGTGAGCCGCACCCGGCAGGGCGAGGTGACCTCGACGCCGGCGGTGCCGTCGGCGGCGACCAGGCGGGTCAGCCGGCGTTGCGGGAGCGGGCTGCGGTCGAGGGCGTGTTCGATCTGGGCGACGAGGAGCGGGACGATCGGGGCGAGTCCGTCGACGTAGGGCACCTCCAAGCCCGCCCGCTCGAACGCCTGGCGTACGGCGGTCCGCTCGGCCTCGCCGACCGCGGGGCCGAAGGCGACGGCTGCGTAGCCGCGGAGTTCCTCGGCGGGGACGCCGTCGGCGTCGCGGGTGATGTCGGCGCCGATGCCGATGGAGCGCAGCGCTGCGGCCAGCTTGGCGAGGAGGGCGACGCGGGCGCCGATCAGCAGCACCCGGCGGCCGGGCGGCGGGCCGGCGTCTTCGAGGAGGGCGCCGAGGGCCTCGCGGTACTCGGGGCCGTGGAAGCGGAACGGGCCGATGCCGTGGTAGCCGTTGAGCTCCAGGTCGGCGTGTTCGGAGGTCTGCCAGGCGAAGTCCCGCCAGATGAAGTCGTCGCCGTCGTGCTCGATGACCGCGGTGACCGCGCCGCAGGCCAGGTCCTCGCACTCGGGGCAGCCGTAGACGACGTACCGGCCGTCGGGCAGCGGGGCCTCGGACTCCAGTAAGAGGCTGCGGACCTGGGCGGTGAAGATGGCGGGCGGGACGTCGGAGGCGAGCGGGGAGACGGCGTCCAGGTCGGAGAGCTGGAACAGCAGCGGGTGACCGTCGACGACGAAGTCCACGAAGTCCCGGTGGAGCTGGTAGCCGCCGTCGGCGAGGACACCGCCGGCGCGCATCGCCGGGGCCAGGCCGAAGGTCGCGTATGCGGCAGACATGCTGTGAGTATCCCCAGAGCGGGACGATCTGAGCGCGGCATGACATATTCCGCTAACGTCACCGTGTGCAGCCTGAGCTGAGTGACGAAGTGATCGTGGTCGGCGGCGGGGTCGTCGGACTGACCACGGCGGTGGTGCTGGCCGAGGGCGGGCGCCGGGTGCGGGTGTGGGCCCGGGAGACCGGCGGGCGTACGACCTCGGCGGTCGCCGGCGCGCTGTGGTGGCCGTACCGCATCGAGCCGGAGGCGCTGGTCGGGGAATGGTCACTCGCCTCACTTGTCGTGTACGAGGCGTTGGCGGCCCGGCCCGAGGAGACGGGCGTACGCCTGGTCGAGGGCGTACACGACGGCCTGCGGCTGGACGGGCTGGGTGCGTGGGCGGCGGAGGTGCCGGGGCTGGCCGAGACCGCTGAAGGTCTGACGGCCCGGCTGCCGTTGATCGACATGCCGGTCCACCTGGCGTGGCTGCGTCGGCGGTTGGAGCGGGCGGGCGGGACGGTGGAGGAGCTGACGGTGGGCGCGCTGGGCGAGGTGCCCGCGCCGGTCGTGGTCAACTGCACGGGGCTCGGGGCCCGTTCGCTCGTCCCGGATCCGGCGGTGCGTCCGGTGCGCGGGCAGCTGGTCGTGGTGGAGAACCCCGGGATCACCACCTGGTACACGTCCGACGAGGTGGCGGGGGGCGCGTCCGCCTACTTCTTCCCGCAACCCGGCGGGCTGCTGCTCGGGGGTACGGCGGAGGAGGACGCCTGGTCGCTGGAGCCGGATCCGGAGGTCGCGGCCGGGATCGTGGCGCGCTGTGCGGCGGTCCGGCCGGAGATCGCCGGGGCGCGGGTGCTGGCGCACCGGGTGGGGCTGCGGCCGTACCGGGCGGCGGTCCGGCTGGAGCGTGAACTCCGGCCGGACGGACGAGTATTGATCCACAACTACGGGCACGGCGGGGCCGGCGTCACGGTCGCCTGGGGATGTGCGCGGGAGGCGGCCGGGCTGGCGGATGCCGGCCCGGCCGCCTGAGCGGTCAGCTCGCGGGGACGCGCTGGACGGTGCGCGGGGCGCGGAGGCCGTGCAGGGCGGTCTTCTCGGGTGCGGTCCACCGTGCGGAGGTCGCGCGGGTGAACGCGGCCGAGCCGCCGACCAGCGGGACCCTGGCCGTCGTACGGGACAGGTCCACGGTGAGCGTCGGGGTGGTGGACGGCGGATCGATGAGGTCCTTGTCCGTGCCCGCGACGATCAGCGCCAGGCGGTGGCCCTTGGGTACGACGTGGTCGGTGGCCGCCAGGTCGAGCGTGATCGTGTAGGCCTTGCCCGGGGTGAGCGGGACGCCCTTGCCGGGGTCGGCGTAGGTGCCGAGGTCGGCCCAGCCGCGGCTGAAGACGGTGTAGTCGACGGCCTTGGTCCTGGCCGCTGTCTTCAGGAAGCAGGCGCTGTCGCCTGCCGTGCTCTCGCCCCAGCAGGTGCGGTCGGTGAGGGTGGTGATGCCCTCGGCGGCGTCGGCGTAGTCCCGGACGGTGTCCGGGCCGAGGTCGACCAGGACGGCGGTCAGGTGGGCCGTCGAGGTGGTCGGGGTGGCGGTGACGGTCACCTTCGACGAGCCGGACAACCGCAGGTCGCGGGTGAGCGGCGCGGTGAGGAAGCCGGCCTTGTCGGAGGTGGGGGTGGCGAGCCGGGCGGCCCAGTCGGTCTCGCTCTGCTGCGGGTCGTCGGTGAACGTCTCGGTGCCGGAGCCCCGGTGCAGGCCGAGGGTGCCGACGCCCGCCTGGGTGCCGGTGGCGGGGCGCAGGGTGGTGGTCTGCGTGCCGCGCGGCGGCCAGACGGAGGAGGTCACCCACTGGTCGGGGTGGCGCTCGATGTCGGCCATCGGCTGACGGTCGATGCCGTTGTCGTAGCCGAGGAGTTCGTGGTCGAACCAGCGGTGCAGGGTGTCGACCCAGGCGCCGCGCCGGTAGTCGAAGGGGTCGACGTGCCCGGTCTGGGAGAGCCAGATCTTGCGCTCGACGCCGTTCTTGGCGAGGGCGTCCCACCACTGGCCGAAGTGCTTGGTGCGGACGTTGAGGTCCTGCATGCCGTGCACGAGGAAGACGCTGGCCTTCACCTTGGACGCGTCCTTGACGTAGTCGCGCTCGGTCCACAGGTCGGTCCAGTCGCCGCTGCGCGGGGCGCCGTCGACCAGCTTCTGCTGGACGGCACCGCACTTGGCGTAGGCGTCGTCGCTCTCCACCGCGCCCGCCAGCCAGTCGGGGCCCGAGTCGTAGAGCGGGGCGCCCTGGGCGAAGTAGTAGTCGTACCAGGAGGAGATGGCGCTGATCGGGACGATCGTCTTGAGACCCTTGACGCCGGTGGCGGCCACGCCGTTGGCGATGGTGCCGTCCCAGCTCTTGCCGATCATGCCGGTCTTCCCGTTGGTCCAGGTCGCCTTGACCGTGGTGGTTCCGGTGCGGCTGCTGTAGGCCTTCGCTCGGCCGTTCAGCCAGTCGACGACGGCCTTCGCGGACTGGATGTCGGACCGGCCGCCGACGTCGACGCAGCCGTCGGAGCGGTTGGTGCCGGCCAGGTCGACGCCGACGAAGGCGTAGCCGCGGGGCACGAAGTAGTTGTCGTAGAAGAGCGGCATCTGGACGACGTTCCCGTTGGCGTCGTACGTCTTCAGCTGGCTCTCGTTGCCGCGTCCGCAGCAGGAGTAGTAGGGGCTGGCGTCCATGATGACCGGCACCTTGCGGCCCTGGGCGGCTGGTTCGGACGGCCGGACGATGTCGGCGGCGACCCGGTCGGTCTTCCCGTCGCCGTCGGAGTCGAGACCGGTGTCCACCCAGACGGCCTCGCGGATGGCGTTCGCGTACGAGTAGACCGGTTGGCTCTCGCGCGGGGCGCCGGAAGCCTGGGCCGCGGCCGGGGTGAGGAAGGCGGCGATCAGGGCTGCGACGGCCGCGACGGCGAGCGGTCTCCAGATCGTGAAGCGCGTGCGTTTCGGCATGGGGCGGACGCTACCCGGGTCAACTCCCGTGCAGAAGGGGGCATCTGGGGGACCGTCAGGGCGGATTGCGGCCGAATGGCGATCGTGTGACAGCAGGTGCCATGGACAGGCCAGGGGCCACAGGGACTGAATAGGCTCCGAACAGTTTCGTGCTCCATCGACTTGGCGCTGCCCGCCGCGGTGTGGCGGGGGCGCCTCGGCCCCCTACCGACCTGGAGTTCTCGTGCACCGCAGAATCCTCGCGCCGGGCGCCCTCGCGGCGGCCTCCCTGCTGCTGGCGATCCCGGCATCGGCCGCGAGCTACAGCCCCGGCGCGCCGGGCATCGGCGACCCCTACTACCCGTACTACGGCAACGGCGGTTACGACGTCTCCCACTACGACCTCCGCTTGCAGTACCAGCCGGCCACCGACGAGCTGGCCGGGACGGCGACGATCCTGGCGCGCACCACGCAGGACCTGTCCAGCTTCGACCTGGACTTCCTGCTGGACGTCAGCGAGGTACGGGTCAACGGGGTGAAGGCGGACTTCGCCACGTCCGGTCAGCACGAACTGGTCGTCACCCCCAAGTCGCCGCTGGCGAAGGGCACACAGGTCACCGTCGTCGTCCGCTACAGCGGGGTGCCGTCGACGAAGAGCGCGTACGGCTTCAACACGTGGCACCGCACCCCGGACGGGGCGGTCGCGGCGGACGAGCCCGAGGCCGCCTGGTGGTGGTACCCGAGCAACGACCACCCGCTGGACAAGGCGACCTACGACGTGTCGGTGGCCGTCCCGGACGGAACCCAGGTCATCTCCAACGGCCTGCTCCAGTCGACGAGTTCGAAGCTCGGCTGGACCCGGTACAACTGGCGGCAGAACAAGCCGCAGGCGACCTATCTGACCACGCTGGCCGTCGGAAAGTTCGACATCACGACGAGCACCTCCGAGGGCGGGGTGCCGGTCGTCAACGCCTACAGCAAGGACCTCGGCGACAACGACGGGGCGGCGCGGGCGAGCGTGGAGCGCACCGGGGAGCTCGTCGACTGGCTCTCCGGCTACTTCGGGCCGTATCCCTTCAGCTCGGCCGGCGGGTACGTGCCGAACACCACCACCGGGTACGCGCTGGAGACGCAGACCCGGGTCTACTACAGCCCGAAGCAGTTCGCGAACGGCTCCAACACGTCGGTGGTCGTGCATGAGCTGGCCCACCAGTGGTACGGCGACGACGTCTCCCTCAAGGGCTGGAAGGACATCTGGATCAACGAGGGGTTCGCCCGGTACGCGCAGTGGCTGTGGTCCGAGCACGAGGGCGAGGGCACGACGCAGGAGCTCGCCGACTACGTGTACGCGTCGCATCCGGCCGACGACGCGTTCTGGACGGTGAAGCCGGGGGATCCCGGTCCCGACGACCAGTTCGACATCGCTGTCTACGACCGCGGGGCACTGGCCGTGCAGGCGCTGCGGAACGCGGTCGGGGACGACGCGTTCTTCGCGATTCTGAAGGGGTGGCCGAAGGAGCACGCGTACGGGAACGCTTCGGTGGGGGACTTCGAGGAGTACGCCGAGAAGGTGTCGGGGAAGTCGCTGTCGGCGTTGTTCGACGCGTACCTGTTCGAGCCGACGAAGCCGGTGGCTCCGGCGGTGAAGGCCGTGGGGGCCGTGGGGGCCGTTGCGCAGCCGAAGTCGTGGAAGCAGATCGAGGCTACGAACGACGTGCACTAAGCGGTTGCCGGGTGCGGTGGGGTGGGGAGCTGCGGGTCCGTTGTGGCTGGTCGCGCAGTTCCCCGCGCCCCTAAAGGGGCGCTGTCTCTCCGTGGTCATAGACCGTGACCGCTACTCCCCGCCCCACCAGCCGCTCCCTTATCAGCGGCTCGACGCGGGACCACTTCCCGCCCGCCAGGCCGCAGCCTATGCGGGGCATGTGCACGGACGCGCCGCGTTCGGTCGCCTCGTCGGCAAGTCTGCCCAGAGCCGTGTCGATCGCCTCGTAGCGGACCGGGACGCCCTTGCTGCCGGTTCTGGTCCCCCGTTGGCCGATCATGTTGGCCACCCAGATGTACCGCTCGACGCGGACCAGCTGGACCGCTCCGAGGCCGAAGTCGTTGTTCGCCCGGTCGCGGTGCCAGGTGCGGTATGCCTTCTCCGGCTCCGGCCAGCGGCGGGAGAGGGCCAGCACGAAGCCCTTTCCCCAGCCCCCCAGGTCGTTGCAGACGTGGGCGATCACCTTGACGCCCTTGCCCGTCGGCGTGGTGGCGTCCCCCCGGATGTATGTGATCTCCGACATGACGCCACCGTAGGCGATGCCACTGACAATGGCGCTGACCTGCTACTTCGTGAGCTGGGACAGCTCCTTGTCGGCCGTCTGGGAGACCCGGCGGCGGACGCCGAACCAGCCGGCCACCAGCAGGGCGGCGATCACCGGGATGAGCAGGAGGGTCTTGCGGCCGACCTCGGGGTCGTTCCCCATCATGCCGAGGCAGACCAGCAGGAAGGCGATCGTGGTGATCTCGGTCGCCGGGCTGAAGCGGAGGCGGAACGCGGGGCGCTCGACCAGGCCGGCCTTCGCGCGGCGGACGAAGATCAGGTGGCAGAGCATGATGATCACCCAGGTGCTGATGATGCCGAGGGAGGCGACGTTGAGCACGATCTCGAAGGCCTGGCTGGGCATGAGGTAGTTCAGGCCGACGCCGAGCACGCAGACCGCGCAGGTCAGCAGGATGCCGCCGTAGGGCACCTGGCTGCGGTTCATGCGGGCGGTGAACTTCGGGGCCGAGCCGGCCACCGCCATGGAGCGCAGGATGCGGCCCGTGGAGTACAGGCCGGAGTTGAGGGAGGACATCGCCGCGGTGAGGACCACCAGGTTCATCACGTCGCCGGCGCCCGAGACGCCGATCTTGGAGAGGACGGTGACGAAGGGGCTCTCGTCGGCCGAGTAGACCGAGCCGGGGAGGAGCAGGGCGAGCAGGACGACCGAGCCGACGTAGAAGAGGCCGACGCGCCACATGATCGAGTTCACCGCGCGCGGGACGACCTTCTCCGGCTCGGCGGTCTCGCCCGCCGCGACGCCGACCAGTTCCAGGGCCGCGTACGCGAAGATCACGCCCTGCATGACCAGGACGACCGGCATCAGGCCGTGCGGGAGGACGCCGCCGTGGTCGCCGACGACACTCAGGCCCGGGGTCTGGCCGTCGACCTTGTGCTGGGTGGCGAGCAGGAAGATGCCGATCAGCATGAAGCCGACGAGGGTGGCGACCTTGATGATCGCGAACCAGAACTCCATCTCGCCGAAGATCTTCACCGAGATCAGGTTCACCGCCAGGACCACGGCCAGGGCGATCAGCGCGAGCGTCCACTGGGGGATGCTCGTGAACATGCTCCAGTAGTGGGTGTAGAGCGCGATCGCGGTGATGTCGGCGATGCCGGTGGTCGACCAGTTCAGGAAGTACATCCAGCCGGCGACGTACGCGCCCTTCTCGCCGAGGAACTCGCGCGCGTACGACACGAAGGAACCGGAGGAGGGGCGGTACAGGACCAGCTCGCCGAGGGCCCTGACCACGAAGAAGGCGAAGATTCCGCAGACCAGGTAGGCGAGGGCGAGAGCCGGGCCCGCGGTGTGGAGGCGGCCGCCGGCGCCCAGGAAGAGGCCGGTGCCGATCGCGCCGCCGATGGCGATCATGTTGACGTGGCGGGCCTTGAGGTCCTTGCTGTAGCCGGCGTCGCCCGCGTCCGCGGGCGCCTGGGCCGCGTCGGTCCGGGTGGCGGCGGCCTGTGCCGTGTCCACGGCATCCTTGCTCACAGGTGGTTCCACTCTCTGGTGCGCCCGAGCGGGTCGCGCTCGGGTGTCCGGACGTAGTCGGTCGGCGCGCTCGGTGGTGGGCACAGACCAAGGCGCCACCTTCCCCCGGACACCAGGGCGTATGCGATGGCACACATCACAGAGCGGAACTTCTCACAAGGTCAAGAACCTGTCGTGAAGATGAACATCAGTCGAACACATCCCGGTCACCGCCCGGTGTCACAGTGTCGGTGTGACAGCGATACTGGTGCACATGACGACCGACACCGACGGCGACTCCGGGGACCCGGCGCTCACGATCGACGAGCTGGCCGCGCGGGCCGGCACCACGGTCCGCACGGTCCGCTTCTACGGCACCAAGGGGCTGCTGCCGCCGCCGGTGATCGGTCCGCGCCGGGTGGGCCACTACGGGCGCGACCACCTGGCGCGGCTGGCGCTCATCGAGGAGTTGCAGCACCAGGGCATGACGCTGGCGGCCATCGAGCGCTACCTGCGGCGGCTGCCGCCCGGACTGAGCCACCACGACCTGGCCATCCACCGGGCCGTGGTGGCCTCCTGGGCCCCGGACACCGAGGAGACCGTGACGGCCGGGGAGCTGCGGCGGCGGGCCGGACGGCCGCTGGACGAGGAGGACGTCGAACGGCTCGTCGCCATGGACGTCGTACGGCCCGACGGGGACGGCTACCGCATCGACCCCGGCCTGCTCCGGCTCGCCGTGCAGCTCCTCGACGTACCGCTGTCCGAGAAGGCGATCCTGGCCGCGCGCACGGTCCTGACCGAGCATGCGCGGGCGGCCGCGCGGGAGCTGTCCCTGCTCTTCCGGGCCGAGGTGGCGGAGCGGACCGAGGCGGACGTGAAATCCCTGTCCGCGCACATGCAGCCGCTGGTGGTCCAGGCGCTGCTGACCGCCTTCCAGCGGTCGCTCAGCGCGGAGGTGCACCAGTGGCTCGACGGCTCCTGAGGAGGATCCGCTCCGCGCACCCGGCTCGGTGTCGGCTCAGCGGCCGTCCGTGAAGGTCTCCCCCTTCTCCGCCTTGTCGACCAGCAGCGCGGGCGGGGTGAACCGCTCGCCGTAGGTCTCGGCGAGTTCACGCGCGCGTGCCACGAAGCCGGGGAGGCCGGCACCCGCCCCGCCGTAGGCGTCGTAGCCGTTGATGTACTGGAGGACGCCGCCGGTCCAGCCGGGGAAACCGATGCCGAAGAGCGAGCCGATGTTGGCGTCGGCGACCGAGGTGAGGACGCCCTCCTCCACGAGGCGGACGGTGTCGATGGCCTCGGAGAAGAGCATCCGCTCCTGCATGTCCCGGAACGGGATCTCGTGGCCGGGCTTGGTGAAGTGCTCGCGCAGGCCGGGCCAGAGGGCGGCGCGGCTGCCGTCCTCGGCGTAGTCGTAGAAGCCCGCTCCCCCGCTGCGGCCGGGGCGGCCGAACTCGTCGACCATGCGGTCGATGACCGCCTCGGCGGGGTGCGCGGTCCAGGTGCCGCCGGCCTCCTCGACGGCCAGCCGGGACTCGCGGCGGATCTTCTGCGGCAGGGTGAGTGTCAGCTCGTCCATCAGGGAGAGCACCTTGGCCGGGTAGCCGGCCTGGGCCGCCGCCTGCTCGACCGACGCGGGCTCGATGCCCTCGCCGACCATGGCGACGCCCTCGTTGATGAAGTGGCCGATGACGCGGGAGGTGAAGAAGCCGCGCGAGTCGTTGACGACGATCGGCGTCTTGTTGATCTGCCGGACCAGGTCGAAGGCGCGGGCCAGGGCCTCGTCGCCGGTGCGCTCGCCCTTGATGATCTCGACGAGCGGCATCTTGTCGACGGGCGAGAAGAAGTGCAGGCCGATGAAGTCGGTCTGGCGCTCGACGCCCTCGGCGAGGGCGGTGATGGGCAGCGTGGAGGTGTTGGAGCAGAGCAGGGCGTCGGGGGCGACGACGGACTCGATCTCCTGGAAGACCTTGTGCTTGAGGGCGGTGTCCTCGAAGACGGCCTCGATGACCGCGTCGCAGTCGGCGAGGTCCTGCGGGTCGGCGGTGGGCGTGATCCGGGCGAGCAGCGCGTCCGCCTTCTCCTGGCTGGTACGGCCCTTGGCGACGGCTTTGGCGCACAGCTTCTCGGAGTAGCCCTTGCCCTTCCGGGCGGCCTCGGCGGAGACGTCCTTGAGGACGACGTCGATGCCCGCGCGGGCGCACGAGTAGGCGATGCCGGCGCCCATCATGCCCGCGCCCAGGACGGCCACCTTGGTGACCTTGCGGGGCTCGATGCCCTGCGGCCGGTTGGCGCCGGAGTTGACGGCCTGCAGGTCGAAGAAGAACGCCTGGATCATGTTCTTGGAGGTCTGCCCGGCGGCCAGCTCCACGAAGTAGCGGGCCTCGATGACCTGGGCGGTCTCGAAGTCGACCTGGCTGCCCTCGACGGCGGCGGCGAGGATGCGGCGCGGCGCCGGGTAGGGGGCGTTGTTGGTCTGCTTGCGCAGGGTCGCCGGGAAGGCCGGCAGGTTGGCGGCGAACTTGGGGTTGGCGGGCGTGCCGCCGGGGATCCGGTAGCCCGGCTTGTCCCAGGGCTGCTGCGACTCGGGGTTGGCGTCGATGAACGCGCGGGCCTTGGCCAGCAGTTCGTCCGGGGTGGCGGCCACCTCGTGGACGAGGCCGTTCTGCTGCGCGCGGGTGGCGTTGTACTGGGTGCCCTGGAGGAGGACCTTCAGCAGGGCGTCGGCGATGCCGAGGAGACGGACGGTGCGGACGACTCCGCCGCCGCCCGGGAGCAGGCCGAGGGTGACCTCGGGGCAGCCGATCTTGGTGCCGGGGGTGTCGAGGGCGACGCGGTGGTGGCAGGCGAGGGTGAGTTCGAAACCGCCGCCGAGGGCCGCGCCGTTGATGGCGGCGACGACCGGCTTGCCGAGGGTCTCGATGCGGCGCAGGTTGCGCTTGACGCCGAGGCCGCCGTCGAAGAGGTCCTGGGCGGTCTCGGGGGTGACCCGGATGAGGTCGCGCAGGTCGCCGCCGGCGAAGAAGGTCTTCTTGGCGGAGGTGAAGATGACGCCCCGGATGGAGTCCTGCTCGGCCTCCAGACGGTCGGTGACCGCGGCGAGGGACTCGGCGAAGGCCGCGTTCATGGTGTTGGCGGACTGGTTGGGGTCGTCCAGGACGAGGGTGACGACGCCGGTGTCGTCCTGTTCCCAGCGGATGGTGGTGCTCTCGGTCATGTGAGGGTCTCCGTGAAGTCTCTTGGTTCCGGTTCCGCCGGGGTTTCAGACGCGCTCGACGATGGTGGCGATGCCCATGCCGCCGCCCACGCACAGGGTGGCGAGGCCGTAGCGCTTGTCCTGGCGCTCCAGTTCGTCGACGAGCGAGCCGAGGATCATCGCGCCGGTCGCGCCGAGAGGGTGGCCGAGGGCGATGGCGCCGCCGTTGACGTTGACCTTGTCCAGGGACAGGCCCATGTCCTTCACGAAGCGCAGCACGACCGCCGCGAACGCCTCGTTGATCTCGACCAGGTCGATGTCGTCGATGGTGAGGCCGGCCTTGGCGAGGGCCTTGCGGGTGGCGGGGGCGGGGCCGGTGAGCATGATGGTCGGCTCGGAGCCGGAGACGGCGGCCGAGACGATCCGCGCGCGCGGGGTGAGGCCGTAGCGCTCGCCGATCTCCTTGGTGCCGATGGCGACCAGGGAGGCGCCGTCGACGATGCCGGAGGAGTTGCCCGCGTGGTGGACGTGGTCGATCTTCTCGACCCAGTGGTACTTCTGCAGGGCGACCGCGTCGAAACCGCCCAGCTCGCCGATGTCGGCGAAGGAGGGCTTGAGCTTGGCGAGGGAGTCGGCGGTGGTGCCGGGGCGCAGGTGCTCGTCGTGGTCGAGGACGACGAGGCCCGCGCGGTCCTTCACGGGGACCACGGAACGCTCGAAGCGGCCCTCCTTGACGGCCGTCGCCGCGCGCTCCTGGGAGAGCGCCGCGTACTCGTCGACGTCCCGGCGGGAGAAACCCTCGATGGTGGCGATCAGGTCGGCGCCGATGCCCTGCGGCACGAAGTTGACGGCCAGGTTGGTCATCGGGTCGTTGAACCAGGCGCCGCCGTCCGAGGCCATCGGCACCCGGGACATCGACTCGACGCCGCCCGCGAGGACGAGGTCCTCGAAGCCCGAGCGGACCTTGGCGGCGGCCATGTTGACGGCCTCCAGGCCGGACGCACAGAAGCGGTTCTCCTGCACGCCGGCGACCGTGTCCGGCAGTCCGGCGGCGATCGCGGCGATCCGCGCGATGTCGGAGCCCTGGTCGCCGACCGGGCCGACGACTCCGAGCACGACGTCGTCGATGGCGGCCGGGTCGAGGTCCGGGAAGCGGCCGCGGATCTCGTGGATGAGTCCGACGACCAGGTCGATGGGCTTCGTGCCGTGCAAGGCGCCGTTCGCCTTGCCGCGGCCGCGCGGGGTGCGGATCGCGTCGTACACGTACGCTTCGGTGCTCACTGACAGGCCTTTCAACGAGGGTTTTTGCGCGGTGGGGTCAGCGGGGCTCAGAGCCAGTTCTTGACGGTCTCGACCAGGCGGGCCGGGTCCGGGCCGACGGGGGTGATGTCCAGCATGGTCACGCCCGCCTCGCGGAAGGCGGCGATACGGTCGCGGACGTAACCCTCCGGGCCGCACAGGGATATGAGCTCGCAGAACTCGTCCGGTACGGCCGCCGCAGCGTCCCGCTGCCGGCCGTCGAGGTACAGCTCCTGGACGAGCCGGGCCTCCTTCTCGTAGCCGTAGGCGACGGCGAGGTCGTTGTAGAAGTTCTTGCCGGGGGCGCCCATGCCGCCGACGTACAGGGCGATGCGGGGGCGGACCAGGTCGCGCGCGGCGGCCGCGTCCTCGCCGATGGCGAGCAGTCCGCCCGCGACGATCTGCAGCGGTCCGAGGGCCGGATCGCGGCGGGCGGCGCCCTCCGCCAGGGGCGTGCCCCAGACCTGGTGGGCCTTCTCGGGGATGAACAGGGTGGGCAGCCAGCCGTCGGCGATCTCGGCGGTCATCCGGACGTTGGCGGGGCCCAGCGAGGCCACGTAGAGCGGGACGTCGGGGCGGACCGGCTTGGTGAGGATCTTCAGGGGCTTGCCGAGGCCGCCGGGACGGGGCATGTCGGTGATGCCGTGGTGGTCGATGGTCTCGCGGCGCAGGATCCGCCGGGTCAGCTCGATCGTCTCGCGGGTCCGGCCGAGGGGCTTGTCGTACGCCTTCCCGTGCCAGCCCTCGACGACCTGGGGGCCGGAGGCGCCGAGTCCGATGATCGCGCGGCCGCCGGAGACCGCGTCGAGGCCGGCGGCCGTCTGGGCGATGAGGGCGGGGGTGCGGGAGTACACGTTGAGGATCGCGGAGCCGATCTTCATCCGTTCGGTGCGGGCGGCCAGGTAGCCCATGATCGTGGGCGAGTCGAAGCCGTAGGCCTCCGCGACCCAGACCGCGTCGAGGCCCGCGGACTCCAGCGCGGCCGCCCGGTCCGCCGCCGCGCGCGGGTCGCCCGCGTAGTCGAGGAAGGTCGAGAGCTCCATCAGGTGCCGTCCTTGTCGTGGTCGTCGAGGAGTGCCGGTACGTCCCAGTCGCCCGCCACCGCACCGGTGTCGGCGCCGGGGCGGGCGGGCGGGGTGCGCACGGTCGTGGGGGTCGCGGAGAAGCGCGGGGCGGGGGCCGGCTGGGTGATGCCGCCGTGGTCGGTGAAGGTGCCGCGGGCGGCCAGATGGGGGTGGTGCGGGGCCTCGCGGAGGGAGAGGACGGGGGCCACGCAGGCGTCGGAGCCCTCGAAGACCGCCGTCCACTCGTCCCGGGTGCGGGCCTTGAAGCGGGCGGCGACGCGCTCGCGCAGCTCGCCCCAGCGGGTCCAGTCCTTGCGGGCGTCGGCCAGGTCGTCCAGGTCGCCGAGGAGCCGGAGGAACTCGGCGTAGAACTGGGGTTCCAGGGCGCCGACCGCCATGTGGCCGCCGTCGGCGGTCTCGTAGGTGCCGTAGTACGGGCAGCCGCCGTCCAGCAGGTTGGCCCCGCGCCGGTCCTGCCAGCCGCCCGCGGCCACCATGCCGTGGATCATCGCGGCCAGGTGCGCGGTGCCGTCCACGATGGCAGCGTCCACGACCTGGCCGGTGCCGGTCGCGCGCGCGTGGTGCAGCGCGGCCAGGACGCCGACGACGAGGTAGAGGGAGCCGCCCGCGTAGTCGCCGAGCAGGTTGGCGGGGACGGCCGGGGGCTCGTCGGGGCGGCCGATCATGCCGAGGGTGCCGGTGAGGGCGATGTAGGCGATGTCGTGGCCCGCGCGGTGCGCAAGGGGCCCCTCCTGGCCCCAGCCGGTCATCCGGCCGTAGACCAGGCGGGGGTTGCGGGCGTGGCAGTCCGCCGGGCCGACGCCGAGCCGCTCGGCGACGCCGGGGCGGTAGCCCTCGATGAGGATGTCGGCGCGCGCGGCCAGGTCGAGGACGCGGGCGGGGCCGTCCGGGGACTTGAGGTCGACCAGTACCGAGCGCTTGTTGCGGTTGGTGACGTCGTACGCCGGGTCGATCGCGAGCCCCGGGCCGCCGGGCCGGTCGACGCGGACCACGTCGGCGCCCAGGTCGGCGAGGAGCATGGCGGCGAACGGGCCCGGTCCGATGCCGGCGAGCTCGACCACGCGCACGCCGGAGAGCGGGCCGTGTCCTGGCGTCCCTGCCGTGGTCATGCCGCCCCCAGTCATGTGACACAACTGATGTAACACCAACGATGCTAAGAACACGTTCCACTGGGCACAAGAGTGGACGAGCAAGCGCTTAGTCAAGATACCCGGTGGGGGTGCGTCCGCACTCCTCACGCTAGCCTCAGCCACCGACAACGGCACGGGTTGCAGGACCGAGAGGTGTCATGAGCAGGCTGAAGACGACGGACCGCCCCTACGACCTCGTGCTCTTCGGAGCCACCGGCTTCGTCGGCGAGCTCACCGCCGAGTACCTGGCCGCGCACGCGCCCCAGGGCCTGCGCTGGGCGCTCGCGGCTCGGGACGAACACAGGCTGGAGGCCCTGCGCGAGCGGCTGCCGGGCGGCGCGGCGGTCGGGGTGCTGCGCGCCGACGTCGCGGAGCCCGCCACGATCCGCGCCCTCGCCGAGCACGCGCGCGTGGTGGCCACGACGGTCGGCCCCTACGGCCGTTACGGCGAGGACCTGGTCGCGGCCTGCGCGGACACCGGCGCCGACTACCTGGACCTGTGCGGCGAGCCGGAGTTCGTGGACCTGATGTACGTCCGGCACGACGCACGCGCGCGTGAGACGGGGGCCCGCCTGGTGCACGCGTGCGGTTTCGACTCGGTCCCGCACGACCTGGGCGCCTACTTCACGGTCCGGCAGCTGCCGGAGGGCGTGCCGCTGACCGTGGACGGGTTCGTGACCGCCGACGCGACCTTCTCCGGGGGCACTTTCGCCTCCGCGCTGGACCAGTTCGCGCGCCCACGGCAGATGCTCGCCGCCGCGCGGGACCGCGCCCGGCACGAGCCCCGGCTGATGAGCCGCCGGACCAGCGCACCGACGGGTGCCCCGCGGTTCGCGCCCGAGGTCGGCGCCTGGGCGCTGCCGCTGCCCACCATCGACGCCCAGATCGTGCGACGTTCGGCGAAGGCCCTGGACCGCTACGGTCCCGACTTCCGCTACCGGCACTACGCGGCCGTCAGGCACCTGCCGGTGGCGCTCGGCGGGATAGCCGCCGTCGGCGCGGTCGCCGCGGCGGCCCAGCTGCCGCCCGCCCGGCGCTGGCTGTCGGACCGGCTCAGGCCCGGGGACGGGCCGGACGCCCAGAAGCGGGCCCGCAGCTGGTTCACGGTCCGGTTCGTCGGCGAGGGCGGCGGACGGCGGGTCTTCACGGAGGTCTCGGGCGGGGATCCCGGCTACGACGAGACGGCGAAGATGTTCGCCGAGGCCGCCCTCTCCCTCGCCTTCGACGACCTGCCGCCGACGGCCGGCCAGGTCACCACCGCCCAGGCGATGGGCGACGCGCTGACCGAGCGGCTGCGGACGGCGGGCATCGGGTTCCGGGTGGCTGCAACGTTCTAGTGCCGCATGAACCAACGTTCGCCCTGTAGTGCCGCGCTGTTTGTTTTCGCCGTCCTGGGTTGCTCAGCGGGCTCCCGCAGGGGCACGGAGCTGTTCGGCCAGCCGCTCGAGTTCGGCCGCCGGGGCGGGCGAGGGGTCGTTGAGTCCGCTGTGCACGGCCGTCGGGCTCTTCAGGAAGCGCCGGAGCACGGCCACGAGGAGCCCTTGCGGCAGAGCCCGCAACGCGGCGAAAGCGCGAGGTACCGGCGGCGTCTCCATCGCGGCGAGGTTCTGCCGCACGAGGTGGAGCATGCCGCGGACCGCGTCCGGGTCGTCGGCCAGCGCTACCGGGCCGCCCGCCGCGCGTACCGCCTGCCCGAGCGGGACCTCGAACGCGGCGTGCGTCCTGAGCCAGGCATCCATCCGCGGCTCGGCCTTGGCGTTGATCCCGGCGGTACGGAACGTCTCCACGATCCGTTCCAGTCGCGGGGTGGTACGGCCGTCGGGCTCGCCGACCGGCATCGCGACCCGGCGGGTGATGAAATTGGTCTTGCGGTAGCGGACCACGTCGCCGTCCATCGTGCCGCCAGTCGTGGGGAAGCCGAGCAGCACCCGCTCGTGGCCGATCACCGCACCCAGCGTCTCCGGGCCGGCTGCCCAGTTGAGCAGGAACAGCACGTCACCTTGGACACCGGCGAGTGATTCCAGCACCGCATCCACCTGGTGGGTGCGGACGAAGACGGCGATCAGGTCGTACTCGCCGTCCGGGTGCTCCACCACCGGTACCGGCACCCGCCTGACAGGGCCGTCTTCCTCGGCGAGCTGCACTCCCTGCCGGCGCAGGGCGGTCAGGCGCTCGCCCCGGGCGAGGAGCGAGACGTCGTGGCCGGCCTCGCGCATGCGGGCGGCGAACAGGCTGCCGCAAACCCCGGCGCCGTACACGAGCAGCTTCATGGCAGTCCTCTTTCACACGTTCGTTTGATTCATACGTTCGTTTCATTCAAACATATATATAGTCCCTCGTGTGGCGACCCCAGACACCCGCACCCAGATCCTCGACGCGGCCGAGCACCTCTTCGCCGAGCACGGATACCGCGGCACCTCGGTCCGCGCGATCACCAAACTCGCCGGGGCGAACCTGGCCGCCGTCGGCTACCACTTCGGCTCGAAGGCGGAGCTGATGGCGGCAGTCGCCCACCGCGTGGTCGAGCCCATCACCGCTGCCCAGTGCGCCGGGCTCGACAAACTGCTCGCCCGAACCCCCGACCCACCGGTCAGCGAACTGGTGGAGGCATTCGCGGGGCCGCTGTTCGACGAGATGCCGGCCGGCGACGAGGGCGGCGCCCGGACGTCCCGGCTGATCGTGACGATCCTCAGCGACCCGGCCGAGGAGGCACGCAGCTGGACCGGCCCGGCCGAGGACTCGGTCCGCGAGCGCTACTTCGCAGCCTTCGCGCGCGTACTGCCCGGCCTTTCCCCCGAGGAGCTGTGGTTCCGGATGCGGGGGATCTTTGCCGTGACGGCCGTCGACCGCCTCCAGGTCCACCAGCAGCCCTCCCCTGGCTGCGCGTCCCCGGTAGCGGGCGAGGCGGCCCGGCAATGGGCGATCACGTTCCTGACGGCAGCGATGAGTGCACCGCCGATCCGGTCCTGACGACCCAGGACAGACGCCGGCGGCGCGGGTCAGGCGGCGTTCGCCCTGTGGACGAGGGCAGCGAGGCGCTGGTCGGCAGCGTTCTTGTTCCGTCAGGTCGGGTGGCCGGTGCCGTCGAGGGCGAAGTGACGGAGGGCGGTGAACTGGGCCTCGATCCTGTTCAGCCAGGAGCCGTTGGCCGGGGTGTGGACGATCTCGGCGTCATGGGCAGCCGCCCACGCGCCGACCCGCCGGCAGCGCTCGGTCTTCTTGATGTGGCCGTAGAGCTGGTCTTTGCCCAGCTCGTAGGCTGCGAAGAGGTGACGCACGCCGTGCGGGCGGGTGTAGGTGGCGCGGCGGCGCGGTCGAGGTTCGCGGCCGGGGTAGGACAGCGTGACGGATGACCGATGTCGGCCACGTCCTTCACACAGCGCGGCACTACAGGGCGAACGTTGGTTGATGCGGCACCAGCAGACTCGGGCGCCGTCAGGCCTGCCACGACAGCACGGTGTAGAGCATCCCGACGATCCAGGCGAACCCCGCCACCACGGCGAGGACCAGCGCCGCGTTCACGGCACGCTCGGCGGACTGGACGGGCTGGGCCACGGACTTGGGTGCACGGTGTGTCGTCATGCGGGCCAGCCTGCCGCCCGACGGTAACAGCGGCATCCGTACTCGTACTCAGAATCGCTACTCAGGTCTGGGCTGCTCAGGTCTGGGCTTCCCGCAGCGCCCTGCGGCACAGCGCGTCCGCGCGGCGGGTGGTCTCCGGCAGGCGGTACTTCGGGGTGAGCGCGAGCGTATGGGCGCAGGCGTTGTCGAGGCTCACCCGGTGGCCGACGGAGACGAACACCGGTTTGACGGCGTCGCGGGTGCGCAGGGCACGGCCGACCTCCTCGGCGCCGGCGAGCAGCGGTGTGTGGCTGCCGCGCGGGGTGTCCGGGTCGTCGTGCGCGAAGGTGAAGGGGTTCTTGGCGACGCCGATGGTGGGCAGGCCGGTGAGGACGCCGAGGTGGCTGGCGAGGCCGAAGCGGCGCGGGTGGGCGAGGCCGTAGCCGTCGCAGACGACCAGGCCCGGCGGGAGGGGCAGGGCGTCGAGGGCGGCCCGTACGGTCGGGATCTCACGGAAGGCGAGCAGTCCCGGCACGTACGCGAAGGACACCCGGCCGACGGCGGTCGCCTCGGCGACCACCTCCAGGGTCGCCGCGTCCAGGACGACGGCCGCTGCGGCGACCAGGTCGCGCTCGTCGTCGTAGGCCACGTCGACGCCGGTGACCTGCCCGGTGCCGGGCGCCGGGCCCGGCTCGTCGAGGACCACCCGCCCCCGCAGCTCGTCCTGTACGGCCAGGGCCTGTTCCTCGGTCGCGGGCCAGCCCGCGGGTACGCGTACGGTCGTCGTCATGGTGGGCACGAGCGTACGGCGTGCCACGCGCGCGTGCGGTGGCGAATCAGCCCTTCCTGGCGTTGACGGCGCGTTGCAGCTGGGCCTTGTTCATGTGCGAACGGCCTTCGATGCCCCGCTGTCCGGCCTCGTTGTACAGCTGGTCCCGGGTCGGTCCCTGGGAGCCCTGCCGGTTGCCCGACCGCAGGCCGCCGCGCCTGCCGGACGAGATGTCCTGGGTGGACGTCCGGCTCGCGGTCTCGGACTCGCCGGACCGGGCGCGTTCCTTGTTGACGGTCCGGGCGGCGATCTCCTCGGCGCGCCCCTGGCTCTCGCCCCGGTCGAGGGCGCTCTCCTTGATGTGCTCGTACTGGCGTTCCCGCTTCGGGCTGGATCCGCGTGGCATGACCGCTCCTTTCCCGGTCGACGAGAAACGGGTACCCGCGGGTCAGTTCTCCAGGCGTGCCGCCCGCCCCTGCTCGCCGGCCGCCCAGCAGCTCAGGTCCGGCGTGCAGGCCACGGTGTCGTACGAACCGGTGTCGACGGTCCGCCAGGTGCGGCCGCCGTCGGTGGTCAGGTCGGTGCCGGTGGGGCCGACGGCGAGGGCCGTGGCGCGGCTGTACGGGAGCCAGGCGACGCCCGAGCGGTAGGCGGGCGGCGGGGTGGCGGCGGGCTGCCAGCTGCGGCCGCCGTCCGGGGTGACCGCGGCCGCCTGCGGCGAGGCCTGGTCGGCGCGGTAGTCGCCGCCGACCGCGATGCCGTGGCCGCGGTCCCGGAAGGCGAGGGCGAAGACGCCCTTGGCCGGGTCGCCCGCCGGGATCGTGGTGTCGGCGGCGGTCCAGGTCAGGCCGCGGTCGGTGGAGTGCAGCACGCGCGCGTGCGCGCCGCCGCCGGTGGCCAGCCAGGCGTCCTTCGGCCCGGAGGTGACCAGGCACTGTCCGCTCGCCGCGAAGCCCGCCTCGCCGGCCAGGGCGGCCGGCATGCCGTCGTCCGGCAGCACGCGCCAGGAACGGCCGCCGTCGCTCGTCGACAGGATGCGGAACCTCCCGTCGACCGGGTCGCTCATGGCGAGGCCGTGGCGGCGGTCGAAGAAGGCCATGCAGTCGTAGAAGGCGGCGGGGTCGGTGTTGCGGAAGGACTCCGTCCAGGTCCGGCCGCCGTCGTCGGTGCGGTAGACCCGGGACGCCTCGCCCTCACCGATGGCCAGGACCACCGCGCGGCGCGCGTCGAACGCCTCGACGTCCCGGAACTGGAGGTCGCCCGCGCCCGGCGGAGAGACGTTCCGCCAGCTCGTCCCGCCGTCCGTGGTGCGCAGCACGGTGCCGCCGGTACCGGCCAGCCAGGCGGTGTCCCGGTCGACGGCGGCCAGGCCGCGGAACCGCACGTCGGGGGTGCCGGTGTCCTTGACCGCCCAGTGCGGGGCCCGCGTCGTGGCCTGTGCGGAACCGGCGGTCAGCGCGGCCAGCGCCGCCGTGCACGCCACCCCCACCGCGACCGCTCGGCCGGTACGTCGGGCTCGTCCTGTGCGTCGCGTGCTCCCCAAGCGCCTCATGGCGCGCGAAGCTAGCTGACCGGCGCGGTGCCGTCCAGAGGGCCCCGCAGCCCCTGGCGACAGGTAAGCCCCGGGTGTGAATAGGGCCGGTGACAGAGGTCACTCGCCCTTCGCGTGCACGGATCGGCCACTTCCGTCGTCTCTTCCAGTGCCAGGTCTCACACGCCCGGAAATTCGTACAACCGTCACGAGGGAGCAAGGCGTTGTCCATCGTCATCGAGCAGCCCGTAGAGGCTCGCCTGGTCGCCGCGTCACCGCGCATGCCGAGCATTCCCGCCACCCTGGGCTACGACCGCGAGGATCCCTTCGCCGTGCGCATGACCTTCCCGGCCCCGGCGACCCTGGAGGGGGTCGACGTCTGCTGGACGTTCTCCCGCGAGCTGCTGGCAGCCGGACTGCACGCGCCGGAGGGCAACGGGGACGTCCGGGTGCGGCCGTACGGCTACGACCGGACCGTGCTGGAGTTCCACGCCCCCGAGGGCACCGCCGTCATCCATGTGCGCACCGGCGAGATACGCCGGTTCCTGGAGGCGACCGGCGACCTGGTGCCCACCGGTCTCGAACACCTCCAGCTGGACCTGGACCACGACCTGGCCGAGCTCATGCGGGACGCCTGCTGACCTGGCGCTCCCGCGTCGGCCGGGCGTCGGGCTCGCCGTGGTCGAGCCCGCCCTGATCGCCGCACGGTCGCCGGTGGTCAATTGCGTTGACACTCCAGGTGGGCCCTCCTAGCGTGTACATCGGTTCTGTTGCCGTCGATTGGAGAAGGACGTTGCTCGTCTGAGGTCCTGAGACACCGCGTCACACCCGTGAGGTGTGTCTGTGGCGTTCGACCTCGGCGTGTGAGCCGTCCTCCCGGCGCAGGATCTCTTCCTGGCCCTTTCGGCTTCTGCCTCGCGGTGTCTCGACACGCGTCTGTCCCCCGACACCGCAAGCAACCGCGAGGCGCCCATGTCTGCATCCGTCACCATCACCTCCCTGTCCTTCGCCTGGCCCGACGGCTCCCCCGTCTTCGACGGCCTGGACATCTCCTTCGGCCCCGGCCGCACCGGCCTGGTCGGCGTCAACGGATCGGGGAAGTCGACGCTGCTGAAGCTCGTCGCCGGAGAACTCACCCCGGCCGACGGCTCCGTGAAGGTCGCCGGTGAGGTGGGCCACCTCCCGCAGAACGTCACGCTCGACACCGCGCTGCGCGTCGAGGAGGTGCTCGGCATCGCCGCCCGGCGGGCCGCGCTGCACGCCATCGAGGCGGGTGACGCGTCCGAGCGGCACTTCGAGACGCTCGGCGACGACTGGGACGTCGAGGAGCGCGCCCTGGTCACCCTCGGCGAACTCGGGCTCGGCCACATCGGCCTGGACCGGACCGTCGGGGAGGTGTCCGGCGGCGAGTCGGTGCTGCTGCGGCTGGCCGCGCTGCTCCTGCGGCGGCCGGACGTGCTGCTGCTCGACGAACCCACCAACAACCTCGACCTGTACGCCCGCAGGCGGCTGTACGCGGCCGTCGCCTCCTGGCCGGGCGTGCTGATCGTGGTCAGCCACGACCGCGAACTCCTCGACCTGGTCGACCAGATCGCCGACCTGCGCGCCGGGGAGGTCACCTGGTACGGCGGCAACTTCTCGGCGTACGAGGAGGCCCTTGCCGTCGAACAGGAGGCGGCCGAGCGCATGGTGCGGGTCGCCGAGGCCGACGTCCGCAAGCAGAAGCGCGAACTGTCCGACGCCCAGGTCAAACTGGCCCGCCGCAAGCGGTACGGGCAGAAGATGTTCGAGCAGAAGCGCGAGCCGAAGATCGTCATGGGGGCGCGCAGGCGCGCGGCCCAGGAGTCCGCGGGCAAGCACCGCATCATGCACGAGGAGCGGCTCAGCGAGGCGAAGGAGCGGCTGGACGAGGCGGTGGAGGCGGTACGGGAGGACGACGAGATCCGCGTCGAGCTGCCGTACACGGCTGTTCCGCCGGGCCGGAACGTGCTGACGCTGGAGAACCTGGAGCTCGCGCACGGCTCGCGGGTGAAGGGGATCGTCGACCTGCGCGGGCCCGAGCGGATCGCACTGATCGGACGCAACGGCGCGGGCAAGACGACGCTGCTGCGGACGATCGCCGGGGAGCTGGCGCCGGTGGCGGGCGAGGCGCACGCGCACGTGCCGCTGCGTTTCCTGCCGCAGCGGCTGGACGTTCTCGACGACGAGCTGACCGTCGCCGAGAACGTGGCCCGGTTCGCACCGGACGCCGGCAACAACCGGATCCGGGCGCGGCTGGCCCGCTTCCTGTTCCGGGGCGCCCGGGCCGACCAGCAGGCAGGGACGCTCTCCGGCGGCGAGCGTTTCAGGGCGGCGCTGGCCGCGCTGCTGCTGGCCGAGCCCGCGCCGCAGCTGCTGATGCTGGACGAGCCGACGAACAACCTCGACATGGCGAGCGTCCGGCAGCTCACCACGGCCCTGGAGTCGTACGCGGGCGCCCTGATCGTGGCCAGCCACGACCTGCCGTTCCTGGAGTCGATCGGGGTCACGCGGTGGCTGCTGATGGCGGACGGGGAGCTGACCGGCACAACTCCGGACGAGGTGGCGCGTCTCGGTGAGGGCACAGCCTGACGACAGGGGTTTTGTCGACACCGATCCGCCCTGCATGATGGCGGTCCGGCGCCCCCACAATGGGCGCCGGACCGAATCACCGACCCCGGAGACCCGTCGTGCCCAGCAAGAAGGCCCTCATCCGCCGCCCCAGCCCGCGCCTCGCCGAAGGCCTGGTGACGCACATCGAGCGGGAGAAGGTCGACGTCGAGCTCGCCCAGGAGCAGTGGGAGGCGTACGCGGAGACGCTGCGCGCGCACGGCTGGGAGACCGTCGAGGTGGACCCGGAGGACGACTGCCCGGACTCGGTGTTCGTCGAGGACACGGTCGTCATGTACAAGAACGTGGCGCTGATCACCCGTCCCGGCGCCGAGTCCCGGCGCGAGGAGACGGCCGGCGTCGAGGAGGCGGTGGCCCGGCTCGGCTGCTCGGTGAACTGGATCTGGGAGCCCGGCACCCTGGACGGCGGTGACGTCCTCAAGGTCGGCGACACCGTCTACGTCGGCCGCGGCGGGCGGACCAACGCGGCCGGGGTGCACCAACTGCGGGCCGCGTTCGAGCCGCTGGGCGCGCGCGTGGTCGCCGTACCGGTGAGCAAGGTGCTGCATCTCAAGTCGGCGGTGACCGCGCTGCCCGACGGAACGATTCTGGGGCACATCCCGAACGTGGACCGGCCGTCGCTGTTCCCGGGCTTCCTGGCGGTGCCCGAGGAGGCGGGCGCCCATGTGGTGCTGCTGGGCGGCGGGAAGCTGCTGATGTCTACGAGCGCCCCGAAGACCGCGGAGCTGCTGGCCGATCTCGGCCACGAGGTGGTCACGGTGGACATTTCCGAGTTCGAGAAACTTGAGGGATGTGTGACGTGCCTCTCGGTGCGGCTGCGGGAGTTGTACGCCTGACGGGTGATCGTTTCACCCCTTCAGCCCTGGGACCTGCGAGTCCCGGGGCGGCTTGGCATGTCCCGATTCGCCTTGTGCACCGGGCCTGATCAGCAGTCTTTACAGCGCACTTAACCTACGGCTTCGTAACCTACGCTTTCGTAGCCTACGATCACGTAGGTTTCCGGCCCCGCTCGCCGGTCTTCTCCCGTTCATCCGCTCTTGTTCGGCGTCCCCCTGGAGTTCTCGTGACGATCACTTCTCCCCACCTCGGCAGCCCGTCCGTGTGGACCGACGCGCGGCTGCTGTACGCCCTGGAGGAAGTGGTCGAGAAGGAGCTGAACCGGCATCTGAAGGTCGCCAAGGACTGGATGCCGCACGAGTACGTGCCGTGGACGGACGCCCGTAACTTCCCCGGCTTCTTCGAGGACGGCGAGGCCTGGAGCAAGGAGCAGTCCAAGGTCACCGAGATCGGCCGGACCGCGCTGGTGGTGAACCTGCTCACCGAGGACAACCTGCCCAGCTACCACCACGAGATCGCCTCGCTGTTCGGCCGGGACGGCGCCTGGGGCACCTGGGTGCACCGCTGGACCGCCGAGGAGGGCCGGCACGGCATCGTGATGCGCGACTACCTGCTCGCCTCGCGCGCGGTGGACCCGGACAAGCTGGAGCAGTTCCGGATGTCGCACATGAGCGAGGGCTTCGAGTCGGACAACCGGCACTCGATGCTGCACTCGATCGCATACGTCGCCTTCCAGGAGCTCGCGACCCGCATCTCGCACCGCAACACCGGCCACCAGTCCGGCGACCCGATCTGCGACCGCATGCTGGCCCGCATCGCGACCGACGAGAACCTGCACATGGTCTTCTACCGCAACCTCCTGAAGTCCGCGTTCGAGCTGGCCCCCGACCTGACCATGCAGGCGGTGCGGGACGTCGTGGTCGACTTCCGCATGCCCGGCCACGGCATCCCCGGCTTCGAGCGGGCCGCCGCCCAGATGGCGATCGGCGAGGTCTACAACATGCGCATCCACCACGACGACGTGCTCCAGCCGGTGCTGCGCCACCTGAAGGTCCTGGAGATCGACGGCCTCGGTCCGGAGGGCCTGCAGGCGCAGGAGGAACTCGGCCTGTTCATGGGCGGACTGAACGCGGAGGCCACGAAGTTCGACGAGAAGCTGGCCGCGCGCAAGGCCCGGATGGCGGCGCGCGCCGGCGCCTGACGCGACGACCGGCGGGCGCCCGGATTTTCCGGTGCGCCCTGTCGGCGGCCTGCGGCATCATGCGCGCATGCGTGCTGACACCACCTCCGGCCGGGCGGTCGGCTTCCTCCTGGACCTGATCGACTCCGCGGACGCCGACCGGGTACGCGCCCGTGTCGGGCTGCCCCGGCCGGCGCCGGAGGACCTCCGGGAGGCCAGGCGCCGGATTCCCCAGGGGCTGCCGGCGCTGCCGTCCTCGGTGGTGCTGTGGATGCTCCAGGAGGACGACCCGGATCTCAACGCCGTCGTCTGGCGGCTGCTCACGGACCGGGACACGGCACTGCAACGGGCGATCCTGGACGGCGTGCCCTTCGCACCGGGGCGACTGCCGGCGGTGGAGGTCGACCCGGTCCTGCGCGACGACTACGAGGCACCGCCGGTCCCGGACCGGGTCGCCCGCCTCGGACTGGTGCCGGCCCTGCGCGAGTCGGACTCCATGGCCGCCGCGCGGGAGGCCACCTCCATGGTCTACCGGCGTGAGCACTGGCAGACGGTCGCCGAGGCGGACCGTGAGAACTCCCTGCCCGGCTACGTCCGCTGGGCCCTGGCCGTCCGCCCGGACTGCCCGCCCTCACTGCGCGCCCAGTTCGGCACGCACCGCAAGTTCGATTTCCGCGTCCGCCAGGCGGGGATCCTGGACGGGCCCGCCGTGTACGCGCTGGACCACGGACCGGCCCTGGACGTGCTCAAGGTGCTCTCCCTGGGGCACGTGATGTTCCCGCGCCGCGCCGCCGAGGCCGAGGACGCGCTGCGCCCGCTGGTCCGGGACCACCTGGGCGACCGCGAGGAGGCCTGGGCGGTACTGGCCCAGCTCCTGGACACCTTCCACGGCACGACCGGCGAACTGGTCAGGACCGCGGGGGCCATCGCCTAGCCGGGCCGCCGCCCCGCTGCCGATCACCGGCCCGGAGGGCCTGCCTCTGCGCTGCGGGCCGACGACGGGCCACGCCCTCTTCGAGGCGCTTCAGGGGGGCGGGGCGGCCGGATTCGAACCGGCGTGTTCTGGTTCTGGAGACCGGTGCGCCTGCCTCTGCGCTACGGCCCCGCCCGTGCGGCAGATCGTAATGCCTTGGCCCGTTGTCGGTGCCGGCTGGTACCAATGAAGCACCGGGGGAACTGCGGGGCGGGGGACGGCGCATGACGTACGGAGAGCGGGGGCGGCCACGCCCTCCTGTGGTCGACCTGGCCGACCGCAGGGCACTTGCGGCCTACCGCCCGGCCGATCCGGAGGTCGTGGCTCAGGCGCGGCGGCTGAAGGAGGCCGCGCTGCTGGACTTCGGGCTGACGGAGTCGGCGGTGGCCTCGTGGCTGTACTCGAAGTGCGCACATCAGATCCCGACGACGGCGGTGGACACGGCGGCCGTGGTCGCCTCGGGCGACGGCACCTGCCTGCTGCTCTACAACCCGGACTTCTTCGTCGCACTGGGCCTGGACGGCGTCAAGTTCGTGCTGTTCCACGAGGCCCGGCACCTGGTGCACCGTCATCTCCTGGCCGATCCCGAGCTGCGCGAGGACCCGGTGTTCGCGCTCGCCGCCGAGGTCGCCGTCAACCACGTGGCCCTGGTCCGCCTCGGCCGTACGGAGCTGCCCCTGCTGGACGGCCGGCCGACGGGCGTCGACCCGCGCAGGGTCTACGACGCCTACCGGGAGGACCTGACGGCCCACGGCCTGGAGCCGCTCACGTACGAGGGGTTCACCGAGACCGACCTGCGGATCTACGGGGAGCTGAAGCGCATGTGCGATCCGCCGGTGCCGCCGCCGCTGTGCCCGCACCTGGTGGCCGGTCTGGTCCCCGCCGACCAGGTGACCGTGGACGAGGTGGCGTCGTCGGCGCTGCTCAACTCCCTGCTGGCGGCCCGGCGCGGCCACCCGGGCGCGGAACGCGAACTGCTCGATCTCATGAGCCGTACCGAGGAGGGATCGGCGCGGGCCGCGCGGCTCTGGGGGAAGCTCGGCGCGGGCATGCTGCGCGGCGAGACCACCCGTACCCGGACCGTCGACTGGTGGCAGCGCTGGCTGGTCGACGTGCTGGGCTCCCGGCTCCGCGACGGCGAGCGGCTGGTGTACCCGAAGAAGCGCGGTGCCCTGCTCGCGGCGCTCGGCCAGGACCCGATCCTCGCCCGGCGCGGCCCGGTACGCGAGAAGGTGCTCGTCATCGCCTACGACACCTCGGGCTCGATGCCGGACCGGGTGATCGACTGGCTCACCCGGCTCGTCGGCCGGATCGACGGGGTGGCGGCGCACTGGCTGTCCTTCGACGCCGTGGTGATGCCGTTCCGGCCCGGCGAGAGGGTGTACGGCGGGGGCGGCACCAGCTTCCAGGCGGTCGCCGACTACGTGGAGGGCCGTACCGAGGTGGCGGGCCGGCGCTGTGAGGCGAACCCGGACGCGGTCGTCGTCCTCACCGACGGATACGCGCCGCCGATCACCCCGGCCGAGCCGGAGAAATGGATCTGGCTGATCACCGAGGGCGGCAACGACTGGCCCGAGACGCACACACCCGCGATGGACTGCCATCGCGTCACCACGGGATCACGGTAGATGACCACGGAAACACAGCAGTCGACGACGTCCCGGCTGGAGTCGTTCATCGACGCGATGATCGACCTGCGGCAGACCGGGCAGGTCTTCGGCGAGCACGGCATCGGCAAGACGGCGACGTTCTTCTCGCATCTCGCCCGCGCGTACCCGGACACCACGCTGGTGTACGTGCCGGCGGCGAACCTGACCCCGGACGACCTGCTGGTCAACGCACCGGTCCGGGACCCGCGCACGGGCGAACTGGTGCTGCGCCAGCTGGTGATGAGCCGGCTCCGGCCGGGCCGGCCGTTCGTGCTGCTCATCGACGACTCGCTGCAGGCGGGCGACACGATCCAGTCGCAGCTCATGCAGGTCGCCTGCAACTGGTCGCTGGGCGAGCACGATCTGCGCGCCCTGGGCTGCGTGGGCGTGTTCCTCACCGACAACGAGTCGCTGTCGGAGACCTCGGCACGCCGTGGTGACCTGGCACTGCTGGACCGCATGGTGACGATGCGGATCACGGCGAACGACACGTCGTGGCGCCGGTATCTCGCGGCCAAGTACCGTCCCTGGGACCTGCGTCCGGTCTTCTCCCTGTGGGCGTCCCTCTCCCCCGCCCTGCGCGAGCTGCTCTCCCCGCGCACCCTGGACCATGTGCTGGCCAACGCGCGCGAGGGCTTCCCGCTGCGCTGGGGCCTGCCGCTGGTCGACGGCGAGCGGCTGCGGCTGGCCGAGCCGGGCCCGGACGGACGGCCGGGGCAGAACCGCACGGCCGAGATCCTCGACCGGATCGCCGCGAGCCTGGGCGTCGCCAACCCGGCGACGGTCGCGGACCCGGTGCGGCAGGTGGTGCGGGCGGCGCTGCGCAACCGCTGGACGGTGCTGCTCCAGGGGCCGCCGGGCTGCGGCAAGACGGAGCTGGTCCGGGAGACCCTGCGCGCCGGGCTCGGCCGGGACGCCCTGTACTTCTCGCTGCCGGTGACGAACGTCGAGGACCTGTGCGCGCCGGTGCCGTCCCCGGACGGCACGCTCGACAACCTCCTCGCCGCGCCCTTCACGGGCCCGGAGCCCAAGGCGATCGTGTGGGACGAGTACAACCGGCCCAAGGACCGGGCCGCGTTCGCCAAGCTGATGGAGGTCACCCAGGAGTGGTCGCTGGCGGGACGCCGGATCGAGAACCTGCGGGCCCAGATAGCCGTGCAGAACCCGCCGTACCACCTGGGCCGCAAGCTGCTGGTGTCACGGAACAACATCGCCCAGGCGACCCGTTTCACGGCGTCCCTCCTGGTCGAGCCCGAGGACATCCCGGCCAACGAGTGGCTGCTCGCGCGGTACGGCCGGGACGCCGAGACGGTCCTGGAGTGGTGGAAGCACGACATCGACGACGAGGGCCGGGAATGGATCACCAAGCGGACCCTGGAGCGGCTGGTCAAACTGCACCGCAAGGGGCTGCCGCTGGAGATGGCCACGGTCTACCTCGGCGACGGCGAGTACGCGCCGGTGCCCTTGACGGCCCTCGTCGACCGCTTCAAGGGCCGCCCGGTCACCGGTCTGCGCGAACTGGCCCGGGACGTCGACGCCTGGGAGGCCAGGCTGCGCGCGGCCGCCGCGCACTCCGGCGAGGGCGGTGACGACAGCGACGTGGTGCACCAGATCCTCGCCAACGCGGAGCTGTCCCAGCTGAAGAGAGACCGGGCGGTGGTGGGCCGCCTGGTGGCCCTGCTCCCGGCCAAGCTGCGGGCGACCTACCTGGTGGGGGCGTCGGAGCGGCACCAGCGGTTCTGGACGGAGGTGTTCACGGAGCTGCGGCGGAGCTGACGGCCGGGCCGCGGGCGGCGGAATGCGGCGCCCTGCTCACCACTCCGCCTCCCGGTAGTCCTTCAGGAACACGCCGGACACCGGGTCCCCGGCCTCGCCGCGCACGATCGGGTCGTAGACGCGGGCCGCGCCGTCGACGATGTCGAGCGGGGTACGGAAGCCGGCGCCCGCCATCCGGGCCTTCTTGGGGGCCGGGTTCTCGTCGGTGATCCAGCCGGTGTCGACGGCGCACATGTGGACGCCCCGCTCCGCGAGTTCGGCGGCGCTGGTGCGGGTGAGCATGTTGAGGGCGGCCTTGGCCATGTTGGTGTGCGGATGGCCCGGCATCTTGTTGCGGACGGTGAATCGGCCCTCGACGGCGGTCACGTTGACCACGTAGCGGCGCGGCCGGGGCGAGGCCAGCAGCAGCGGCAGCAGCCGGTCGCACAGCAGGGCCGGAGCCAGGGCGTTGACGAGCTGGGTCTCCAGGACCTCGGCCGGGTCGAGGGCACCGAGCCGGGCCGACCAGGAGTTCTCGGGCGACGGGTCGGGCAGCAGCCCGGCCTCGTCGGCCTCCCGCAGGGCGACGGGCAGGGCCGCGGCCGAGCCCGCCAGCCGGCGCATCGGGGTGAACCCGGGGGCCTGCCGGGCGCCCGGGGGCAGCGCGTCGGGTTCGCCGGCGGCCAGCAGGGCGTACGACTCGGGCGGTCTGCGCACGGTCTGGGCCGCGTTGTTGACGAGGATGTCCAGCGGCTCGCCCTCCTGCCGCAGTTCCTCGCACAGGCCGAGCACCTGGCGCGGGTCGCGCAGGTCGACGGCGAGGACGGTGAGCCGGTCCAGCCACTTGGCGCTGCCGGGGGCGGCCTCGAAGCGGCGCATGGTGTCCTGCGGGAAACGGGAGGTGATCAGGACTTCGGCGCCGTCGCGCAGCATCATCAGGGCCAGCTGGAAGCCGATCTTCACCCGGCCGCCGGTGAGCAGCACCCGGCGGCCGCCGAGGTCGGTGCTCAGGGCGCGCCGTGCGGTGTTGTCGGCGGCGCAGTCGGGGCAGAGCCGGTGGTAGAAGGTGTCGACCTGTCGATAGGGCGACTTGCAGACGTAGCAGGTACGCGGCTTGCGGAAGACACCCCCGGCACCGGGCACGGCCAGCGGCGCGTCCTCGCGGCGGTCCAGGGCGCCGGTCGCGGTCGCAGCCATCACGGCGGCGTCGGCCGTCGACGTCTCGGTGCCGCGCGTCCTGCGGCGGCGCAGCCGGCCGTCGCGGGCGAAGGAGGCGGCGACCTGCTCGGCACGCAGCCGTACCGGATCGTCGACGGGCAGCGCCCGCAGCTTCCCCACGACCTCGTGGAAAGCGGCCAGTTCCGCCTCGGTGATCGCCTCGCTCATCCGCCCCGCCCCGTGTCCGCCGTACCGCGGTCCCGGCCGGATTCGAACCGGCGTATCCACCTTGAGAGGGTGGCGAGTCTGCCTCTGCTCTACAGGACCTCACCGCGCGGCCCGGACGACCGGATTCGAACCGGCGTGTCCGCCTTGGCAAGGCGGTGCGTCTGCCTCTGCGCTACGTCCGGCCGCGTCCCCGGATGGTATCCGGGCCTGGGCGTACGGCCGCACCGCATTTCCCGGGCGGGCGTGGGTTCAGCGGGACCCGCGGCGCAGTTCCAGGCGTTCCTTCTCGGACAGGCCGCCCCAGACGCCGAAGCGTTCGTCGTTGTCGAGCGCGTACTCCAGGCAGGCCGGACGCATCTCGCACATGCCGCAGATGCGCTTGGCCTCGCGCACCGAGCTGCCGGGCTCGGGAAAGAAGAAGTCCGCCCCGGTCTGCGCGCACAACGCCTGCGCCTGCCAGGCCGGGACGGGCGTGCGGGGCGGGGTGATGGTGTCGAAGTGCATGGCCAGGATCGTGCCGGGCGGCGAAAAACGTTCGATCAACGCCCGCTCAACGTCCCGGCGACAGAGCACCGCAGCCTCGATCATGCTCCCGTGCGCCACGCCCGCGCACGGCGGCGCGCGGAACGGATCCGAAACTCGGCGACTGCGTCGGGTGACCCACGGTAACCGGGCTGCGGTGGGCGTGGTCGGGCAGCGATTGTCAGTGGGCGGTGGAAGACTCGGCGCAGCAGAGAACAGGACCCTTCCGAGGAGGGCGATGATGCTCACCACCCGTTTCGTCAACGGCGCTCCCAACTGGATCGACCTCGGCACACCCGAGATCGACGGCGCCGTCTCCTTCTACAAAGGTCTCTTCGGCTGGGAGTTCCAGTCGGCGGGTCCCGACGCCGGGGGTTACGGATTCTTCCAGCTGGACGGCAGGACCGTCGCCGGCGGTATGCAGACCACCCCGGAGCAGGGTCCGCCGTCCTGGACCGTGTACTTCCGGAGCGAGGACGCGCAGGCCACCGCGAAGGCGGCCGAGCAGGCGCACGGCAGCGTCCTCGCCCAGCCGATGGACGTGATGGGCCAGGGGCACCTGGCGATCCTCGCCGACCAGGCGGGCGTGCCCTTCGGCATCTGGCAGCCGGCGCTGACCAAGGGGGTCGACGTGGCGGGCGATCCGGGTTCGCTGTGCTGGGTCGAGCTGTACACCCCGGACATCGCAGCCGCCGCGGCGTACTACCACAAGGTGCTCGGTCTGGAGACCTCCGGCGTGCCCTTCCCCGGTGGCACCTACACCTGTGTCAACCCGGCGGGCGGTGACGACGCGTCGATGTTCGGCGGGATGGTGCCGCTGGCCGAGGACCCGGCCGAAGCGCAGACCGGCGCGTACTGGCTGCCCTACTTCGAGGTCGAGGACCCCGACGCGGTGGTCGAGAAGGCCCAGCAGACGGGCGGTCGGGTGCGGATGCCGGCGACCACGCTGGAGGGGGTGGGCCGGATGGCCAAACTGGCCGACCCGTACGGCGCCCGCTTCGCGGTGATCAAGGGCGAACCGCAGCAGACCTGAGGCGGCAGCCGGGATCCGCTACGCGGTCGCGCGCCGTATCAGCGTCGTGGGCAGGACGACGCTGGACGGCGCGCCGGTCGCCGCCTCGCCGCGGGTCAGCGTGGACAGCAGCAGGCGGGCCATCAACCGGCCCATCTCCTCGATGTCCTGACGGACCGTCGTCAGCGCCGGCTCGGTCTGTTCGGCGACGGGCAGCACGTCGTCGAAGCCGATCACGGCGACGTCCTCGGGCACCCGGCGGCCGCGCTCGCGCAGGACACGCAGGGCGCCGAGGGCGGTGAGGTCGTTGGCGGCGAACACGGCGTCCACGTCCGGGCAGCGGTCGAGGAGTTCGCCCATGGCGCGCTCGCCGCCGGTGGGGGTGAAGTCGCTGGCGACGACCAGCCGGGGATCGGTCTCCCCCATCACGTCCCGGTATCCCTGCAGCCGGTCGGCCGCCGACGTCTGGTCCAGCGGCCCGGTGATGTGCGCGATCCGGGTCCGGCCGAGGCCGACGAGGTGGCGCACCGCGTCCTCGGCACCGCCCCGGTTGTCGCAGTCGACGTACACGGCGCTGTCCGTGCCGTCGCTCCAGCCGGGCCGGCCGCCGAACACGGTGGGCACGCCCGCGCCCTCGATCAGACCCGGCAGCGGGTCGTCGAGGTGCAGCGAGAAGACCAGCGCGCCGTCGACATGGCCGCCGGCGAGATAGCGGGCCACCCGCGCGTGGTCGTCCCGTCCCTCGGTGAGCAGCAGGACGAGCTGGTTGTCATGGGCGGTCAGTTCCTTGCTGATGCCGCGCAGTTGGAGGGCGAAGAAGGGATCGGTGAAGATCCGGGTCTCCGGTTCGGCGATGACGACGGCGACGGCGTCGTGCCGTCTGGTGACGAGGCTGCGGGCCGCCTGGTTGGGGACGTAGCCGAGTTCCTCGACCGCCCGCCGGACCCGCTGGACGAGGGGCTCGCGCACGCCGTCCCCGCCGTTGACGACCCGTGACACGGTGGCCCGGGAGACCCCGGCCCGCGCGGCCACGGCCTCCAGCGTGGGGCGCGACACTGCCTCGGACACCCTCGGCCCTCCTCCTCGGCGGCTGACGATCAGCATAGTCCCGGGCACCGGAAGGCGGTCGGAGCGCTCCCGCTGGGCACCGCGCCTGCCGACCGCCGCCGGGGCGTTGCCGACTCCCGCCGTCAGGAAGGCTGTTCGGGCCGTGCCCGGCTCGGCTGGACGCGTTTGGGCTCGCCCGGCATCTTCGGGTACTCCGGCGGATAGGGCAGGTCTCCGAGGCCGTGCTCCTCCTCGTCACGGCGGGCGAGTTCCAGGAGGGCGTCGAGGGAGTAGGCGTGGTCGTCCATGTCGGCGTGCACGTCGCCGAGTTCGGCGAACCGGGCCTCCATCGTGACCAGGTCGAAGTCGGCGGGCTGCACGTCGTCGACCTCCTCCCAGCGCAGCGGCGCCGAGACGGGGGCGTTCGGGCGGGGCCGCAGGGAGTAGGCGGAGGCGATGGTGCGGTCGCGGGCTGTCTGGTTGTAGTCGACGAAAATGCGCTCGCCGCGCTCCTCCTTCCACCACTTGATGGTCACCCGGTCCGGCATCCGGCGTTCCAGCTCGCGGCCCACGGCGATGGCGGCGCGCCGGACCTGGGTGAAGGTCCAGCGGGGTTCGATGGGCACGAAGACGTGCAGCCCGCGGCCGCCGGAGGTCTTGGGCCAGCCCCGCAGTCCGCCGAACTCGTCCAGGACGGCGCGCAGTTCGTGGGCGGCGCGGACCGCGTCGGCGAAGTCGGTGCCGGGCTGCGGGTCGAGGTCGATACGGAGTTCGTCGGGACGGTCGACGTCATCGCGGCGCACCGGCCAGGGGTGGAAGGTGAGCGTGCCGTACTGCGCGGCCCACACCACGGCGGCCTCCTCCGTGGGGCACATCTCGTCCGCGGTACGGCCGCTGGGGAAGGTGATGTGAGCGGTGGGGATCCAGTCGGGCATGCCCTTGGGGGCGCGCTTCTGGTAGAACCACTCGCCCTCGACGCCGTCCGGGTAGCGCTGGAGGGTGGTGGGGCGGTCGCGCAGGGCACGCAGGATGCCGGGGGCGACGGCCGCGTAGTAGCGGGCGACGTCCAGCTTGGTGAAACCGCGCTCCGGGAAGAACACCTTGTCCGGGCTGGACAGCCGTACGGTCCGGCCGGCCACCTCCAGTTGCACCGCATCGCCCATGCGGCCACGGTAGGCGCACCACCCCCACCCCGCATATCGGCTCGACACAACCGCCGGGTCGGTACCGAAGTGTGCAGCGTGACGAGCGGACGCCCGGGAGCGCTCGTAGAGTCGTGGCATGGATCTGCCGGTGATGCCACCCGTGAAGCCGATGCTCGCCAAGTCGGTGGCGACGATCCCGCCGGACATGCAGTACGAGGCGAAGTGGGACGGCTTCCGCGCGATCGTGTTCCGGGACGGCGCCGAGGTGGAGCTCGGCAGCCGGACCGGGAAGCCATTGACCAGGTATTTCCCCGAGCTGGTGGCGGCGCTGCAGGAGCGGGTGCCCGAGCGGTGCGTGCTGGACGGGGAGATCGTGATCGCGCGGGAGGGCCGGCTGGACTTCGACGCGCTGACCGAGCGGATCCATCCGGCGGACTCCAGGGTGCGCACGCTGGCGGAGCGGACGCCCGCCTCCTTCGTCGCCTTCGACCTGCTGGCGCTGAACGACGAGTCCCTCCTCGACGTCCCGCTGACCGACCGCCGCGCCCTGCTCACCAGCGCCCTGGCCGGCGTGACCCCTCCGGTGCATCTGGCGCCGGCCACGACCGATGTCGAGGTGGCCCGGCAGTGGTTCGAGCAGTACGAGGGGGCAGGCCTCGACGGGGTCATCGCCAAGCCGCTCACCCTGCTCTACCGCCAGGACGAGCGTGCCATGTTCAAGGTCAAGCACGAGCGGACGGCCGACGTCGTGGTGGCCGGCTACCGCTTCCACAAGAGCGGCCCCGTGGTGGGCTCGCTGCTGCTGGGCCTGTACGACGACCGGGGCGCCCTCCAGCACGTGGGTGTGTCGGCCGCGTTCCCGATGAAGCGGCGGGCCGAGCTGGTCGAGGAGCTGGAGCCGCTGCGCATGGCCGACGTCTCCGGGCACCCGTGGGCGGCCTGGGCGGAGGAGGCGGCGCACGAGTCGGCCCGGCTGCCCGGAGCGCCGAGCCGCTGGTCGGGCAAGAAGGACCTGTCCTGGGTGCCGGTGCGGCCGGAACGGGTGGCCGAGGTGGCGTACGACCACATGGAGAACGGGGCCCGCTTCCGGCACACGGCCCGGTTCCGCCGCTGGCGCCCGGACCGCACGCCGGAGAGCTGCACGTACGCCCAGCTGGAGGAGCCGGTGCGCTACGACCTCACGGAGATCCTGGGGTCCTGACCGTCCCCGATCCGGTTCGACCAGGTATGGCCCCCGATGACTTGTTGAGCACACAATCAAGCAAGAGCGTGAACGGGGTGGGACGAACGGGGGGCAGCGGTGGACAGGCGACACGAGGCGCCGACACGTCGGACCGTGCTGACAGCAGCACTGGCGGCGGTCGCGACGACGGCTTCCCTCACGGCGGGCTGCACCCGGCACGGCACGACCGACGACGGCCGCACACCACAGGCCACCCCGACACCGCGCGAGGGCACCCCGGCACCGAGCGGGCGGCAGGCCACCGGATCCGTCCTGGCCGTGAAGATCGACAACGTGGCCGCGGCCCGCCCGCAGACCGGGCTGGACTCGGCGGACGTGGTGTACGCGGAGCAGGTGGAGGGCGGGCTCAGCCGGCTGATGGCGGTGTACGCCACCCGGCTCCCCGAGGTCATCGGCCCCGTCCGCAGCGCCCGCGAGTCCGACCTGGAGCTGCTGCGCCAGTTCGACCGACCGACGCTCGCCTTCTCCGGCGCCCAGAAGAAACTGCTCCCCCTGATCGGCCGAGCGCCGTTGCGGCCGGAATCACCCGCGGAGGCGTCCGGCGCCTACTACCGGGGCAGCGGCCGGCCGGCCCCGCACAACCTGTACCTCCGCCCGGCCGAGCTGATACCGGACGGGGCGCCCGGCAAGGCGGCGCTCACCACCGGCTTCCGCTACGGCGCGGCCCCGGCCGGCGGCACGGTCACCGCCTCCCGCACCGTGCGGTACCCGGCGGCCCGTTTCACCTTCACCTGGTCCGGCGACCGGAACCGCTGGCTGGTGTCCATGGACGGCACACCGGCGAGGACGACGGCGGGCAACCGGCTGGCACCGGCGACGGTCGTGGTGCAGCACGTGCAGGTCCGGCCGTCGGAGTACCACGACGTACTCGGCAACAACACACCGTTCACCGAGACGGTGGGTTCGGGGAAGGCGGAAGTGCTGCGGGACGGGCGATCCTTCGGAGCCACCTGGTCACGCCCGGAGACCACCGGCGGAACGACGTTCACGAACGCGGACGGCAGCCCGGTGAACTTCGCCGACGGTCAGGTCTGGGTGGTGTTCGCGAAGTCCTGATCCTGCGGCACGGCCGGCTCGGCCGGGTTGCGCAGGTCCTCCGCCGCGTCCGAGACCCGGCGGATCAGATCGAAGAACTGGGTCTGCTCCGCGGCCGAGAGCGGGGCCAGGAAGACCTGGTTCATCCGGGCGGTGCGCACGCTGAGCTTGCGGTGGGTGCGCAGGCCGTCGTCGGTGAGACGCAGCAGGAAACGGCGCCCGTCCTGCGGGTCGCGCACCTTGTCGAGGAGCGCGCGCCGGCCCAGCCGGCTGATGACCTCGGCGATGGTCGACCGGTCCAGGCCCACCCGCTCCCCCACGGTCCGCTGGTCCAGTCCCGGCTCGGCGACGAGCGCGTTCAGTACGGCGAACTGCGGCGAGGTGATCTCCTCCGAGACCATCGTGTTCCACAGCAGGTAGTGGGCCTGCTGGAGCCGCCGGGCCAGGTGCCCGGGGTGGGTGGTGAGGTCCACCGCGGCCATATGCGCTCCCGTGGTCCGAATTCGTTGGTGCACTGAACGATACCCGCGGTCATCCGTCCTGTCTGTACACCCGACTGCCGTCGGCCGAGGCCTTGACTGGTGCTGATGCCAGTGGCAGCGTGGCAGACATCTCGCTGAAATACTCAGTGCCCTGATTAATCCGCTGAGAGATGAGGCTTCACGAATGGACAAGGTGGTCGCCACGGCGGCGGAGGCGGTGGCCGACGTGCCGGAGGGCGCGTCTTTGGCGGTGGGCGGGTTCGGGCTGAGCGGTGTGCCGAACGCGCTGATCGGGGCGTTGTACGAGCGGGGTGTGAGCGGCCTGTCGGTGGTCTCGAACAACTGCGGGGCGATGGACACGGGTCTTGCGGTCCTGCTGGCGGCCGGGCGGATCGCGCGGGTGACGGGGTCGTACATCGGGGCGAACAAGGAGTTCGCGCGGCAGTATCTGGCGGGTGAGCTGGAGGTGGAGCTGATCCCGCAGGGCACCCTCGCCGAGCGGTTGCGGGCGGGCGGTGCGGGGATCCCCGCGTTCTACACGCCGGCGGGAGTGGGCACGCAGGTCGCGGAGGGCGGGCTGCCCTGGCGCTACGACGGCTCCGGCGGGGTGGCCGTGGCCTCGCCCGCGAAGGAGGTGCGGGAGTTCGACGGCACCGAGTACGTCCTGGAACGGGGGATCCGCACCGACTTCGCGCTGGTGCGGGCGGCCAAGGGCGACCGGCACGGGAACCTGGTCTTCAGCAAGTCCACCCGTAACTTCAACCCGCTCGCGGCGATGGCCGGGAAGATCACGATCGCCGAGGTGGAGGAGCTGGTGGAGCCCGGAGAGATCGATCCGGACGCGGTGCATCTGCCGGGGATCTTCGTGCAGCGGGTCGTGGCCCTCACCCCCGAGCAGGCGGCGGACAAGAAGATCGAGCAGCGGACGGTGAGCAGCTGATGGCCTGGACGCGTCAGGAGATGGCCGCGCGGGCGGCGCGTGAACTCGAGGACGGGCAGTACGTGAATCTGGGGATCGGGCTGCCGACGCTGATCCCGAACTACCTGCCCGAGGGGGTGGAGGTGGTCCTGGAGTCGGAGAACGGCATCCTCGGCACCGGCCCCTACCCGACCGAGGACCAGGTCGACCCGGACCTGATCAACGCGGGGAAGGAGACGGTGACCGTGCTGCCCGGGGCCTCCTTCTTCGACTCGGCGCTGTCGTTCTCGATGATCCGCGGCGGGCACATCGATGTCGCCGTGCTCGGTGCGATGCAGGTCTCGGCGGGCGGGGACCTGGCGAACTGGGCGATCCCGGGGAAGCTGGTGACCGGGATCGGCGGGGCGATGGACCTGGTCCACGGTGCCCGCCGCGTGATCGTGGTGATGACGCACACCGCGAAGGACGGCTCGGCGAAGATCCTGACCGAGTGCGCGCTGCCGCTGACCGGGAAGGCGTGCGTGGACCGGATCATCACCGACCTGGGCGTGCTCGACGTCACCGATGACGGACTCGTCCTCGTCGAGACCGCTCCCGGGGTCGGTGCCGAGGAGATCATCGCCAAGACCGACGCGAAACTCACTGTCCCGGAGGGTCTGCTGTGAACACGGTGTACATCGTCGACGCGGTCCGGACGCCGATCGGCCGCTACAACGGCGGTCTGGCGGGCGTGCGCCCGGACGACCTGGCCGCCCACGCCATCCGCGAGCTCCTCGCCCGCACCCCTGACCTGGACCCGGCCCGGATCGAGGACGTCTACTTCGGCAACGCCAACGGCGCGGGCGAGGAGAACCGCAACGTCGGCCGGATGGCCGCCCTCCTCGCCGGCCTGCCCACGTCCGTGCCGGGCGTCACCGTCAACCGGCTGTGCGCCTCGGGCCTTGAGGCGGTCGTCCAGGCCGCCCGCGCCATCGCCGTCGGCGACGCCTCCATCGCCGTGGCCGGTGGCGTCGAGTCCATGACCCGGGCGCCGTACGTCCTGCCCAAGAACGACCGGCCCTTCCCCGCCGGACACGCCGAGCTGTACTCGACCACCCTCGGCTGGCGCATGGTCAACCCGAAGATGCCGCCGCAGTGGACCATCCCGCTGGGCGAGTCGGCCGAACGCATCGCCGACAAGCACAAGATCAGTCGCGAGCAGCAGGACGAGTTCGCCCTCGCCTCCCACCGGAAGGCCGCCGCCGCGCAGGAACAGGGCCTGTTCGACGCCGAACTCGCAGCCGTGCCCGTCCCGCAGCGCAAGGGCGACCCGGTCCCCTTCGCCGCCGACGAATGCGTACGCCCCGATGCCTCCCTCACCGCGATGGCAAAGCTCAAGCCGTCCTTCCGTACAGAGGGCGGCACCGTGACCGCGGGCAACGCCTCCCCCCTCAACGACGGCGCGGCGGCGCTGCTGCTGACCGACGAGGAGGGGCTGAGGACGCTCGGGCGGGAACCGCTGGCCCGGGTCAGCGCGACCGGGGTGTCCGGGATCGACCCGGACTACTTCGGGCTGGCCCCCGTCGAAGCGGTGACGCGTGCGCTGGGCAAGGCCGGCAAAACCTTCGCCGACCTCGACGTCCTCGAACTCAACGAGGCGTTCGCCGCCCAGGTGCTGGGGTGTGTCGCCGAGTGGCCCGAGTTCGACCCGGCCATCCTCAATCCGCAGGGCGGCGCCATCGCCCTCGGTCACCCGCTGGGAGCTTCGGGAGCGCGGCTTGCCGGGACCGTGGCGCATCAGCTGGCACGGCGTGGAAGCGGTACCGGTGTTGCCACCCTTTGCATCGGCGTCGGGCAAGGACTCGCGCTTGTTCTTGAGCGATAGGTCTCAGGGCACCTGCGGGTGCGTTGTGGCTGGTCGCGGCCACGCGGCGGAGCCGCATATTGACACAGCCCCGCGCCCCTACAGACAGGGCGCTTCACCGAGGACTTCTTATGACACTCACCCAGGCCGACATCGACGTCGAGATCGCCGCCAAACATGCCGACTACGAGAAGGGCGTCGCCGAAGGCGCCCCGGTCGAGCACCATCCCCGCCGGGACTACGCCCCCTACCGGTCCTCCGTTCTCCGGCATCCGAAGCACCCCCTGGTCGCCATCGACACGGCCAAGGACCCGGAGCTGGTCGAGCTGCACTCCCCCGCGTTCGGGGAGCGGGACATCACCGGGATAGACAATGATCTGACGCGGCAGCACAGCGGTGAGCCCGTCGGTGAGCGGATCACCGTCTCCGGGCGGCTCCTGGACCGGGACGGCAGGCCGGTCCGAGGACAGCTGATCGAGATCTGGCAGGCCAACTCGGCGGGCCGCTACGCACACCAGCGCGAGCAGCACGACGCCCCGCTGGACCCGAACTTCACGGGAGTCGGTCGTACGATCACCGACGCCGACGGCGGCTACCGCTTCACCACCATCCAGCCGGGCCCCTACCCCTGGCGCAACCACCTCAACGCGTGGCGCCCGGCCCACATCCACTTCTCGATGTTCGGTACGGCGTTCACGCAGCGGCTGGTGACGCAGATGTACTTCCCGAGCGACCCGCTGTTCCCGTACGACCCGATCATCCAGTCGGTGACGGACGACGCGGCCCGCCAGCGCCTGGTCGCGACCTACGACCACAGCCTGTCCGTGCCGGAGTTCTCGATGGGCTACCACTGGGACATCGTGCTGGACGGCCCGAACGCCACCTGGATCGAAGAAGGACGCTGACCTGCCATGACGAAGATCGACACGAGCAGCCCGGAGCACGTGCTGCCCACCCCGTCGCACACGGTCGGCCCGTTCTACGGCTACGCGCTGCCGTTCCGCGGCGGCGAGGACATCGCACCCCTCGGGCACCCGGACACGATCACGGTCCACGGGTACGTCTACGACGGGGAGGGCACCCCACTGCCCGACGCGCTCGTGGAGCTGTGGGGCGCCGACCCGGACGGGAACGTGTCCACGACCGACGGTTCGATCCGCCGCGACCCGGCGACCGGTGACTACCTCGGCCGCAACGGCGTGGAGTTCACCGGCTGGGGCCGGATCCAGACGGACACCAACGGGCACTGGTACGCGCGGACGCTGCGGCCCGGCGCACGTGGCGGCGGTGCGCCCTACCTCAGCGTGTGTGTGTTCGCGCGCGGGCTGCTGGTGCACCTGTTCACCCGGATCTACCTGCCGGGCGACGACGCGGCGCTCGCCGCCGACCCGCTGCTCACCCGGGTGGGCGAGCGGCGCGGCACGTTGATCGCCGCCGACGAGGGCCGGGGGACCTACCGTTTCGACATCCGCCTTCAGGGCGAGGGCGAGACGGTCTTCCTGGAGTTCCAGTGAGTTCAGTGGATCACGGCGGCGGTGACGCCGGGCTGCTCGGTCCCGGGTGGTCCGGTTCCGCCGCCGCGGCCGCATCGAGCGACGGCGCCTTTCTGCGGGCGCTGCTCGACGCGGAGGCGGCTCTCACCCGGGCCCAGGCCGCTCTGGGCCTGGCCCCGGCCGGGGCCGCGACGGCCGTGACCGAGGCGGCCGACCCCGGCCGTTACGACGTCGGCGCCCTCGCGGAGCGCGCCCGCGGCGGCGGCAACCCGGTCATCCCGCTGGTCGCCGACCTGACGAAGGCGGTCGGCACGGAGTACGGGCCGTTCGTCCACCGGGGTGCGACCAGCCAGGACATCATGGACACGGCGACGATGCTGGTCGCCGCCCGCACCCTGGACCTCGTACTCGCCGACCTCGGACGAACCGAGCGGGCGCTGGCCCGGCTGGCCGCCGCGCACCGCGGCACACCGATGCCCGGCCGCACCCTCACCCAGCACGCCGTACCGACGACGTTCGGGCTGAAGGCGGCCGGCTGGCGCTCGCTGGTCCTCGACGCCCGGGACCGCGTGACCCCGGTCCGGGAGTCCCTGCCCGCTCAACTGGGCGGCGCGGCAGGCACGCTGGCCGCCTTCGGCGCGTACGGCGCGGCGCACGCCGAGGAGCTGCCGGCCGCGTACGCCCGTGAACTGAGCCTCGCCGCACCCCTGTTGCCCTGGCACACCCTGCGCACGCCGATCGCCGACCTCGCCGGGTGCCTCGCCTTCACGGCCGGGGCGCTGGGGAAGATCGCCGCGGACGTGCTGATCCTGTCCCGTACCGAGATCGGCGAGGTCTCCGAGGGCAGCGGGGGCGGTTCCTCGGCGATGCCGCACAAGGCGAACCCCGTGCGATCGACGCTGATCGCGGCGGCCGCCCGGCGGGCCCCGCAGCTCGCGGCCGTCCTGTACGGCTCGATGGCCGCGGAGGACGAGCGGCCGGCCGGTGCCTGGCACGCCGAGTGGGAGCCGCTGCGGGATCTGCTGCGGACCGTCGGAGGCGCGGCGCGGGACGCGGCGGAGCTGGCGGAGGGACTGCGGGTGCACCCGGAGGCGATGCGCCGCCATCTCGACCTCACCGACGGGCTGATCGTCTCGGAGCGGCTCTCCGCCGAACTGGCCCCCGTGCTCGGCCGGGCCCGCGCCAAGGAGCTGCTCACCGAAGTGGCCCGCCGCACCCGCACCGAGCACCGGACGCTGCGCGAACTCCTCGCCGAGGAACCCGACTTGAAGGACGTCGACCTCGACAACCTGACCGACCCCGCCCGCTACACCGGCTCCGCCGGCGTGCTCACCGACCGTGCTCTGGAGCGACGTTGACCGAGAACCTCCTCAACCACCGCGTCGAGGGCCCCGCTTCGGCTCCCCCCCTGCTCCTCGGGCCCTCGCTCGGCACCTCGTACGCCCTGTGGGACGCCGTGGCGCCCGAACTGTCCACCGCCCACCGGGTGGTGCGCTGGAACCTGCCGGGCCACGGCGGTTCGGCACCCGACCTGATCAAGGCGGGGGCGACCGTCGGTGACCTCGCCGACCTGGTGCTGGCGCTGGCCGACTCGCTCGGCATCGGGCGGTTCGCGTACGCGGGCGTGTCGCTGGGCGGTGCCGTGGGGCTGCACCTGGCCGTCCACCACCCGGACCGGCTGGAGAACCTGGCGGTGATCTGCTCCTCGGCCCACTTCGGCGGGTCCAGGCCGTGGGAGGAGCGGGCCGAGCGGGTGCGCCGGGAGGGTGTGGAGTGGCTCGCGGAGAACGCCCCCAGCCGCTGGTTCACCCCCGGCTTCACCGTGCCACGGCTGGTCGAGGACCAGCGGACGGCCGACCCGGAGGCGTATGCCGCCTGCTGCGACGCGCTGGCCGCCTTCGACCTGCGGGACCGGCTCGGCGAGATCGCCGTCCGCACCCTGCTGATCGCCGGCCGTCAGGATCCCGCGACCCCGCCACCGCACCTGCGGGAGATCGCGGACGCGGTGGCCGCGTCCACGCTGGTCGAGCTTCCGGGCGCCGCGCATCTGGCGCCCGCACAGTGCCCGGAGGCCGTCCTGACCGCGCTCCGCTCCCACCTCGACGGGGGCGCCAGGCGCGGGATGGCGGTACGCCGCGAGGTGCTCGGCGACGCGCACGTCGACGGCGCCCAGGCCCGGCAGACCCCGTTCACGGCCCGCTTCCAGGACTTCATCTCGCGCTACGCATGGGGCGAGATCTGGACCGACCCCACGCTCTCCCGGCGCGAACGCAGCATGATCACCCTCACCGCGCTGGTCGCCCACGGCCACTACGACGAGCTGGCCATGCACGTACGGGCCGCCCGGCGCAACGGACTGACGCCGGAGGAGATCGGCGCGGTGCTGCTGCAGACGGCGGTGTACTGCGGGGTCCCGGCGGCCAACTCGGCGTTCGCGACGGCCCAGCGGGTGCTGGCGGAAGAGGAAGGGTGACCCTGCCGGTCGTACCTCCAGCGGCACCACCCACCCGGCACCGTCCCGCGCCTAGGCTGACGGCATGTCCACTGTTCTGATCACCGGTGCCACCTCCGGGCTCGGCCGGTACGTCGCCTTCGAACTGGTCCGCGCCGGACACCTCGTCCTCGCCCACGGCCGCGATCCGGGCCGTACCGAGCGACTGGTCGACGAGCTGCGCACCGAGGGCGCCGCGGAGGGCTTCGTCGCGGACCTGGCCTCGCTGGCCCAGGTCCGCGAACTGGGCGCGCGGGTCGCCGACGCCCATCCCGACCTGGACGTACTGGTCAACAACGCGGGCGTCGGCGCCGGTGCCCCCGGCTCGGGCCGCGAACCGAGCACGGACGGCCACGAGCTGCGCCTGGCCGTCAACTACCTGGCCCCGGTGGCCCTCACGCACGCCCTGCTTCCGGTGCTGCGCACGCGTACCCCCGCGCGGATCGTGAATGTCGGCTCGGCGGGCCAGGAACCCCTCGACTTCGACGACCCCGAATTCACCCGCGGCTACCAGGGCTTCGCGGCGTACTGCCGTGCCAAGTTCGCCCTGGCGGCCCATACCTTCACCTTGGCGGAGGAGTTGGCGGGCACGGGCGTCGCAGTGAATGTCCTGCACCCAGCCACCTTCATGGACACGGCGATGGTGAGGGAGGGCGGGGTGGCACCGTGGAGCACGGTGGCGGACGGTGCGCCGGGGGTACTGGCCCTGGCGACGCAGAACCTGGGAACGGGCGGCTACTTCGACGGCACGAGCCCGGCCAGGGCACACGAGGCGACGTACGACCGAGAGGTGCAGAAACGCCTGTCAGCGGTGACTGATCAACTCCTGTCCCTGTAGCGCCCCTTCTTTTAGGGGCGCGGGGCTGTATCGATATGCGGCTGCCGCCGCGTGGGCGCGACCAGCCACATACAACCCGCACCCTTCAACGCAACCCCCGCCCGGTATCCAAAACCTCCCGCGCCTGAGCAACCAGCCCATCGGCCCCACAGGACCGAGCCAACGCCAGCCCCCTGTTCAGCTCGGCCACCGACCGCGCAGCGATCCCGTACTCGACCCGCGCCGCCGCATGCTCGTACTGGCAGGGCGAGGCCTCCAGATACGCCACCGCCTGCGAGGCGAGCCGCACCTGGCGTTGCCCGGTCTCCAACGCGGCGGCGCACCGCAACGCCTCGCCGATGGCGGTGTCCGTGCCGAACCGCTCGGCCTGCCGTCGCGCGTCGCCCGCCAGTTGGGCCGCCCGCGCCGGATCCTCGCTCGCGAGGGCGCGGGCGAGGTCGAGCGCCCAGGGCACGACCACGGGGTTGAAGTGGCCGCGCGCGGCGGCCGCCTTCTCCGCCGCCTCCAGTTCGTTGACGGCCTCGTCCGTGCGGCCGACGGCGAGCAGCAGCCGGCCGCGCACCGACCGCGGGTCCGGCATGACGATGGTGGAGGGGTACGGCGGTGCGAAGCCGTACTGTTCGGCGGTCTCCCAGGCCTGCTGGACATGGCCGCGGGCGAGCAGCGTGTCGACGAGGTTGCAGGTGGCGGTCCAGTAGAGGGGCAGCCGGCGGCCGACCCGCTCGGCGATCCGCAGGGACTCGCGCAGGGAGGTCTCCGCGTCCCGGAGCCGGCCGCGCCTGCGATGGCCGAGGCCGACGTAGGCATGGGCGAGGGCGAGGTGCCCGCCGCTCCAGCCGGACGACTCGTAGGCGCGCAGGGCCTCGTTGTACAGGCTCTCCGCGCGGTCGAGGCGGTCGGTGTAGACGTAGGAGTTGGCGAGCATCAGCAGGAGTTCGATGCCCCACTCGGTGTCGGTCCAGCCGAGGCCGGGCGCGAGCCGGCCGTTGACGAGGGCGCGGTCGCACAGTTCGACGACCTCCTCGGCGTTCTCGCCCTGGATGAGGAGGTCGAAGCCGCGCAGCATCAGCAGGGCGCGCTCGGAGTTGTCGCGGCCGGTGCAGGTGGCGGCGAGGTCGGCGAGCCGTTCGGAGCGGCGTGGGGAGACGGCCTCGCCGGCGATGCCCTCCCACATGAACTGGACGGCCTGGAGCCGGAGTTTCGCGGGTCCTTCCTCGTGCCGGGCGGCCTCCGCCTCGACCGCGCGGACGGCTTCCTCCAGCTGGTCGTTGTGGAGGAGTGCCTGGGAGAGCCGGAAGACGGCGTCGACGCGTTCGGGGCCGGAGAGGCCGGGCATGCCGAGAGCGCTCTGCAGATGGCCGATGGTGACGGCGGGCTTGGTGAGCAGGGTCGCGCAGCCCAGTTCGTACAGCACGCGCGCGTGGACCTCGGGGAGGGGCGGTTCGCGCAGGGCGCGTTCGAGGCAGCGGCGGGCCGCGTCCGGGGCGCCGACGGCGAGGTGTTCCTTGGCCGCGTCGCGCAGCTGTTCGACGAGTTCCTCGTCGTCGTCCGGGTGCACCTTCAGCAGATGGCGGGACGCCTCGGCGATGCCGCGGCCGTCGTCCAGGACGATCTGGGCGGCGATGCCGTGCATGGCGGTGCACATCGCGGGCGGGATGGAGTTGTAGACGGCGGTGGCGATCAGCGGGTGGACGAACTCCAGGTCGCCGGTGTGGGTCCGGGAGCCGGCCGGGTCGGGCGCGGTGAGGATACGGGCGGTGCGCAGCAGTTCGGCGCAGCGCTCGGCGTCGTCCACGGCCATGCTGGCGAGCTGGGCGACGAGACCGACGGAGATGCCGGTGCCGAGGATGGCGGCGGCCCAGGCGAACCGGGTGGCGTCGACGCCGAGGCCTTCGAGGCGGGTGACGAGTCCGCCGCCTCTGGCCGACCGGTTCAGGGCGCGCAGTTCGCCGGCCCGGGCCTCGACGGGTTCGACCTCGCTGTCCTGGACCTTGGCGAGGAGCTCGACGGTCTCGTAGGGGTTGCCGCCGGTGACGGCCCAGACCTCGCGGCAGAACGGGGCGTCGGCGTGCTCGCCGAGGGTGGCGCGGGTGAGGCCGGCGGTGGCGTCCGGGGTGAGCGCGCTGATGGTGCGGACGGGGCGGCCGGCCGCGGCGGCCACGGCGTCGAGGTAGCGGGCACTGTCGCCGTTGACCTCGCCGGGGCGGCGGGCCACCAGGACCAGGACGGACAGGTCGTCGAGACGTTCCACGAAGGCGGCGAGCCAGGTCAGGGTCTCCTGGTCGGCCCAGTGCGCGTCGTCGATCAGCAGGACCAGCGGCCAGTCGCGTTTGGCGAGCCGGCGGACGGCGGCGACCAGGCCGTCGCAGACGCCCTGCGGGTCGGCCCGGCGGTCCCCGGGGTCGGTGATGCCGAGGGCGGGGCCGGCGATCTCGTACCAGTCGCCGAGGTACTCCCTGGCCTCCTCGGGCAGCAGGGAGACCAGGGCGGGCTGGAGCAGTTGCCGTACCACGTGGAAAGGGACGCTGCGCAGGGTCTCCACACCGCGGGTGGACCAGACGGTGCAGCCCCGGCGTTCGGCGATGCGGCGGGTCTCGGCCAGCAGCGCGGTCTTGCCGAGCCCGGCCTCGCCGCGGATCACCAGCAGGTTCCCTGACGTGGAACGGTCGGCGCACAGGACGTCGAGCGCCTCGGTGACGGCGGCGATCTCCTCCTCGCGCTCCCAGAGGCGGGCCGAGGCGCCTCCCGGGGGCTGCTCCTCCGTCATCCTGCTACCTCCCCAAGTCGCCCGAACGACGTACAGACCACGAGCGTAGCCGTCCTGTTGGCTGTCCGGAGGCGGGTCCGGACAGCTGTGGCCGTGACGGGTGAAAGCGGGTGCGGCCGGGCGACGCGGGACGGCCCCGACCTGCCGCTGTGCAGCGAACGGACCGTCAACGGGCAGGGACATGAAGCTGACTTTCGAAGATCGGGCAGTACGGGAGCGGAACCGGCCCCTCCGGGCGCTGGCGGCGGGCTCGGTGGGGAACTTCATCGAGTGGTACGAGTTCGGTGTCTACGGCTATGTCGCGACCGTCGTCGCCGAGCGGTTCTTCACCCCGGCGGGCGGCAGCGCGGCCGAGGGGCTGGTGCGCACCTACGCCTCCTTCGGGCTGGCGTTCTTCTTCCGTCCGCTGGGCGCGGCCCTGTTCGGCCGGCTGGCGGACCGGCTGGGCCGGCGGCCGGTGCTGATCCTGGTGGTGGCGCTGATGACGGGCGCGACGGCGCTGATCGGCGTGCTGCCGACGTACGCGCAGGCCGGTGCGCTCGCGCCATGGCTGCTGACGTTCCTGAGAGTGGTTCAGGGACTGTCGGCTGGCGGAGAGTTCGGTGGCGCCGTGGCGATGCTGACCGAGTTCGCGCCGCCGGGGCGGCGGGGGCTGTACGGGGCGTGGCAGTCGTTCACCGTGGCGTTGGGGCTGCTGGGCGGGGCGGGCGTGGCGGTGGGGCTGTCCACGCTCCTGACGGTGGACCAGTTCGGTTCCTGGGGCTGGCGGTTGCCGTTCCTGCTGGCATTGCCGCTGGGCGCGCTCGCGCTGTGGCTGCGGATCGGGCTGGACGAGACGCCGGAGTTCCGGGAGCCGGCCGTGGCCGCCGCGCGATCCGAGCGCGTGCCGGTCCGGGCGATCGCGCTGGCCGCCGCCCGGGTGATGGGCTGGTCGGCGGCCGGGTACACCTTCCTGGTGGTGCTGCCGTCGTACCTCCAGGCCGCCCTGCACACCGGCTTCCGTACGGCGCTGCTGGCGACCGTGGTGGCGAACCTGGGGTTCGCGGCGGCGATCCTGCCGGCGGGGCTGCTCAGCGACCGGGTGGGGCGGCGGCCGGTGATGCTGGCGGGCGCCGGACTCGTGGTGCTGCTGGCGCTGCCCCTGCTGCACCTCCTCCAGGATCCGGGGACCCCGGCCGCCGTGAAGGGGGCGGCCCTGTGCGGTGCGGGCGCGGTGGTGGGGCTGATGGCGGGGCCGGGGCCCGCGCTGCTGGCCGAGATGTTCCCGGCGCGGTCCCGCTGCACGGGCCTCGGACTCGCCTACGCGCTGTCCAATGCCGTGTTCTCGGGCTGTGCGGGCCTCATCATCACGGAGGCGGTGCGGCGCACCGGGAATCTGGACGTTCCCGGCTACTACGCGGCGGCGACCTGCGCGGTCAGCGTGCTCGCGCTGCTCGGGTCGCCGCGGACCGAGGCGGGTCGCGAGGCGGGTGGAGAGGCAGGGTGAGACGGTGCTGGTGATCGGCCTGATGTCCGGGACGTCGTACGACGCGGTGGACGCGGCGGCGGCCGAACTGCGACTGCTGGACGGCACGCTGCTGCTGAAGCCGCTGGGCATGGTGAGCACTCCGTACGACGAGGAGCTGCGGGAGGCGCTCGCGGGGGCACTGCCGCCGGCCGCCGTGCCGCTGGCGCGGGTGTGCCTGCTGGACACCCGGATCGGGCAGGCGTTCGCGGCTGCGGCGGTCCGGGCCGACCGCGAACTGTGCGGCGGCCGGGCCGGGTTGGTGGCCTCGCACGGGCAGACGGTCTACCACTGGGTGGCGGACGGCCGGGTGCACGGCACGCTCCAGCTCGGGCAGCCGGCGTGGATCGCGGAGGCGACGGGGCTGCCGGTGGTCGCCGACTTCCGGCCGCGGGACGTGGCCGCCGGGGGCCAGGGGGCTCCCCTGGTCAGCCTGGTCGACCTGCTGTGGCTGCGCGGGCGGCCGGGGACGCCGGTGGCGCTGAACCTCGGCGGGATCGCCAACCTCACCGCGCCCGACGGCACGGCCTTCGACACCGGGCCCGGGTGCGCCCTGCTGGACGCGGCCGTCCGGGAGTTCACCGGCGGCCGGCTGACGTACGACGTGGACGGGGCGCTGGCGGCGCGCGGCCGTCCGCACGGACCGCTGCTCGACGAGCTGCTGACGGAGCCCTACTACGCGCTGCCCGCGCCGAAGACGACCGGCAAGGAGCTGTTCCACGCCGGGTACTGGCGGGCGCCCGCCGGGATCCCGGCCGAGGACGCGCTGGCGACCCTCACCCACCTGACCGCCCGGACGGTGGCGGACGCGGTGCGGGGCGTGGCGGCGACGGAGGTGGTGGCGTCGGGCGGCGGCACCCGCAACCCGGAGCTGATGCGGACGCTGCGCGGTCTGCTCCCGGAGATCCCGGTGCGCGTCTCGGACGAACTCGGGATGCCCGCGGCGGCGAAGGAGGCGTACGCCTTCGCGGTCCTCGGCTTCCTCACCGCACACGGCCTCGCGGGGACGGCCCCGGCCGCCACCGGCGCCCGGCACCCGAGCATCCTGGGCACGCTGACCCCGGGGCGGAACGGCCTGTGTCTGCCCCCGCCGGCACCGGCGCCACCGGTCCGGCTACAGCTCGAATGAGGTGTGCCGGACCGCTCGTACGAACATTGCCGGATCCTCTCATCCGACTTTCACCGATGCCTCATACGGTGGGGGCATGACGCAGGTGACTCCCCCCGGGTGGTATCCCGATCCCGGGCAGACAAGTGACGGTCCGGCCACCGAACGCTGGTGGGACGGCAAGGCCTGGACGGAGCAGACCCGGCCCGCCGGGTCGGCCGCGGACTGGGGTCCCCCGCCGCAGCCGCCGGCCGACGAGGCCCAGCCGGCCGCCGGGGCCCACCCGGCGTACCCGGCCGACGGGGCCTACCCCGCCTACCCGGGTTATCCGGGCTACCCGGCGCAGCCGCCGGCCCCCGCCAGGCGCGGGCTGCGTACCGGCATCGCCGTCGGCGTCGCCGTGGCGGTCCTCGCCGCGATCGGGGTGGGTGCCTGGGCGCTCACCGGCAACGGCAGCGGCGACCAGCAGGCCTCGCCGCAGAGCTCGGGCGGTCAGGGCGGTTTCGGCCAGGGCGGTCCCGAGGGGCAGAGCGGCGGGCAGAACGGCGGTCAGGGCTTCCCGTTCGGCGGGTCGGGCGGTGGCTCGGGTTCCGGTGGCACCGACGGGGGCGCGTCGCCGTCGCCGGGCCAGTCCGAGGCGCCGAAGGTCAAGGGCGGCGGCACGGTGTCGGACTCGATCAACGCCATCAGCATCCCGGTGCCGGACGGCTGGACCGGGCAGGCGATCAGCTACGGCGCCAACGTCAGCTCCGACGACTCCTACAAGTGCCCGGGCGACACCTCGCAGACCTGCACCGCCGGCGGTGCCTACTCGGCGCCCGCGGTGGTGCTGGGCACCAAGGGGACCACGGCCGAGGAGATTGCCAAGGCGGACATCTCGGCCAACGCCACGGAATCGTACGGCGGCAAGACCTACGGCTCGATCACCTCGCACCAGGTGCTGGCCTCCAAGGCGGTCACCGTGGCCGGGCAGAAGGGGTACATGGTCCGCTGGAAGGCGATCACCAGCAAGGGCGCCGACGGCTACGTCGAGTCGCTGGCCTTCCCGTCGCCCGCGAACTCCGCGCAGATCGTCGTGGTCCGGTTCGGCATCGACGTCGGCCAGAAGGAGTCGGTCATCGACACGATCACCAGCGGGATCAAGGTGTCCTCGGGCAGCGGCAGCGGTTCCAACGTCTGACCCGCACCGGTCCCGGAACACCAGTCGGCCGGGTGGAGCGCCCCTCCGCTCAAAGGGGCACCCCACCCGGCCGGGGGGTGCGCGCCGCCCCCGTCCCCACGGTGCGGCGCGAGCAGGTCGCCGTCCAGTCATCCCGTGGACGGCGGCCTGGGTCTCATGTCAGTCCGAGTGCGGGCAGCGCGACGGCCTCCACGAAGCGGACGAGATAGTCGGCGTCGGCGTACTCGCCGGTGAGCACGGGCCGCACCCGCAGCACGCCGAACATCATGGCGGGCACGTAGTCCAGCGCGGGATGCCCCTCGGGCACCTCGCCGCGCTGGACACCGCGGCGCAGGATCTCCTGGAGCGCGGCGACCTCGGGTTCGACGAGCGCCTCGCGCAGCGCCGTCGCCAGTTCCGCGTCCGAGTGGAGCGCGTGGCCCAGCGCCGAGAGCAGCTTGGTGTCCTTGCGGGACCAGTCGCCCGCGGTCCGCGCCACCTCGCGCAGGTCCCCGGCGAGTGACCCGGTGTCGACGCCGGCGAAGCGCACCTCGCGGTTGGCCCGCAGCGCGGCCGCGACGAACTGCGGCTTCGTCTTCCACTGCCGGTAGAGCGTGGACTTGCTGCACCGGGTGCTGGCGGCGATCCCCTCCATGGAGACGGAGTCGTAGCCGCACTCGCGGATCTGTTCGAGCACGGCGTCGAAGAACTCCCGCTCACGCTCCGGCGTGATCTTGGAGCGGCGCGAGGCGGCGACCATGTCCGGTCCGTCCGCGGCCTGCGACGTCATGTGCCCTGCTCCTCACTCGTTCATCACGTGCGGATCACTTCCGCCCCGCCCGCCGTTCGACCGGCGCGGAAACCTACAACCAGTGTGGCCTACGTCTATCGATACGCCACTGTACCGGTACTCGACCGTATCGGTACAGTGGCGTATCGGTACGCTTCCGTATCGAAGAGTTCGGGCCACCGTCCGGGACTCGCACAGCACCACCGTCAGTGAGGGGGCCTGGGATGAGATCCCAGTCCGAGCCGGCAGCAGCGGAGCCGGGCGCGATAGCCCGGCCGCCGCTCGTCCGTGAGCTCCTGCTCGTCGCAGGGCTCTTCCTCGTCTACAAGTTCGGGCGCCAACTGGCCACCGGCCATACCGCCGAGGCCCTGCACAACGCCCACCGGATCTGGGACCTGGAACGGACGCTGCACCTGCCCTCGGAGGTCGACGTGCAGTCCGCACTGCTGCACGGCGACACCCTCGTACACCTGGCCAACACCTACTACGCCACCGTTCATTTCCCGGCCACGCTGGCCTTCCTGGTCTGGCTCTACCTGAAGCGCCCCGCGCACTACGTCTGGGCCCGCCGGGTCCTCGCCCTGGTGACCGCGGCCGCCCTGGTGCTGCCGTTCACGTTCCCGCTGGCACCGCCCCGGATGCTGGCGGCGACCGGCCTCGTCGACACCGCCCGGGTCTACGGCCCCTCCGTCTACGGCCCGCCCTCCAGCGACCACCTGTCCAACCAGTTCGCGGCGATGCCCTCGCTGCACTTCGGCTGGGCCCTGATGGTCGCGATCGGCCTGATCGTCGCCACCCGCTCCCGATGGCGCTGGCTGTGGCTGCTGCACCCCGCGATCACCCTCCTCGTGATCGTCGGCACCGCGAACCACTACTGGCTGGACGCGATCGTCGCCACCGCGATGCTCGGCGCCGCTCTCGCCCTCATCCACCCCCCGCACCGCACGGCCACCACGGCTGGGCGCGGCACCCGGCACCTCGTCTCCGAGGAGCCCGCACTGGTGGGGGCGGGCCGATGAGCGCCGCGGCCCTGATCGCCGTCGTCCTCTCCCTGGTCTCGGCCGTCGCCTACGCGGCCGCCGCCGTGGCCCAGGAACGCCTCGCCTCGAAGACCGCCGGCGCGGGCCTGCTGCGGCTGCTCGGCTCCGGTGCCTGGTGGGCGGCGGTGGGCCTGAACGCCGGCGCCGCCCTGCTCCACGTCGTCGCACTGAAGTACGGCCCGCTGACCCTCGTACAGCCGCTGGGCGCGCTGACCCTGGTCGCGGCCGTACCGATGGGCGCCCGGGTGGCCGGCCGCCGGGTCACCGCCACCGAGTGGCGGGGCACCGCCCTGACCCTGCTCGGCCTCGGCGCCCTCCTGATCACGGCCTCCGGCCCCGCACCCCACCAGGTCCTGAGCCTCACCGAGGCCCTCGCCGTCGCCGGTACGACGGCCGCCCTGATCGGCTTCCTGTCCCGCCCCGGCACCCGCCCCGGCCTGCGGCACGCGACCGCGTCCGGCTTCGCCTCGGGCGTCGCCTCGGCCCTCACCCAGACGGTGACGGTGGCGGCGACGGACCGCTCGGGCCCGGCCCTGAGCGTCGAGGTGATCGTGGTCGCCCTGCTGGTCGCCGCGTTCGCGGTGGGCGGCCTGCTGCTCTCCCAGACGGCCTACCGCGGCGGCCTGGGCGCCCCGCTGGCCATGGTCACCCTCTCCAACCCACTGGCGGCGGCGGTCATCGGCCTGACCCTGCTGGGCCAGGGCCTCCAGGACGGCGCATGGGGCATCCTGCTCGCCCTGACGGGCGCGGGGCTCGCCTCCTGGGGCGTGGTCCTGCTGACCCGGGTGACCCCCATGCCGGTATCCGAACCGGACGAGGAACACCCGGTGGCAGCGGTCCTGGCCCTGGACCCGACCCTGCTCCCCCGGCAATCGCCGGAGCCGAAAAAACTCACGGCCCTCTAAGCGCCCCGTCAGGGGCGCGGGGCTGTATCGACTGTGCGGCTGCCGCCGCGTGGGCGCGACCAGCCACGACTCGCCCGCAGCCGCCACACAACCGCTCCCCGCACCCCCTCAGGCGGACCTCACACCGTGATGATCGCCGGGTCGCTGACCCCGGACTCCCCGTTCTCCACGTGCCCCGCGAACCGCCGCGCAAAGCTCGCGTCGGCCTCGGACGTGACCGTCAGGTCGTACCACCGCTCGCTGTGGTTGAGGTGCACGATGTGCGTCACGACGGCACCGGCACGCACCGTGAACGTGCGGCCCCGGCCGCCGTACCCGTCGGCCACCGCCAGCTTCACCGTGCCGCTGCCCTTGTTGGTGAAGGTCAGCTCGATGTCGTCGCCGTGCGGCCGGGCGGTGACCTCGGGGCCCGCCACCTTGCCGGGGCCCTGGAAGGTCCGCAGGAAGCCGTTCGGGCCGTGCACGGTCAGGTCGTACGAGCCGCCCGAGTACACCGAGTTCCAGGTGTCGGAGACGGACTTGCCGGCCTCGGTGGTGTAGCTCCAGGGACCGTCGGCGCGGTTGTTGGAGGTGACCAGGAAGGCGGCACCGGCCTGCGCGCCCGACGCGAAGGTGAGCGTGAACTTGCCGGCCGCCGCGTCCAGCGAACCGTCCACCAGCGGGGCGTACTTCAGCGGCCGGGTGGGCCGCGAGCCGCGCTCCTGCTTCGGCAGCGCCGGGTTGGCCGGCGGGGTGGGCACGTAGTCGGGGTGGCGGTTGCCGTCCGGCGGCCGGTAGCCGTCCGTGGACGGCAGCGCGACCGGCTTGGTGTCCTTGCGGGAGAAGTCGAACGCGGCGGTCAGGTCGCCGCTGACGGTGCGCCGCCAGGGCGAGATGTTGGGCTCGTGGACGCCGAAGCGGGCCTCCATGAACCGGATGATCGAGGTGTGGTCGAGCGTCTCGGAGCAGACGTAGCCGCCCTTGCTCCACGGGGAGACGACGAGCATCGGGACGCGCTGGCCGAGGCCGTAGGCGCCGGCGGGCCGGCTCGCGTCGCCCTTGTAGAGGTCCAGGCTCGGGTCGACCGTGGACTTGCCCTGCGCGGCGGAGGACGGCGGGAACGGCGGGATCAGGTGGTCGAAGAAGCCGTCGTTCTCGTCGTACGTGATGAACACGGCCGTCTTCGCCCACACCGCGGGATCGGCGGTGAGCGCGTCGAGGACCTGGGAGACGTACCAGGCGCCGTAGTTCGCGGGCCAGTTGGGGTGCTCGGTGAAGGCCTCGGGGGCGACCACCCAGGAGATCTGCGGCAGCTTGCCGGCCTTGACGTCGGCCTTCAGCTGGTCGAAGAAGCCCTCACCCTTGGTGGCGTCGGTGCCGGTGCGGGCCCTGTCGTACAGCGGGTCGCCGGGCTGGGCGTTCTGGTACTGCTTGAAGTAGAGCAGCGAGTTGTCGCCGTAGTTGCCGCGGTAGGCGTCCTGGATCCAGCCCCAGCCGCCGGCCGCGTCCAGGCCGTCGCCGACGTCCTGGTAGATCTTCCAGGAGACGCCGGCCTTCTCCAGGCGCTCCGGGTAGGTCGTCCAGCTGTAGCCGGCCTCGTCGTTGCCGAGGACCGGGCCGCCGCCCCGGCCGTCGTTGCCCGTGTAACCCGTCCACATGTAGTAGCGGTTCGGGTCGGTGGAGCCCATGAACGAGCAGTGGTAGGCGTCGCAGATGGTGAAGGCGTCGGCGAGGGCGTAGTGGAACGGTATGTCGTCGCGGTTCAGGTACGCCATGGTGGTGGTGCCCTTGGCCGGCACCCACTTGTCGTACTTGCCGGCGTCGACGGCGGTGTGCGTGTCGTTCCAGCCGTGCGGGAGGTCCTGGATGAAGGCGAGGCCCAGGTCGTCGGCGTCCGGGTGGAAGGGCAGGATGTCCTTCGTGCCGTTCGACTGCTTCCACACGGACTTGTTGTTCTGGGTGACCGAGCGGGGGTCGCCGAAGCCGCGGACGCCGTTGAGGGTGCCGAAGTAGTGGTCGAACGACCGGTTCTCCTGCATCAGGACGACGATGTGCTCGACGTCCTCGATCGACCCGGTGCGGTGGTTCGCGGGCAGCGCGGCGGCGCGCTGGATGCTGCTGGACAGCGCGGTGAACGCCGTGGTGGCGCCAGCGAGTTGGAGGAATCGGCGCCGGTTGACTTCGGGCATGGGTGAGCGACCTCTCATCCTGACGCACGGGATGGCCGGAACAGGGCGGATTGTGCGCGGGTGCGAGTGTTCCAAGGGCATCGAACGTCAGGGAAGGGTCTGATGGCGCTGATGTGAAACTCGGCGGTACGTGAGGTAGGTAATCGGTAAGGAGACGGAGCCGACCGCGGCGGAGGGGCGGTGACCACGGCCGGTCGCCCGGCGTCAGCTGATGAACGATCCCGCGGCGCAGGCGCTCTGCGTCACCCACTGGTGGGACAGGATGTTGTCGTTCATGGGGTGGCCGTCGGTGAAGTGGTCGCGGGTGAGGTCGTCCACGTAGAGCTCGCCCGGCTTGAGGCAGCCGTAGCCGCCCGAGTAGTTGGCGTAGTAGTAGAAGGCGACGACGTCCTTGCCGCCGACGTAACCGCTGTTCATCACGGAGGAGGCGGCGTTGCCGGCGCCGGCCTGGAAACCGCCGGAGTTGTCGTTCCAGTTGGCGTCGTTGCCCGCGCTGACGCCGAGCAGGCCGCCGGCGCAGTCCCAGTCCTTCCAGGCCCGCACGTTGCCGTCGCGGCCCGGCCAGGCCGCGTTGCAGCCGGCGGAGGCGTGGGCGGTCGCCGGCACGGCGAAGCCGACGGCCGCGAGGGCCAGCGTGGTGAGGGCGAGGGTCATTTTGCGCATGATGAGTCCCGTTCTGCCTCGTCGGAGGCGGTCGGTGTGGGAGAGGGCCGCGGCGGGCGCCGCGGAGTCATGGGGTCGCGGCAGGTGTCAGGTGCGGGCGGGCACGATCCGCTCGGCGCGCTCCAGCGCCCTGAGGCGCACCTGCCGGTAGGCGTCCAGCCGGGCGCCGTACTCGCCGTCCAGCTGGGCCAGATAGTGGGCCTCGCGGTCCTGGCCCACGGACTTGAGGGAGACCTCGCGGGCGCAGGTGGCGTCGGCGACCGCGATCCGGGTCTCGGCCGCGAAGCTCCGGTCCTCTTCGGCCCGGGTCTGGACCGCGGGGTGCTCCCGGGTGGCCTGCCGGGCCGCGTCCGGGTCCGGGTAGGGGTGGCCGGCCCACTTCATGCAGCCGGACCACGCGTGCACGGCGGCGGTGAACCGCCGGTCGTGCAGCAGCTTGCCGACGTAGAGCGGGCGCAGGTTGCTCGCCGTGGTGTCGAGCCGGAACCAGGTCTGCGGATCGCCGTAGAGCTGCCGCTCCGCCTCGCCGTCGCAGCCGCCGGTCTGCTTGCTGACCTTGCCGCCGCCCGGGACGTCGGTGCGCAGCAGTTCGGCCTGCCGGCCGCCGTCGAGAGCGGTGTCGTACGCGGCCTTCCGGGTGGCGCTGAGGCCCTTGCGGTAGGCGCTGTTGGGGTTGCGCAGCCGGGCGCGGTCCTCCTTCGCCGCGATCCGGCTGCCGTATCCGTAGGTACGGGCCCAGCGCACGTCGTCCTGGACGTAGCCGAGCGGCCTGCTCTCGGCCAGGCTCAGCGGGCGGTCCGTCCAGTAGCGGAACCCGTGGCGGGCCATGCACCGGGCGACCAGACGCTGTTCGGCGTCCGAGACCCGCAGGTCCTCCGCGTAGGTGAGGTCGCGGACCCGGTGCGCGGCGGCGGGGGCCGAGCCGTCGCCGGACGCCCGGGAGCAGCCGGTGAGGGCGAGCGCGGCCACGGCGGCGGCGGCGCTCAGCTGCGCGGTCCTTCGGCGGAAGGCGGTGCGCTTCATCGGGCGACTCCCTGGGCGTACGGCGAACGGCTCGGTGCTTACGGGCCGTTGACGCCGCCGGCAGGGCGTTCGTATGACATGCGGCCGCGAAGAATTTCCGGCGCCACGGATTTCGCGGCGGATCCGGGTACGCGGTCATACGAGGGCCGGAGGCGGGCCGTCTCCCGCACAGGGGCCGCTATGGCCACCCACAGAAACCAGCCAACTGCGGCAGGAGGGAGAACGGCTCCCGCGGCGCCGACGGGCCCCGTTCCCGTTCGGCATACCGGGCCTCGCGGCGGTTCCGTCCGGCAGGTGGGACGGAACGGTTCCGGACACGACGGCCCGGCTGTCGCTCTGCCCGGACGGTGGCCGCCGATATCGTTGTCGCCATTCGCGGGGCGGCGATCGGGGACCGATGTTCGAAGTACGTCTGCTCGGCCCGGTGGAGGTCTGGGAGGGGGGCAGGCGGGCCCCGCTCGGCGGCTCCCGGCCGCTGGCCGTCCTCGCCGCTCTCGTCGTCCATCTGGGCGAGGTGATCTCCACCGAGCGCCTGGTGGACTTCGTCTGGGACGAGGAGGCACCGGCCACCGCGGGCGCCCTGGTCGCCACCCATGTCTCCGCCGTACGCCGGGCCCTGGCCCGGGTCGGCACGGACGAGGTGATCCGCACCCGCCCCCCGGGCTACGTCGCCGAGCTCGCCGCGGACCGGGTCGACGCCCGCCGCTTCGAGGAACTCCTCGCGGCCGGGCGGTCCCTGGGGCGCACGGAGGAGGCCGCCGACGTGCTCGCCGAGGCGCTGGGGCTGTGGCGCGGCCGGGAGGCGCTGGAGGGGCTCGGCCAGTCGTTCGCCCGGATCGAGGCGGCCCGGCTCGGGGAGCTGCGGCTGGTGGCCCAGGAGGAGTCCTTCGGGCTGGACCTGGAACTGGACCGGGCGGACGGCACCATCGCTCCGCTGCTCGCCCATGTGGCCGCGCATCCGCTGCGGGAGCGGCCGCGCGGCCAGCTGATGACCGCGCTGTTCCGCACCGGCCGGGTCTCCGACGCGCTCCGCGTCTACCAGGAGGGCCGGTCGGTGCTCCGCGACGAACTGGGCATCGACCCGGGGCCGGAGCTGCGGGCGGTGCACCAGGCCGTCCTCACCCATGACACCGGCGTGCTGGGGACCGGGCGGGCCACCCGGCCGGTACCGGCTCCCAGAAGCGGGCGGACGCGCCCCGCGCCCTCCCATCTCCCGCCCGACATCGCCGACTTCGTGGGCCGGGCGGAGCAGGTCAAGTGGGCGACGGAGCTGGTGCGGGGCGTCGGCGACACCGGCCGGACCGCGCCGCCGATCGGGGTGATCTCCGGGCGCTCCGGCATCGGCAAGACCGCCCTCGCGGTGCATGTCGGCCACCGCACCGCCGACCTCTTCCCGGACGGCCGTCTCTTCGTGGACCTGCGGGCCGCCGACACCACCCCGCTGGAACCCGCCGACGCGCTGGCCCGGCTGCTGCGGGCGATGGGCGTCGACCCCGACACGCTGCCCTCCGGCGTCGAGGAGCTGACCGGCCTGTACCGCACCCACATCGGGCACCGGCGGACCCTGATCGTCCTGGACAACGCGGCCGGTGAGGCGCACCTGCGGCCCCTGCTCCCGCCGGGCCCCGGTTCGGCGGTGCTGATCACCAGCCGCCGCCGGCTGGTGGCGCTGGAGGGCGCCGCCCATCTGGACCTCGCCGCCCCGGACGAGGCCGAGGCCCTCGACCTGCTCCGCCGGGTGGCCGGTGCCGGACGGAGCTGGGCGGAGCCGGAGCAGGCCGCCGAGATCGTCGCCCTGTGCGGGCGGCTGCCGCTCGCGGTGCGGATCGCCGGTGCCCGCCTCGCCGCCCGCCCGCACTGGGCACCCGGCCGGCTCGTCGGCCGGCTGCGCGACGAGCGCCGCCGGCTCAACGAACTCAGTGCGGGGGACCTGGAGTTGCGCGCCAGCCTGGAGCTCGGCTACTCGGACCTCGATCCGCAGGAGCGCCGGGCCCTGCGCCGCCTCGCCCTGCTGGACCTGCCCGACTTCGCGGCCTGGATCGCCGCTCCCCTGCTCGACATAGGGACGGAGGAGGCCGAGGAGGCCGTCGAGCGGCTGGTGGACTGCCACTTCATCGACGTGGTCGGCGCGGACGGCACCGGCCTCGCCCGCTACCGCATCCACGACCTCGCCCGCGAACACGCCCGCGAGCGCTGCCTCGTCGAGGAGAGCGCCGAGGACCGCGCGGCCGCGGTGGCGCGGCTGGCGGCGAGCTGGCTGGACCTCGCGCGGAAGGCCGCCGCCCGGGGGCCCGGCGGCGCGACCCGCCACTTCCCCGAACCGGCCGCCGTCCGCCCGCTCGGCCCGGAGATCGAGGAGGCGGTCCTCGCCCGGCCCGCGGCCTGGTTCGCCGCCGAGCAGGCCGGACTGCTGGCCGCCGTGACGCACTGCGCCGACCACGGCATGGCCCGCACCGCCCGTGATCTCGCCGGGGCGCTGATCGCGAGTTCGGCCGCGCTGTACAACCAGTTCGACGCCTGGTCCCGCGCGCACACGGCGGCGATGGCTGCGGTGCGGCGCGGCGGTGACGTGGAGGGCGAGGCCTGGCTCCTCGCCGGGCTCGGTCAACTCCGTTACGAGCAGGACCGGTTCGAGGACTCCTACGCCTACTTCGCGGACGCGCTGCGGCTGTTCGGGGAGCGGCTGCCGGACGGGGCGGCCGTGGCCCTCGCCGGGATGGGCACCGCCCGCCGCGAACAGGCCCGCTATGCCGAGGCGTTGGAGCTGCTGGAGGCCGCGCTTGAGCGGTACGGCGACACGGGCGACGCCGGTGCCCGGGCGGGCGTGCTGTACGGCATCGGCTACGTGCACCGCGAGCAGGGGCGCGGCCCGCAGGCCCGGGCGGCGCTGTCCGGGGCCCTCGCGCTGTACCGGGCGTCGGCCGACCTGCACGGCGAGGGGCTCACCCTGCGCTCGCTGGGCCTGTGCGACCGGGCCGAGGGCCGGTACGCCGACGCCGAACGGCTCTTCCTCGACGCGCTGCGGATCTTCACCGGCCTGCAGGACACCTTCGGCGTGATGTACACCGAACAGGCGCTGGCCAAGGTGGAGTTGCGCACCGGCCGGCCGGCGGAGGCGGGGCGGCGGCTGATGCGCTGCCTGGCCGTGGCCCGGGAGCGCCAGGACCGGTTCGGCGAGGCGCTGGCGCTGCGCACGCTCGGGGAGCTGCGGCTGGCGGCCGGTGACACCGAGGCGGCCCGGGAGCCGCTGGAGCGGGCGGCGGAACTCTGGGCGGAGTTGGGGCTGCCGCTGTGGCGGGCCCGCACGGTGTGGGACCTGGCCGGGGTGTGGTCGGCCGACGGCGAGACGGAACGGGCGCGGGCGGCGCGGGCGGAGGCGCTGGAGGTCTTCCGGTCGGTGGGCGGGCGGGAGGCGCGGGAGCGAGCGGGGGACGAGACGCCCTAGCCGAACCCCGGCTGCAGAAGGCCTGGTGACGCGCTTGCAGGGAAGCTGCAGAGCAATTGCAGGGGCCCCGGGCACGCTGTTCTGCGTGACGGACATCATCACGCTCTCCGACTCCCGGGTCGCCGAGGTCACCGAGCAGGAGTGCGGTGAACCGCTGGTCGACCTGCGGGAGACACCCGGCCTGCGGATCGACCTCCGGCAGGCCGACGCCGACGGCAGCTTCGCGCACCTGCGCCTCGGGGCGCTGCGCCGGCTACTCCAGGCGCAGTCGCTGCTGCCCGCCGGGATCCGGTTCCTGGTGGTCGAGGGGTACCGGCCGCCCGACCTGCAGCGCCGCTACTTCGAGCAGTACGCGGCGACCCTGCGCGCGGCCCACCCCGACGCCGGTCCGGACCGGATCCGCGAGCTGGCCAGCGCCTACATCTCCCCGCCGGAGGTGGCCCCGCACGTGAGCGGCGGGGCGGTGGACCTGACCCTGTGCACGGCCGACGGCACCGAGCTGCCGCTGGGCACGGAAGTCAACGCCACCCCGGAGGAGAGCGCGGGCGCCTGCCGTACCGCGGCGCCGAACGTCGGCGCCGAGGCGCGCGCCCACCGCGCGTCGATGAACCGGGCGCTGACCACGGCCGGCTTCGTCAACTACCCCACGGAGTGGTGGCACTGGTCCTACGGCGACCGGTACTGGGCCCTGCTGAGCGGGGCACCGGCCGCCCGCTACGGGCCCGCCGCCGCACCCGTCCGGCCCGCCTGACCGGACATCTTTTTCCTCGCCACCAACGACCATCGGGGGACGACCATGGAAAGCCACGGCGGCACGTGTACGCAGGACCCGCGCGACGAGGTGAACACCGTCGTCGAGTCCATGAGCCCGGGAGAGTTCGACGCCCGCTTCACCGCCGACATGCCCAGACTGCGCAGACGGCTGCTCGCCCTGACCGGCAATCCGCACGACGCCGACGACCTCCTCCAGGAGACGTATCTGCGGCTCTCCCGGCGGGCCCGCGCCCGGAACCTGACGCCCCAGCAGCACCCGTACGCCTACGCCTGCACGGTCGCGCTGAACCTGCTGCGCGACTCCTGGCTGCACCCCTCCCGCCGGGAGCGCACCACCGACCGGCTGCCCGAGGCCGGCTGGGACGGCGGACTCGGCACCTACGAGGCCTCGGCCACCGCCCTCGCGCTGCTGAGCGTGCTCTCGCCGAAGGAGGCGGCCGCGGTGATCCTCGTCGACCTGGAGGGGCTCACCCACGACACGGCCGGGGAACGGCTCGGCGCCCATCGCGGCACCGTCCAGCGCAACCGGATGCGGGCGCTGGCCAAGATGCGCGCCGCGCTGGCCGGCTGAGCTCCGGGTGCCGCGCCCCGACGGGGGTGGGGCGCGGCACCCGGTGGATCCGCCCGACCCCCGCACCCGGCTCCACGTCGACGAAGGATGTACGCCTTGAACCTCATCACGCCTGCCAGGACGCTCGCGGCGGTCGCGGCCCTTGCCATGGCCCCGCTACTGCCCGTCACCGCGCACGCCGCGGCCCAGGACACCTCCTGCGGTGTGCTGGCCTCCGGTGCCTCGGCCACCGCGCAGGCCGCCGTCGCGGCGGCCTGCTCCCAGATCGGCGTCTGGTACAGCTGGGGCGGCGGCCACGGCGCCACGCCCGGGGCCACGTACGGCTACTACGACGGCTCCGACCCGGACAGCCTGCACGACAACGAGCGCATGGGTTTCGACTGTTCGGGCCTGATGCGGTACGCGTACTACCGGGCGACCGGCTCGGACCTGCTCAACGGCACCGCCGACGACCAGTTCCACAGCCGGCAGGCCTCGGCCCGCTTCTCGGCGAGTCAGGGCACGGCCCCGCTGGTCCCCGGTGACCTGATGTTCTGGGGCAGCGGGTACATCCACCACGTCGCCATGTACCTGGGCGCGGGACAGATGGTCGAGGCGTACGAGTCGGGCACTCACATCCGGGTGACCCCGGTCCGCACGGGCGGGGACTACGCGGGCGCGATCCGCATCAACCCGTCCGGCACGCCGGTGCCGCCGCCGGCGAACGGCGGTTCGACGTTCCAGACCTGGGGCACGGGGGTGCACACGCACTCCACGCCGAGCGTGCACGCCTCGGTCGTCGACACCTTCGCCGGTCCCACGCAGATCTCCGTCCAGTGCCAGGAGCACGCGGAGGAGGTGAGCGCCGAGGGCTACACCAACGACATCTGGGCCAAGCTGGCCGACGGCTCCTGGATGACCAACATCTACATCAAGGGCCCGGCCGAGCTGCCCGGCATCCCGGACTGCGGCGGCGACAACCCGCCGCCGCCGAGCGGGGGCAGCACGGCGTTCCAGACCTGGGGCACGGGCGTGCGCACGCACAGCGAGCCGAACGTGAACGCGGGTGTCGTCGACTACTTCCCGCAGCCGACGACGGTCAACGTGGTGTGCCAGGCGCACGCCCAGACGGTCACCGCCGAGGGGTACACCAACGACGCCTGGTCCAAGCTGACCAACGGCGCGTGGATGACGAACATCTACCTCAAGGGCCCGGCCTGGCTGCCGGGGGTCGCGACCTGCTGACCCGAGCCCGACCACGGGGTGCCCGCCGAGGCGGGCACCCCATCCGCATCCAGAGACCTACTCACTTTGTTGCTTATGAAGGGCCGCCCGCTGTTCGAGTCTGCGCAGGGCCAGCTCCCCCCACTGGAGGTTCTCGCGCTCGAAGGACATCCCGCGCAGCAGGGTGAGGTACGGGCCGATGCGCTCCGCCTCGGCGAAGTACGCCTCCTCCGAGCGGCCGGCGAGCAGGCGCTGCCGGAGCCGTTCGTAGCGGGCCAGTTTGGCGGCGGCCCACTCCATGCGCTCGGCGACGGCGGTGCGGACCGCGTCGAGGTCGCCGGCGTCCGCGCACTGCACCTTGACCAGCAGTTCGTCGCGGACCACGGACGGCCGGGCCGGGGGCTCGGCCGTGTACGCGCGGACCGCGTCGCGGCCGGCCCGGGTGAGCGAGAACAGCCTCTTGTTGGGGCGGCGTTCCTGCTCGACGACGCGGGCGGTGACCAGCCCCTCGGCCGCCATGCGCTCCAGTTCGCGGTAGAGCTGCTGGGGCGTCGCCGTCCAGAAGTTGGCGACCGTCGCGTCGAATCCCTTGGCGAGGTCGTACCCGGAGGCCTCGCCCTCCAGGAGGGCGGCCATCACCGCATTCCGCAGAGCCATGAGTGCACGCTAGCATGCACCTAATCAACTTTTTGACTAGGTGAGGTGGACCATGCATTCCGCGCACCCTGTGCACCCCTTCCGCAAGGCCGTCGAGAACGGCGACATGGATGCCGTGGCCGCCCTGCTGGCCGACGACGTCGTCTTCACCAGCCCGGTCGTCTTCAAGCCGTACCCGGGCAAGGCGATCACGGCCGCGATCCTGCGCGCGGTGTCGCAGGTGTTCGAGGACTTCGCCTACGTACGGGAGATCGCGAACCCGGACGGCCGCGACCACGCCTTCGTGTTCACGGCGACGGTCGCCGGCAAGCAGCTCCAGGGCTGCGACTTCCTGCACTTCGACGCGGACGGGAAGATCGACGAGTTCACGGTGATGGTGCGTCCGCTGTCGGCCGCGCAGGCGCTGTCCGAGGCGATGGGCGCCCGGTTCGAGCAGATCGCCCAGGAGGCCGCCGCCGCGCAGTGACCCCGGTGGAGCGCGGCGGGCCCGGCTCCCGCGCCGCCCCGTCGAGGGACCGTGTCGCCCGGCCGGGAGACCGTGTCGCCCGATCGAGCGACTGGCGGCGCCCGGGAGCCGGCCACAAGACTCGTGCCATGACCCCTTCCTCCGACCGGCCGCAGGCGCTCGCCTGGGACACCCCCGCGGCGGCGGCCGCCTACCGCGACCGTGACATGCGGCTGGCCCGGCAGCTGATCTTCCCCGCGGTCCTGGACCGGGTCGGCACTCCCCCGGATCCCGGCGCGACCGTCCTCGACATCGGCTGCGGCACCGGCGCGCTCGCCCTGGAGCTGGCCGAGGGCGGCGGCTGGTCGGTGCAGGGCGTCGACCCCTCGGTGCACATGCTGGACATCGCCCGCGCCGACCGCCCGCACCCGCGCGTCGACTACCGCCGCTTCGACGGCCGTTCGCTGGCCTGGATCCCGGACGGCACCGTCGACGCGGCCGTCTGCTGCCTGGTCTACTGCACCGACCCCGACGACCTGCGGCTGGCCGCGCTGACCGCCGAGATCCACCGGGTGCTCCGGCCCGGCGCCCCCTATGTCCTCGCCGACCTCAACCCGGGCGCGGTGGGAGAGCAGTTCACCACGCTGCGGTACGGCGAGCCCGGCGCGTCCTATGCCGAGGGGGCGCCGGTGCCCACCGAGCTGCGCCGGCTCGACGGCGGCTCGGTCACGACGGTCTGCCACTTCCGCTCCGTGTCCGCCTACACCGCCCTGCTCACCGGGGCCGGTTTCGCCGCACCCGTCACCGTCACCCCGGCCGTGGCCGGGCCCGACCGGGCGGCCGGGCCGGGCCGGGCGCCGTACATGCTGCTCAGTACCGCCCGTCCTGGGGCCGGCCGGTGAGGGCGTCGCGCAGGCCGGCGCGGGAGGAGACGCCGAGTTTCGGGAAGGCGCTGCGCAGGTGCGTGGCGACCGTGCGGGGCGAGAGGTAGAGCTGGGCGGCGATCTGCTTGTTGGTCAGCCCGGTGGCGGCCAGTTGGGCCGTCTTCAGTTCCTGGGGGGTGAGCAGGGCCGCGCGGTGCGCTCCGGACGCCGTACCGGCGACGGCGATGCCGCTGGCCCGCAGTTCGTTCGCGGCCCGCGCGGTCCAGGGGGCGGCGCCCAGGCGTCGGAAGGTGGTGAGGGCGGCGTCGAGATGGACCCGGGCCGCCACGCCTGCCTTGGCCCTGCGGAGCCGTTCGCCGTAGAGCAGGCTGATCCGAGCCCATTCGAAGGGCCAGCGCTGCGCGTCCGGGGTGGCGAGGGCGCGCTCGAACAGGTCGTGGGCGACGACGTCCGGGGTGGCGACGGCCTGGGCGGCGTCGGTCAGCATCGCCAGGCGGGGCGAGATGGCGGGGGTGTGGGTCTCCCGGACCGCGGCCACGTGGGCGGCGGCCTCCGCGTGGCGGCCGGTGCGGGCAGCGGTCTCGGCGAAGTCCAGGAAGAACCAGAGGACATGGGGCTGGTACGGCGGCAGCTCGCCCGGGGTGACGACCGACGCCAGCTGCCGGTAGGCACTCTCGAAGTCGGCGTCGGCGAGCGCGCACATCGCCCTGATGTGGGCCGCGTACACGCCCAGTGTGTCCAGTCGCCGGGGGCTGCCCCAGGACACCAGGCGGTCGGCGACGGTCAGCGCGGTGCGGGTGTCGCCCCGGGCGGCGGCCAGCAGCCCTCGCAGGTACCGGCAGGGCTGCGCCGTGAGCCGGTAGCTGTGCCGGTCGCACCAGCGCAGCCCCTCCTCGGTGAGCCCCGGTATGTCGTCCCACTGTCCGGAGAAATAGGCGTCGATCGCGAGCATGAAGCTCGCCTCGATCGCGGCGGCGACGGCACCTCCGTCGCGGCCGCTGTCGATGACCCGCCGCAGGGCGCTGCGGCAGCCGGGCAGGCGGTCGACGAAGGTGGCCGCGGCCGCCGCACCGATGATCCTTCTGAGGTCGGTCTCGCGGTGCAGGTCCGCGAGGAGGCCGTCGAGCGTGTCCAGCACGGGCAGCGCCGCGTGCACGGGATCGCCGAGGGCGCCGCGGAGCACCGGCAGCAGCGGCTCGTCGGCCGTCGACGGAGTCTCGCGGACCGCGTCGTCGAAGGTCCGCCACAGCTCCGGCCGGCCGCTGTAGAAGCACACCCGGACCAGGGTGAGCACCGCTTCGTGCAGGACGTCGGTGCTGAACCGGTTCTGCGGATTCCTGCCGCCGATCGCGCCGACGAGGAGTTTGTGAGCGGTGTCGGCGTCGCCCTCTCCGTTGACGAGCTGACTGGCCGCGGCGGTCGCGGCGGCCAGGGAGTCGGGGTCCGTGGGGTCGGCGAGCGCGGCGTCGGCCAGCAGGGCGCGTACGTTGCGCAGGTCGCCGGTGATGTTGGCGCCCAGGCAGGCCGCCTCGGTCAGCATCCTGGCCTTGGCCGCCCCGTCGAGGCTCAGTTCGGAGGCGCGCAGCAGGGTGGTGATGGCACCGACGGCGTCACCGCGGCCCAGGGTGCGGTGGGCGACCTCGTACAGGAGGGCGGCCGCCTCGTCGTCCGGCCCGATCGTGGCGTCGGCCAGGTGCCGGGCCCGGTGTTCGGATCCCGCCGGGAACTCCCGGGCCAGGGCCAGGTGCCCGCGCCTGCGTTCGGCGCCCGTCGACAGCTCCAGGACCGCGGACCGGGTCAGCGGATGCCGGAAGACGAGCCGGCCGGTCGTGGCATCCACCCGTACCAGGCCCGACTGTTCGGCGGGGCCGAGGGCGGCCAGGACGTCGCCGTTCCCGGCCCGTTGGAGGATGCCCAGGCGGCCGGAGCCGTCGAGGACGGCGAGCAGCAGCAGGTCGCGCGTCGGTTCCGGCAGGTTGCCGACCCGGTCGCCGTAGATCTTCTGCAGCCGCTCCGACAGGGGCAGCGCGGCCGGCAGCGGTCCGCGTTCCGTCAGCTGTGCCTCGTCGAGGGTGGCCGGCAGCTCCAGCAGGGCCAGCGGGTTGCCGGCGGCCTCGGTGACCAGCCGGCGGCGGACCCTCGGCGTCATGGCCGGGAACCGCTCCGTCACCAGGCGGTTCGCGGACTCCGTGTCCAGCGGCCGGACCTCGTGGGTGGGCAGGCCGGTGCCGCCCAGGTAGGACTCGTCACCGGTCCGGGAGGCGGCCAGCAGGGCCAGCGGGCTGCTGCGGACGTGGCGGGCGAGGTTCGCCAGGACGACCGCGCTGGGGCGGTCGAGCCAGGTCACCTGGTCGACGACCAGCGCGACGGGGCCGGAGGCGGCCGCGGTCCGGGACAGCAGGGTGTGGACGGCGCCGGACACGGCGAGGAGTTCGGCCGGCTGCTCGTCGGACAGGCCGAGGGCCGCGCGGAGCGTGCTCGCCTGGCGGGCGGGCAACGCGGCCATCTCGTCCGCCAGTGGCTGGAGCATCTGGTGCAGGGCCGAGAAGCTGACGCTCTCCTCGAACGCCGAGCCCACGACCCGCACGACCCGGAAGCCCCGCTCGGCCGCCCGCGCCGCCGCGGCGTCCAGCAGGGCGCTCTTGCCGACGCCCGCGTCGCCGGTCAGCATCAGCGCGGCGCCCCGGGTGACGGCGGCGGCGAGGAACCCGTCGAGCAGGGCCAGCTCCGCAGACCGCCCGACGAGGCGGACGCCCGGTCCCGTGCCGGTCCCCGCGTCCAGGTGAACGGCGCCCTCGCCGGCCGGAGGTGCGGGGGACGTCACGGAGCCTCCCGTCGTGGCGGGAGCGCCGTCACGCCCGCGACCGTGGTGTCGGCGATCAGCTCCAGGTAACGGCTGTCCACGGGCTGACGGGTCAGCAGCAGTCTGAAGTGGATCGGCGAGACGAACAGTTCCAGCAGCGTGCGGCCGGGGACGTGGGCGGGGAGTTCGCCCCGGGCCTTGGCGCGTTCCGTCATGACCTCGGCCACGGTGAGGCGGTTCTCCCAGAACTCGTGCCGGATCCGCGCGACATCGGCGTCGTTGTCGTGGGCGGCGAGACTCCGTACGAGTGCCGAACCCAGCGGAGAGGTTCCGTAGCCGACGATCCGCTGTCCCAGGGCGACCAGGTCCCCGCGCAGCGAACCGGTGTCGGGGACCGCGAGCAGTTCGTCGCTGAGCTCGATCATCGAGTCCAGGACGAGCCGTTCACGGGTCTTCCAGCGCCGGTAGATCGAGGTCTCGTGCACTCCGGCGCGCGCGGCCACCTCCGCGATGCTCAACTTGTCCAGGCCTGACTCGGCGAGCAGTTCGACGGTGGCCGCCGTGACGGCGGACCGGACCTTGGCGCTGCGGCCGCCGGGACGCCGGCGCACCGGCTCGGTACTCATGACGGACACCTTAACGCAAGAGTCCTGCGTTTGGTCGGACCGGTTTCCGGCCTCGCCCGGCACCGGCCGCCCACGCCGGACCGCCCCCCTCTCGGACGAGTCCGGCTGCACCAACGGCGCCGAGATCACCGTCGACGGCGGCCACGCGGCCCACGGCGGGGTCAAGGCCATCACCGACGCACCGGACGCACCGTGGTTCCGAGCGGGCGGCACGGCGACGCGGCGCTACGGCTCCCCCACCGGCACCCGCCACACGAGCGTCGTGCCCCCGCCCTCGGGACCTGCGGGGCAGTCCCATTCCAGTCGGCCGCCGAGTTCCGCGGCCCGCTCC
>NZ_JBEOYD010000022.1:0-162056 GCF_040296885.1 Streptomyces sp. NPDC001980 | reverse complement strand
CGGCGGCAGTTGACCGCCGGGTGAGGCTGACGTGTGGTCGGGACACTACACCACGCACCTCTTCCGAGAGGTGCGGCCCCACCGTCGTACCGGGTCGGAGCGGAAGATCAGCCCCGGTTCCCGCCGTTCCCGTTGCGCCCCCCGTTCGTGTTGCCCTGGATGAAGCCGTCGGGGAGGGAGAAGGTCGGGGTCGGGTTGGTGCCGCCGTCCGTCGTGCCGCCGTCGTTGGTGCCGCCGATGAGACCGCCGATCAGGCCGCCGGTGTTGTCGCCCCCGTTGCTGTTGCCGTTCCCGTTTCCGTTGCCCTTGTTGTGGTCGTTCTCGTCCGGGATGTCGACGAGGTTGAAGGACTCGGACTGCTTGCCCTCCAGGGCGCCCGTCATGGCGTCCTTCCAGATCGGGCCCGGGGTGTCGGCGCCGAAGACCTCGGAGTGGTAGACGCCGCCGATGGTGATGTTGGTCATCTCGATGTTCTGCTTGGCGCTGCCGACCCAGACCGCGCCCGCGAGGTTGGGCGTGTAGCCGACGAACCAGGCGTTCTTGCGGGAGTCCGTCGTACCGGTCTTGCCCGCGCTCTCCCGGTCGTCCAGACCGGCCTGCTGACCGGTACCGGAGTCGATCACACCGCGCAGCAGGGTGTTGATCGTGTCCGCGGTCTTCTCGCTCATCGCCCGCGAGCAGGTCGACTTGGGGACCGGGATGGACTTCTGCTCGTTGCCGACCCTCTGGGTGATCGACTCGATGGCGACCGGCGTGCAGTACATGCCGCGGTCGGCGAAGGAGGCGTACGCGCTCGCCATGGTCAGCGGGGAGAGGCCGATCGCGCCGAGGGCGATGGACGGGGTCTGCGGCAGCTTTGAGCCGTCGCCCTGGTGGACGTGGAGCGAGTCGGTCATCTTGACCACCGGGCACAGACCGATGTCGGAGATCAGCTGGACGAAGTAGGTGTTGATGGACTTCGCCATCGCCTTCTTCATCTGGTACGGCCCGACCTCGGACTCGTTCTCGTTCTGGACCTGCTCGTTGTCCGTGTTGACCCACTGCTTGCCGTCGCACTGCTGCACGGGGCTCGGGTAGTTCATCTTGTACGGCGACGAGTACTCCTGCGTCGCCGACTTGCCGCCCTCGATGGCGGCCGCGGCCACGAACGGCTTGAACGTCGAACCCGTCGGGAAGCCGTAGTTGGAGCCGCCGTAGTCCCGGTCGACCGAGAAGTTGTACTCGGTCTCGTTCTTGTTGTAGCCGTACGGCTTCGACTGGCCCATCGCCAGGATCTTGCCGGTGCCGGGCTCCACGAGGGTGGCGGCGGCCGCAACCGAGTCGGCCTTGTATACGTGGTCCTTGATCGAGCTCTGCACCGAGTTCTGGGCCTGCGGGTCCAGGGTGGTACGGATGGTCAGGCCGCCCTGGTTCCAGAGCTTGGCGCGCGCCTCGCGGGTCTTGCCGAAGGTCGGGTCGGTCAGGAAGACGTTCTCGACGTACTTGCAGAAGAACCCGGCGCCCTTGACCGCGGTGATGCAGCCGTTCTTCGGCTGGGTGACGTGCAGACCCAGCGGGGTCTCCTTGGCCTTGTCGGCCTCCGCCTGGGAGATGTCGCCGAGTTGGGCCATGCGTTCGAGCACGACGTTGCGCCGCTTGGTGGCCTCGGCCTCGTCGTTGACCGGGTCGTAGCGGCTGGGCGACTGGACGATGCCGGCCAGCAGGGCGGACTGCTGGAGGCTGAGGTCCTTGGCGTGCTTGGAGAAGTAGCGCTGGGCGGCGGCCTCGATGCCGTAGGCCTGCTCGCCGAAGAAGGTGATGTTCAGGTAGTTCTCGAGGATCTTCTTCTTGCCGAGCTTCTCCTCCAGCTGGATCGCGTACTTCAGCTCCTTGACCTTGCGGCCGAGAGTCTGCTGGGTGGCCTCGGCGACCTTGGTCGGGTCGTCGCCGGCCTCCTCGATGAAGTAGTTCTTCACCAGCTGCTGGGTGAGCGTGGACGCGCCCTGGGCGACCCCGCCGCTCTGCGCGTTCTTGTTCAGTGCGCGCAGCACGCCCTTCAGGTCGATGGCGCCGTGCTGGTAGTAGCGCGAGTCCTCGATCGCGACGATCGCCTTCTGCATGTACGGCGAGATGTCCTTGAGGTCCACCACCGTGCGGTCACGGGAGTAGACCTGGGCGATCTGGTTGCCCTGGCTGTCCAGGATGGTGGTGCGCTGGCTCAGCTGCGGGCTCTTCAGGTTGGCCGGGATCTCGTCGAAGCCCTGGACCGAACCCTTGGCCGCGAGGCCCAGGGCCCCGGCCGCGGGCAGCGCGATGCCCGCCATCACGGCTCCCGCGAGCACACTGACACCGAGGAACTTGGCGGCCTGCTGCGTGGTCGACAGACCACCGCCCGAGCGCTTCTTTGGCATGGGGGCAGCCTAATCCGTAGTGATGACCGTTCCGGGGGAGCGGGTGGCTCTCGGGATGTTCGAGTGCCGGATCGTGACATAGAGGGCAGGCCGACTTGCCCGGGTCGAGGGCGCGGCAGCGCCGTGCCTGACGGCACGACGACATGAACGGTCTACCTTGCCATTCGCCGGACACACGTACAGGCCTTGGCCTAAGCTGCTCTCAACTGTCACAGCAGTGCGGCCACGTATCAATACGTCCGGCGACCCCGAATCGTTCCGGAACCTGCCCACTTTTTTTCGGGTGAGGTGTTGATGGCGTGTCCGAATCCGCCTCGTGTGTCACTCGGCGTCCGTTGTGGCGCACCACGGCTGTCCTGGTTTGCCGCCATCATCACGCATGTCGCCAGCTCACTCCCGCGGGTGATCTGCCGCTTACCCATAGTCCGTTCGGGCCATTCAAGATTGGGCCCGAAGGGGGTGTTGCGCTGTGCCCACCTTCCGTAACGTCCTCAACTGGCGGCGGTGAATATGCCGCTGCCGCCGTGGGGGAGCCTCGATTCGGGAGAGGACGGCGCCGGTATGGGCTGGGTAACCGACTGGAGTGCGCAGGCTGCCTGCCGCACTACCGATCCGGATGAACTGTTCGTTCAAGGAGCAGCGCAGAACAGGGCCAAGGCGGTGTGCACCGGATGTCCGGTACGCACGGAATGCCTGGCCGATGCGCTGGACAATCGCGTCGAGTTCGGCGTGTGGGGAGGCATGACGGAGCGGGAGCGTCGCGCACTGCTGCGCAGGCGGCCCACCGTGACCTCCTGGCGCAGGCTCCTGGAGACAGCGCGCTCGGAGTACGAGCGGGGGACCGGAATCGTCCCCCTCGACAGCGACGAGGTGTACGAGAACTACGCGGCCGTGAGCTAGACCGGGCAGGTCTACGACAGACCTGACAGGTCTACGGCAGCTCCGGCCGGCCGGCCGCGAGCCGGTCACCGATGTCCCGCAGTCCCGTGAGGTCGTGCACGTCGCCGGGCAACGCGGCCACTTCCACCACGGCCACCTCGGGGTGGCGAGCGGTGAAGCGGTCACGTGTGCGCTGCTCGCGGGAGAGCAGCTGCATGCGCTCGGCGTGCAGCCTCAGCAGGCCTGCGGTGAGCTGGTCGACGGTGCGGTCCGGGCTTTCTGACGACGGGCTTTCTGACGAGGGGGATTCGTCAGTCGTGTCCGCAGTCGTGTCCGCAGTCATGTCCACTGTCGTGTCCGCGGGCCCTGACGAGGGGGATCCGTCGGGCCGGGACTCGGACGGCACGGGCGCGGGTGATTCAGAACTGCCGTACGTGTCGGGAGAGTTACGAAGTCCAGCTTTCCCGCCCCCCTGATCCACAATGCGGGGCTCCTCAAGATTTTCCGCGGCGGCGAGCGCACGCTCGGCCGACAGCCGGACGGCGCCGCTGCCGTGGACCCGGTTGAGGACCAGACCGACCAGTGGCATGTCCTCCGCGGCCAGCCGCTCCACGAAGTACGCGGCCTCGCGCAGCGCGTCCCGCTCCGGAGCCGCCACCACCAGGAACGCCGTACCGGGCGCCTGAAGCAGCTTGTACGTCGCGTCCGCGCGCGTGCGGAACCCGCCGAACGTCGTGTCCATCGCCGCCACGAACGTCTGTACGTCCTTCAGCAGCTGCCCGCCGAGCAGCTTGCCGAGCGTGCCGGTCATCATCGACATACCGACGTTCAGGAAGGCCATGCCCGCGCGGCCGCCGAGCTTCGCGGGGGCCGTCAGCAGGCGGATCAGCCGGCCGTCCAGGAAGGAGCCGAGCCGCTTCGGCGCGTCCAGGAAGTCCAGGGCGGAGCGGGAGGGTGGGGTGTCGACCACGATCAGGTCCCACTCGTCCCGGGCCCGCAGCTGGCCGAGCTTCTCCATCGCCATGTACTCCTGCGTGCCCGCGAAGCCCGCCGAGAGCGACTGGTAGAAGGGGTTGGCCAGGATGGCGGCCGCCCGCTCGGCGTCCGCGTGCGCCTCCACGACCTCGTCGAAGGTGCGCTTCATGTCGAGCATCATGGCGTGCAGTTCGCCGGGGCCCTCGGTGCCCTTCACCTTCCGGGGCACGTTGTCCAGCGAGTCGATGCCCATGGACTGGGCGAGCCGCCTGGCCGGGTCGATGGTCAGCACCACGACCTTGCGGCCGCGCTCGGCCGCCCGCAGGCCCAGGGCCGCCGCGGTGGTGGTCTTGCCGACGCCGCCCGAGCCGCAGCACACCACGATCCGGGTGTCCGGGTCGTCGAGCAGCGCATCGACGTCGAGCGCGGGCGCGTGGGCCAGCCGGCGTGCGCCGTCCTGCGCCGGTTCCTTGGCGGGGTCCTTTGCAGGGTCCGTGGCAGGTTCCTTGGCCGGGTCCGGATCCGGAGTCATGACATCCCCTGTTTCCGCAGCTCGGTGGCGAGTTCGTACAGGCCCGCCAGGTCCATGCCCTCGGCGAGCAGCGGCAGTTCGTGCCGCTCCAGGTCCAGCTCGGCGAGGACCGCGCGCTGCTCGTGCTCCAGCGCGTACCGCTCGGCGTACTCGGCGGCCTGCGCGAGCAGCGGGTCCACCAGCTGCTCGGCCTTCCCGCCGCGCCGTGCCCCGCCGAGCCCGGCCGCCGACAGCGTCTGCGCCACGGCGGTGCGCGGCACGGTCCGTACGAGTTCCAGATCGGCGGCGTCCAACACCTCCGGCCGGACCATGTTCACGATGACCCGGCCCACCGGCAGCCGCGCGGCCCGCAGTTCGGCGATGCCGTCGGCGGTCTCCTGGACCGGCATCTCCTCCAGCAGGGTGACCAGGTGCACGGCCGTCTCCTTGGACTTCAGCACCCGCATCACGGCCTGCGCCTGATTGTGTATCGGGCCGATCTTGGCGAGCCCGGCCACCTCGTCGTTGACGTTCAGGAAGCGGGTGATGCGGCCGGTCGGCGGGGCGTCCATGACGACGTAGTCGTAGATGAACCGGCCGGCCTTGTCCTTCCGGCGCACCGCCTCGCACGCCTTGCCGGTCAGGAGGACGTCCCGGAGGCCGGGCGCGACGGTGGTGGCGAAGTCGATCGCGCCGAGCTTCTTCAGCGCCCGGCCCGCCCCGCCGAGCTTGTAGAACATCTGGAGGTAGTCCAGAAGGGCCAGTTCGGGATCGATGGCGAGCGCGTAGACCTCACCCCCTCCCGGCGCGACCGCGATCTTCCGTTCCTCGTAGGGCAGCGCCTCCGTCTCGAAGAGCTGGGCGATGCCCTGCCGACCCTCGACCTCCACGAGAAGCGTCCGCTTCCCCTCGGTCGCGAGGGCCAGCGCGAGTGCGGCGGCGACCGTCGTCTTTCCGGTCCCGCCCTTGCCGCTGACGACCTGGAGCCTGCTCACATCTTCGAGACTAACCAGTCGGCCGGACACTCACGCGGGAGGCTGTGGATAACCGTGCGTGCGGTGGGCCACGTGTCCCGTCCGTCACAGCGGATACAGTCGGCCACATGACCAAGTGGGAATACGCAACCGTGCCGCTGCTCGTCCATGCCACGAAGCAGATTCTGGACACCTGGGGCGAGGACGGCTGGGAGCTCGTCCAGGTGGTGCCCGGGCCCAACCCCGAGCAGCTCGTGGCCTACCTGAAGCGGGAGAAGCCGTAATGAGTGCCGTCGAGGCCAAGCTGGCCGAACTCGGTCTCGCGCTGCCGGCGGTCGTCCCGCCGCTCGCCGCCTACCAGCCGGCCGTGCGGTCCGGTGCGTACGTCTACACCTCGGGCCAGCTGCCGATGGTGGACGGCAAGCTTCCGGTCACCGGCAAGGTCGGCGCCGAGGTCACCGCCGAGGAGGCCAAGGAGCTGGCCCGCGTCTGCGCGCTGAACGCCCTGGCCGCGGTGAAGTCCGTCGCCGGTGACCTGGACCGTGTCGCGCGCGTGGTGAAGGTCGTCGGCTTCGTCGCCTCCGCGACCGACTTCACCGGGCAGCCGGGCGTGATCAACGGCGCCAGCGAACTGCTCGGCGAGGTCCTCGGCGACAAGGGCGTGCACGCGCGCAGCGCGGTGGGCGTCGCGGTGCTGCCGCTGGACGCGCCGGTCGAGGTGGAGGTCCAGGTCGAGCTGGAGCCGTAGCTGCAGCCATGGCCGCAGTCGCAGCTGCAGTCGCGGACGCGGTCGCAGTCGCAGTCGTGGCCGCGGTCGTGGCCCGCTGAAGCCCCTCTCGAACATTCGCTTCCCACGGGATAGCCTCCGGTAATGGCCGATGGACAGTGGTATCCCCCCGAGTGGCCGGACCGCATCCGCGCACACGCGGAGGGCACCCTCGTGCCGGTGGCCCCGAAGCGTGCGGCGACCGTGCTGCTCCTGAAGGACACCCCGGACGGTCCCGCCGTCCACATGCTGCGCAGATGCGCCTCCATGGCCTTCGCCGGAGGCGCGTACGCGTATCCGGGCGGCGGTGTCGACCCGCGCGACGACGATCACCAGGTCCGCTGGGCGGGCCCCACGCGCGCGTGGTGGGCCGACCGGCTCGGCGTCGACGAGGCGGGCGCCCAGGCGATTGTCTGCGCGGCCGTCCGGGAGACGTACGAGGAAGCCGGTGTGCTGCTCGCCGGTCCTGCCCCGGACGCCGTCGTCGGAGACACCACCGGGGACGACTGGGAGGCCGACCGCGCGGCCCTGGTCGCCCGCGAGCTGTCCTTCGCGGAGTTCCTGGACCGGCGGGGCCTGGTCCTGCGCTCGGACCTGCTGGGCGCCTGGACGCGCTGGATCACCCCGGAGTTCGAGAGCCGCCGCTACGACACCTGGTTCTTCGTCGCCGCCCTGCCCGCGGGCCAGCGCACCCGCAACGCCTCCACGGAGGCCGACCGCACGGTGTGGATCCGCCCGGCGGAGGCCGCCGCCGGCTACGACAAGGGCGAGCTGCTGATGATGCCGCCCACCATCGCCACCCTGCGCCAGCTCCTGCCGTACGCCACGGCCGCCGAGACGCTCGCGGCGGCGCCCGCGCGGGACATGACCCCGGTGCTGGCCCGCGCCCGGCTGGCGGACGGCGAGATCGTCCTGACCTGGCCGGGCCACGACGAGTTCACCAAGCACATACCGACCGACCTGACGACCGGTGGAGCCTGACCATGACGGACGCAGCAGCCCTCCCCGGCCAGCCGCGCGGCGGAGTCCTCCCGGGGCCCGCCACCGCGCGGGCCGTCAACGTGCTGGCGCCCAACGCCTCCGCGATGACCCTGGACGGCACCAACACCTGGATCGTCGCCGAGCCCGACTCCGACCTGGCCGTGGTGATCGACCCGGGCCCGCTGGACGACGGCCACCTCAAGAACGTCGTCGACACGGCCGAGAAGGCCGGCAAGCGCATCGCGCTCACCCTCCTCACCCACGGCCACCCGGACCACGCCGAGGGCGCCGTACGGTTCGCGGAACTGACCGGCACGCGCGTGCGTGCCCTCGACCCGGCGCTGCGGCTCGGCGACGAGGGCCTGGCCGCCGGTGACGTGATCACGACCGGCGGACTGGAGCTGCGGGTCGTACCGACCCCGGGCCACACCGCCGACTCCCTGAGCTTCCACCTGCCGGCCGACCGCGCGGTCCTGACCGGTGACACCATCCTGGGGCGCGGTACGACGGTCGTGGCGCACCCGGACGGCCGTCTTGGCGACTACCTGGACTCGCTGCGAAGGCTGCGCTCGCTGACGGTCGACGACGGCGTCCACACCGTCCTGCCGGGCCACGGACCGGTCCTGGAGGACGCCCAGGGCGCCGTCGAGTTCTACCTGGCCCACCGCGCCCACCGGCTGGCCCAGGTCGAGACGGCCGTGGAGAACGGCCACCGCAGCCCCACCGAGGTCGTCGCCCACGTGTACGCCGACGTGGACCGCTCCCTGTGGCCGGCGGCGGAACTGTCGGTACGGGCCCAGCTGGACTACCTGACCGAGCACGGGCTGATCCAGTCCGAGGTCTAAGCGGGTCCGGCGAGGTCCGCTGCGGTTCGGCAGCGCCCCGTAAGGGGCGCTGGGGGTACCCCCAGCCGAAGGCTGGGGGAGGAACTGCGCGACCAGCCATGACGGCGGCGCAGACGGCAGACGGCACATCGCGGCACTTCCAGCGGAGCGCTCAGTCCCAGCCCTCCGGCCGGGGCGCCTTCACGCCGTGCACGCGCGTGTACTCGGCGGCGAGCCAGGGGCCGAGGTCGTCGACGTACGACCGCAGCACCGCCCGGTCGCCGACCGGCTCGTACCCCGCCTCGGCGGCGCGGCGCAGCTGCTCGGCCCGCTCCGGGTAGTAGCCGGCGAACGCCTCGGCCATCTCCCGCAGATCGCTGGTCCAGCCGTTCCAGCGGGGCATGACGAGGGTGAAGCCGGTGCGGACGAGATTCCGTGACATGAAGCGCACCAGGGGCCGCAGGGCTTCCTCGGTGTCGTCCGCGGCCGCGATCCGGTCCCGCCAGCGCGGCAGGTAGCGGGCCAGGTCGCCGTTGGTCTCGCGGGCCAGCAGCGAGTCGGGGCGGTAGCGGGGCAGGAACTCAGCGAGGTCCTCGCCGAGCAGCGGGGTGCACAGGCAGGCCACGAACCACCCGATGTCGTGGCGCTCCACCTCGCTGAGCACCCGCGCGCGGGAGAAGAGCAGGGTCCCGACCCCGTCGATCTGCGGGAACTCCTTGTCGACGGCCTCACCGAAGGCACGGGCCGCGTCCCGGTCGGCGCCGGTCGGCTCCTCGCGCAGGACGACCACCACGTCCAGGTCGCTGCGCCCCACCCGCGCGGTGCCGCGCGGGATCGAGCCGTTGAGGTAGGCGCTGTCCAGGCGCGCCCCGAAGACGTCCAGGAGCCGGTCGCGGGCGGCGGCGACCACCGGACGGAAGACGTGCGGCACGCGCGCGTGCGAGCCCTCGCGCTCGATGAAGCCCAGGGCGTCGAGACCCCGGGACGCGACTGTTTCAGGCATGGGGAACCGAATACCAGCCCGTCCGGAGCCTACGGCCGCCTCAGAAACCGGCGCCCTACCGGGACCGCTTCGCCAGCCGCTCGACGTCCAGCAGGATCACGGCCCGCGCCTCCAGACGCAGCCAGCCGCGCTGGGCGAAGTCCGCCAGCGCCTTGTTCACGGTCTCGCGGGACGCGCCGACCAGCTGGGCCAGCTCCTCCTGCGTGAGGTCGTGGACGACGTGGATGCCCTCTTCGGACTGCACGCCGAAGCGGCGGGAGAGGTCCAGCAGGGCGCGCGCCACCCGGCCCGGCACGTCGGAGAAGACCAGGTCGGACATGGCGTCGTTGGTCTTGCGCAGCCGGCGGGCGACGGCACGCAGCAGGGCGGTGGCCACCTCGGGGCGCGCGTTCAGCCAGGGCTGGAGGTCGCCGTGGCCGAGGCCCAGCAGCTTGACCTCGGTCAGCGCGGTGGCGGTCGCCGTGCGCGGGCCCGGGTCGAACAGCGACAGCTCGCCGATCAGCTCGCCGGGGCCGACGACGGCGAGCATGTTCTCGCGGCCGTCGGGGGAGGTGCGGTGGAGCTTGACCTTGCCCTCGGTGACGACGTAGAGCCGGTCGCCCGGGTCGCCCTCGTGGAACAGGGAGTCGCCACGCGCGAGGGTCACCTCACTCATGGAGGCACGCAGCTCCGCGGACTGCTCGTCATCGAGCGCCGCGAAGAGCGGGTTGCGCCGCAGAACGTCGTCCACGAGTTCTCTCCTTGTCGACCTGCTCAGGGGATCTTGCTCCCCCTTGGTACCAGGGGACCGTGCTCCCCATTTTGCCGGACGGTCCAAACAGTGTGATCTGTCACAAGGATGCCGCACAGGTGTGCCGAGGTAAGCGGCAGGGGTCCAATCGGGGGCTGATCTTCCGGGTCCGGGGCGGATGTCAGTGCCGGGCTTTAGGCTGGCCGGGTGTCCAAATCGCCGGTGAGAGCACAGGCCAAGGGGGCTGGGCGGGTGGTTGTACGAGGTGATTCCGCTGTGTGCGAACAAGGGTCCGATGCCTCCTCCGGTGAACCGAAGAAGGCGGCAAAAGCGGTGAAAGCCGTGAAGAAGGCGGCGGTGAAGACGACCACGGCGAAGAAGGCTGCGGCGAAGAAGGCGGCGCCTGCGAAGACCGCAGCCAAGCGAGTCGCGTCGGAGAAGACGGCGGCCAAGAAGACGGCGTCCAAGAAAGCGGCGGTCGAGAAGGCCGCCGCCGGGCAGCCGCAGCCGGCCGGGAAGCCCGAGTCGCCGACCGCGCTCGTCCGCCGGGCCCGCCGGATCAACCGCGAGCTCGCCGAGGTGTACCCGTACGCCCACCCCGAACTCGACTTCGAGAACCCCTTCCAGCTCCTGGTCGCCACGGTGCTGTCCGCCCAGACCACCGACCTCAGGGTCAACCAGACCACCCCGACGCTGTTCGCGAAGTACCCCACCCCCGAGGACCTGGCCGCCGCCAACCCGGAGGAGGTCGAGGAGATCCTGCGGCCGTGCGGGTTCTTCCGGGCCAAGACCAAGTCGGTGATAGGGCTCTCCAAGGGGCTGGTCGAGCAGTTCGGCGGCGAGGTGCCGGGGCGGCTCGAAGACCTCGTCAAGCTCCCCGGCGTCGGCCGCAAGACCGCGTTCGTCGTGCTCGGCAACGCCTTCGGGCGCCCGGGCATCACCGTGGACACGCACTTCCAGCGCCTGGTCCGGCGGTGGCGGTGGACCGCGGAGACCGACCCCGACAAGATCGAGGCGGCCGTCGGCGCGCTGTTCCCCAAGAGCGACTGGACCGACCTCTCGCACCACGTGATCTGGCACGGCCGCCGGATGTGCCACGCCCGCAAGCCCGCCTGCGGCGTCTGCCCGATCGCCCCGCTCTGCCCGGCCTACGGGGAGGGCGAGACCGACCCGGAGAAGGCGAAGAAGCTGCTCAAGTACGAGAAGGGCGGCTTCCCCGGCCAGCGGCTCAAGCCGCCGCAGGCGTATCTGGACGCGGGCGGCAGGCCGGCGCCGCCGCTGGGCGCCGTATCAGGGACATGACCCAGGGGTCTTCTCAGGGACGGAGAACGGAACGATCAAGGAGACTTCGGGCGTTGGAACGGGCAGCAGGACGGGGGAGCAGGGCAGGACGGGGGATGCCGTGACACACAGCAAGGCGCAGACGGACGGTCCACGCGGAGGTGTGGCGCTCAGCAAGGAGGGTCTGCCGGAGTGGCTGGACCCGGTGGTGCGGGCCGCCGAGACGGTCCAGCCGCTCCAGCTGAGCCGCTTCCTGCCGCCGGAGAACGGCGCGGGGCGGCAGTCGGCCGTGCTGATCCTGTTCGGCGCGGGAGAGCAGGGGCCCGAGCTGCTGCTGATGGAGCGGGCCGGTTCGCTGCGCTCGCACGCCGGGCAGCCCTCCTTCCCCGGTGGCGCCCTCGACCCCGAGGACGGCGACCTGAAGGCCGACGGGCCGCTGCGGGCCGCTCTCCGCGAGGCCGAGGAGGAGACCGGGCTGGATCCGGCCGGTGTCCAGCTCTTCGGGGTGCTGCCCAGGCTGTACATCCCGGTGAGCAAGTTCGTGGTCACCCCGGTGCTGGGCTGGTGGCGCGAGCCGACACCGGTGGGCGTGGTCGATCCGAACGAGACGGCGCGGGTCTTCACGGTCCCCGTGGCGGATCTCACGAATCCGGCCAACCGGGCCACCGCCGTGCACCCCAGCGGCCACCGAGGTCCGGCATTCCTGGTCGAATCGACCTTGGTGTGGGGGTTCACGGCCGGGGTGATCGACCGCCTGCTGCACTATGCGGGATGGGAGCGCTCCTGGGACCGCGAGAAGCTGGTCCCGCTCGACTGGCGGTCATGACAGGGTGTCCACCGTGAATGTGCTGGACATCCTGTTGCTGGTCGCCGCCGTGTGGTTCGCGATCGTCGGCTACCGCCAGGGGTTCGTCGTCGGCATCCTGTCGGTGATCGGCTTCCTGGGCGGCGGACTCGTCGCCGTCTACGTCCTGCCGGTGATCTGGGACGCGGTGACCGACAACGCCGAGGTGGGCACCACCGCAGCGGTCGTCGCCGTGGTCGTGGTCATCGTCTGCGCCTCCGTCGGCCAGGCCCTGACCACCCACCTGGGCAACAAGCTGCGCCGGTACATCACCTGGTCCCCGGCCCGCGCCCTGGACGCCACCGGCGGCGCACTGGTCAACGTGGTGGCGATGCTGCTGGTCGCCTGGCTGATCGGCTCCGCCCTCGCGGGCACCACCCTGCCGACGCTCGGCAAGGAGGTACGCAACTCCAAGGTGCTGCTCGGGGTGTCCAGAGCGCTGCCCAACCAGGCCGACACCTGGTTCGCGGACTTCTCCGCGGTCCTCGCGCAGAACGGCTTCCCGCAGGTCTTCAGCCCCTTCGCCAACGAGCCGATCACCGACGTCTCGCCGCCCGACCCGGCCCTCGCCGGCAGCGCGGTGGCCACCGGCGCCAAGCAGTCCATCGTCAAGGTGACGGGCACCGCGCAGAGCTGCGGCAAGATCCTGGAGGGCACCGGCTTCGTCTTCGCCGACCGCCGTGTCATGACCAACGCCCACGTGGTCGGCGGCGTCGACGAGCCCACCGTCCAGATCGGCGGCGAGGGCCGCAAGTACGACGCCAAGGTCGTCCTCTACGACTGGCAGCGCGACATCGCCGTACTGGACGTGCCCAACCTGCGGGCCAAGGCCCTGAAGTTCTCCGCCAAGGACGCGGAGACCACCGACAGCGCGATCGTCGCCGGGTTCCCGGAGAACGGGTCGTACGACGTCCGGCCGGCCCGGGTGCGCGGCCGGATCACGGCCAACGGCCCGGACATCTACCACCGCGGCACCGTCCGCCGTGACGTCTACTCGCTGTACGCGACCGTCCGCCAGGGCAACTCCGGCGGCCCGCTGCTCACGCCCCAGGGCAGGGTGTACGGGGTCGTATTCGCGAAGTCACTGGACGACGCCGACACCGGGTACGCCCTCACGGCCGACGAGATCCAGGCGGACATCGCCCGGGGCCGTACCGCGAGCCAGCAGGTGGGCACCGACAGCTGCGCCCTCTAGGAGCCCCGTCCGGGTGCTGCGGGGGTCCTTCGAGGTGTCAGCCGCGGGTATGGCGCAGACGTACCGAGACCCAGCGGGCCCGGCGGCGCAGGATGTGCGGAATCCCCACCCTGAGGTCGGTTCCCGGCAGCTGCGGGGCACCTCCTCGGTGGGAGTTCAGGCCGCCTGTCGTACGGCGGTTGCGGGGTGCGTCACTGTAGTCGTGCGTCCAGCCCATACCCCGACGTCTGCCCCTGCCCCAAGGTCGATAACCTCCCGCACGCCCCTCAATCGGCCTATGCGCCGGGCATGTGGCCGTTCGTAGAACAGGTGTGCAGATCCGGATACCGGGCGCATCGGCGCGGTCACCGATCGGGTTCGGGGTCTTTCAGCCAGTTGACCAGTTCGGCGGAGAAGCCCACCGGATCCTCCTCGTGCGGGAAGTGCCCGAGTCCGTCGAACAGCCGCCAGCGGTACGGCGCTTCGACGTACTCGCCGGAGCCGGCCGCGCTGCGGGTGCGGGTGACCGGGTCCAGGGAGCCGTGCAGATGCAGCGTCGGGACGCGTACCGGGCGCTTCATCCTGCGGTTGAACTGGATGCCGTCCGGGCGTGCCAGCGAGCGCACCAGCCAGCGGTACGGCTCGATCGAGCAGTGCGCGGTGGACGGGATGCACATGGCCCGCTGGTACGTCTCCACCGCCTCGTCGTCCGGCAGCCGCGGCCCGGACCAGTCGCGGATCAGCCGGCCGACCAGCGCGCCGTCGTCTGCGGTGAGCTGCCGCTCCGGGATCCAAGGCCGCTGGAAGCCCCAGATGTAGGAGGCGGCGGCGGTCTGCCGGCGGTCCCGGAGCATCGCCGAGCGCCAGCGCCGCGGGTGTGGCATGGACACCACCGCGAGCCGTCGTACCAGCTTGGGGCGCATCGCGGCCGCCGTCCAGGCCAGGTAGCCGCCCAGGTCGTGGCCGACCAGCGCGGCGTCCGGCTCGCCGAGGGAACGGATCACGCCGGTGATGTCGAGGGCGAGGTTCGCCGGGTCGTAGCCGCGCGGGGTGCGGTCGCTGCCGCCGACGCCGCGCAGGTCCATGGCGACGGCCCGGAAGCCGGCGTCGGCGAGCGCGACCAGCTGGTGCCGCCAGGCCCACCAGAACTGGGGGAAGCCGTGCACCAGCATGACCAGCGGTCCGTCGCCGAGCTCGGCGATGTGGAAGCGGGCGCCGTTCGCGGCGACGTCCCGGTGCGTCCAGGGGCCCTCCGGCCGTACGGCCGAGGGAGCGGGATCCGTCATGAGGTCGAGCGTGCCACAGCCTCGATGGCCGGCACCTCGTCCCGGGGGAGTTCCGGGCGCGGATGCGGCTTGGCGTTCTGCAGCACGCCCGCGGTCTCCTTCATGGACGCGGCCACCTTCTGCGGGCCCTGGCCCTTCTTGGCCTTCTTCGCGAACACCACGCCGACCAGCGCGAGGACGACGGCCACCAGGACGTTCGCCGCGAAGGAGAGCAGGAAGCAGATCGCGAGATTCCAGTGGCTCCAGGTCCGGATGCCGTACGCCAGCGCGAAGTTGAGCATGGGCAGGGAGAACAGCAGCAGCACCCCGGCCGCCGAGAACGCGCCGCCGCTCGTCGCGCCGCGCTTGACGTCCTGCTTCAGCTGGGCCTTGGCCAGCGCGATCTCGTCGTGCACCAGCGCCGACATCTCGGCCGTGGCCGAGGCGAACAGCTGGCCGATGCTGCGTTCGGCACCGACCGGGCTGCCGTCGGGTGCGCTCATCGCGGTCTCCCTCTGCGTCTTCGTCGTCGTCTTCTGTGCCGGCGTTTTTGTACCGGTCCTTTTGTACCGTCTCGTCAGATCATGCCGGACGGTCGCCCTGCTCGCCTGCCCCGCCCGGTACTTCGGCACGCGCGTCCCGCCCGCCGACCCCTAGGAAGCGGCCTTCTCCTCCGCGATCCTGCGGTGTTCGGCGGCCTTCCGTTCGTAGATCTCCGCCATCCGCAGGTGGTACGCCGGGTCGTCCTCCTCGTAGACGTCCGGGATGCCGTCGAGGTCGTCGTCCCGCTCCTCGGCCTCGACCAGCCTGCGGTAGCGGGTGTTGCGTATCTTCAGCAGCACCGTGGCGCACAGGGCCGCGATGAGCGAGCCGGTGAGTACGGCGGCCTTGACCTCGTCGGTGAGGACGGCGTCGCCGGCGAAGGCGAGTTCGCCGATGAGCAGCGAGACCGTGAAGCCGATGCCGGCCAGCGAGGCCACCGCGAAGACGTCCGCCCATTCGAGGTCCTCGCTGAGCGAGGCCCGGGTGAAGCGGGCGGTCAGCCAGGTCCCGCCGAATATCCCGGCCGCCTTGCCGACCACCAGGCCGAGGACGACCCCGAGCGTCTCCGGCTTCGTGAAGACGTCGCCGAGCGCCCCTCCGGACACCTTCACGCCGGCGCTGAAGAGCGCGAACAGGGGTACGGCCAGCCCCGCCGACAACGGCCGCACCAGATGCTCGATGTGCTCGCCGGGGGAGTGCTGCTCGCCCTCGCGGGTGGTGCAGCGCAGCATCAGGCCCATGGCGACACCGGCGACGGTCGCGTGCACGCCGCTGTTGTACATCAGCGCCCAGATCACGACCGCGAGCGGGACGTACACGTACCAGCCGCGCACGCCCTTGCGCAGCAGCAGCCAGAAGACGGCGAGGCCGAGGACCGCGCCGCCGAGCGCGGCGAAGTCGATCCGCTCGGTGAAGAAGATCGCGATGATCAGGATGGCGAACAGGTCGTCGACGACCGCGAGAGTGAGCAGGAAGGCGCGCAGGGCACCCGGCAGCGAGGTGCCGATCACCGCCAGCACGGCCAGCGCGAAGGCGATGTCGGTGGCCGTGGGCACCGCCCAGCCCTGCGTGGAGCCGCCGCCGGCGAGGTTGGTGAGGGTGTAGACGAGCGCCGGTACGGCCATCCCGCACAGCGCGGCGACCACGGGCAGTACGGCCGCCTTCGGGTCGCGCAGGTCGCCTGCCACCAGCTCCCGCTTGAGCTCGATGCCGGCGACGAAGAAGAAGACCGCGAGCAGGCCGTCGGCGGCCCAGTGGGCGACGGAGAGGTCCAGGCCGAGGATCCCGGGGCCGAAGTGGAAGTCGGCGACGCTCTCGAAGCTGTGGTGGAGCGCGGGTATGTTCGCCCAGACCAGCGCGGCTATCGCGGCGACGAGCAGCAGCACGCCGCCGACGGTCTCGGTCCGCAGCGCGTCCGCCACGATGGTCCGCTCGGGCAGCGAGAGCCGCCCGAGGACCTTCCGGACGGGCGCGGTGCGGGGCGGGGACACGGGGAACCTCCGGTCGGTGGGCAGGACGGGGCTACTTGCCGACCAGACTTCCCGGCACACCTTGGGACCACGTTACTTTGCTTAGTTTACCTAAGGTGTGACGGGAGTTGCCAGGTGAGTCTCACGGTAGGTGCAAAAAGGGCGCCCGGCGCGTTTCGCGCCGGGCGCCCTTCAGCTCTTCGAGCCCTTCGTGGCCGTGCCGGTCGGGGTCAGTCCTCGCTCGGCGCCGCCGGGAGCTTCGCCTGGATGAGGTCCATGACCGTCGAGTCGGTCAGGGTGGTGACGTCACCGAGCTGACGGTTCTCGGCGACGTCGCGCAGCAGCCGGCGCATGATCTTGCCGGAGCGGGTCTTCGGCAGCTCCGCCACCGGCAGGACCCGCTTCGGCTTGGCGATCGGGCCGAGCGTCGCGCCGACGTGGTTGCGCAGGTCGGCGACGAGATTCTCGTCCTCGGCGTTCGCCGTGCCGCGCAGGATCACGAAGGCGACGATCGCCTGACCGGTCGTCTCGTCCGCCGCACCGACCACGGCCGCCTCGGCGACCGACGGGTGGGACACCAGCGCCGACTCCACCTCGGTCGTCGAGATGTTGTGCCCGGAGACGAGCATGACGTCGTCCACCCGCCCGAGCAGCCAGATGTCGCCGTCGTCGTCCTTCTTCGCACCGTCACCGGCGAAGTACTTGCCCTCGAACCGCGACCAGTACGTGTCCAGGAACCGCTGGTCGTCGCCCCAGATCGTGCGCAGCATCGACGGCCACGGCTCGGTCAGCACCAGGTAGCCGCCACCGCCGTTCGGCACCTCGTGCGCCTCGTCGTCGACGACCGTCGCCGAGATGCCGGGCAGCGGGGTCTGCGCGGAACCGGGCTTGGTCGCGGTGACGCCCGGCAGCGGGGAGATCATCATCGCGCCGGTCTCGGTCTGCCACCAGGTGTCCACGATCGGCGTCCGGTCGGCGCCGATGTGCTTGCGGTACCAGATCCACGCCTCGGGGTTGATCGGCTCGCCGACCGAGCCGAGCACCCGCAGGCTGCTCAGGTCGAACTTCGCGGGGATGTCGTCGCCCCACTTCATGAACGTGCGGATCGCGGTGGGCGCCGTGTACAGGATCGTCACCCCGTACTTCTGCACGATCTCCCAGAACCGGCCCTGGTGCGGGGTGTCCGGGGTGCCCTCGTACATCACCTGGGTCGCGCCGTTGGCCAGCGGCCCGTACACGATGTACGAGTGGCCGGTCACCCAGCCGACGTCGGCCGTGCACCAGTACACGTCCGTCTCCGGCTTGAGGTCGAACACCGCCCAGTGCGTGTACGACGCCTGGGTGAGGTAGCCGCCCGAGGTGTGCAGGATGCCCTTCGGCTTGCCCGTCGTACCGGACGTGTAGAGGATGAAGAGCGGGTGCTCGGCGTCGAACGCCTCCGGCGTGTGCTCGGCCGACTGCCGCTCGACGATCTCGTCCCACCACACGTCCCGCGAGTCGTCCCAGGCCACTTCCTGCCCGGTGCGGCGCACGACCAGCACGTGCTCGACGTTGTCCACCTTGCCGACCGCCTCGTCCACGGCCGGCTTCAGCGCGGACGGCTTGCCGCGCCGGTAGCCGCCGTCGGAGGTGATGACGACCCTGGCGTCCGCGTCCTGGATACGGGTGGCCAGCGCGTCCGCCGAGAAGCCGCCGAAGACCACGGAGTGCGCGGCGCCGATCCGGGCGCAGGCGAGCATCGCGATCGCCGTCTCCGGGATCATCGGCATGTAGACCGCGACCCGGTCGCCCTTCTGAACTCCGAGCTCCAGCAGGGCGTTGGCCGCCTTGGAGACCTCGTCCTTCAGCTCGGCGTAGGTGATCGCGCGGCTGTCGCCGGGCTCGCCCTCGAAGTGGATGGCGACCCGGTCGCCGAGCCCGGCCTCCACGTGCCGGTCCACGCAGTTGTACGCGACGTTGAGCTCGCCGTCCTTGAACCACTTGGCGAACGGCGGGTTCGACCAGTCCAGCGTCTCGGTCGGCTCCTTGGCCCAGGTCAGCCGGCGGGCCTGCGCGGCCCAGAAGCCGAGCCTGTCAGCCTTGGCCTGTTCGTACGCCTCGGCCGTGACATTGGCGTTCTCGGCCAGGTCAGCAGGCGGCGCGAAGCGTCGCTCCTCCCTCAAGAGGTTGGCCAGGCTTTCGTTGCTCACGACATCTCCCTTTCGAAGGGTGTCCGTTGTGTCCCAGGCCACAGCTCATCAGACCTGGGGCCCCGGTGACAAGGGCCGCCGGACAATTGGTTTAGACCTATCGGCGTGCGGCGAGGCGGGGTGCGGCAGGGCTGCCGCGGTCGGGCATGCCGAGCCTGCCAGTGTCCGACGTGCCGGTGCACACCGGACCCGCCTATGCAGGCCGGACCCGCCGGACCCGCCGGTGCCGGACCGTGCGGCGCCGGCAGGCCCGGCCGTCCCCTCACTCACGCCGGACTGGGCAGCTCCTCCGTACCGGGCACCCCCTGGAACACCCGTCCCTCTCCGTCCGCACCGCCCCGGCTCAGCAGGTACGCCTGCGCCTCGCCCACATGGAAGTACATCCCGTGCAGCTCCAGCGCACCCGCCGCCAGCGCCCGCGCCACCGAGTCGTGCGCGCGCAGGTGCTCCAACTGCTGGACCACGTTGGTCAGGCACAGCCGCTCCACCGTGTCCGCCGCTGCCCGCCCGGCCAGCCGGACCCCCGTTCCGCCCTCGTCGGCCAGCCGCGCCAGGCTCGGCAACCCGTGCCGCAGCCACCGCCGGAGCGGGGTCGCCGCACCGCCTGTCCCGGAGTCGAGCAGTGCCTGCATCGCCCCGCACCCGGAGTGTCCGCACACCGTGATGGACCGCACCTTCAGCACGTCCACCGCGTACTCGATCGCGGCCGCCACCGAGTCGTCGCCGTTCTCCTCACCCGGAAGAGGGACCAGGTTGCCGACGTTGCGGACCACGAACAGGTCACCCGGACCACTGGAGGTGATCATCGAAGTGACGAGCCGGGAGTCGGCGCAGGTGAGGAAGAGCTGCGACGGCCGCTGCCCCTCGCGCGCCAGCCGGGCCAGCTCGCCCCGCACCAGGGGCGCGGTGTGGCGCTGGAACGCGCTGATCCCACGGGCGAGTTCATGACCCGAGCCGGCCGATCCCCCGAGCCGACGCCAGGGACCGAGACCTGCACGTGGACCGGGACCGGGACCGTGACCCGCGTGCGGCTCGGCGCGGCGACCGTGCTCCGGTCCGTGGCCGTACTCCGGTGCGCGGACGCCCGCGCGGCAGCCGGTCAGCTCGGCGGAGCCGCCCTGTGCGGTGTGGGCCCTGCGCCAGTCCCGCAGTGACTCGTACGCCGCGTGGTCCATGAACGAACCGTCCAACTCCACCACGGCGTGGGCGCCTTGGGGTACGAGATGCAGGACTCTGCTGAGCCGGGGCACCGCGAGGAACGTCAGCTGTCCTCTTACGTGTACGTGATGGACTCCTTCCTTCTCTTCGTGGGTGATGCGGGTGCGGGCGAGGCGGTGCAGGGCGACGGCGACGGCCACGGAGACCCCGAGGACCACGCCCTCCAGGACGCCGAGGAGAACCACCCCTAGCGTGGTGACGGCGTACACCGGCACTTCGCGGTGGCGGGTCACCGTGCGGATGTGGTGCAGGGACACCATCTGGATGCCGACGGCCATCACCAGGGCGGCGAGCGAGGCGAGCGGGATGAGGTCCAGGACCGGGACCATCAGCAGCGCGGCGACTACTACGAAAACGCCGTGCAGCATCGTGGAGTTCCGGCTCACGGCACCGGATTGCACATTCGCCGAACTGCGCACCGCGACCCCCGCGACCGGCAGCCCGCCGAGCGCCCCCGACACGACGTTGGCCGCGCCCTGACCGAGCAGTTCCCGGTCCAGGTCGGAGCGGCCGAGCCGGGACTGGGGTCCGGTGCGGCCTGCCACCAGCTTGTCCACGGCGACCGCGCCCAGCAGCGACTGCACGCTGCACACCAGAGTGGTGGTGAGCACGGCGGCGACGAGGCCGAGCGCCGGCCCCTCGGGCAGCCCCGCCAGGGCATGGCTGCTCCAGGACGGCAGGTCGACCCGGGGCAAGGTGAGCCCGGTGAGCGCGGCGGTCGCGGTGGCACCGGCGACGGCGACCAGGGCGGCCGGGACCGTGCGCAGCAGACGGCCCGCTCTGCCCGGGATCCGGGGCAAGCCCAGCAGCAGGGCCAAGGTCAGCGCGCTCATCGCCACGGCGGCCGGGTGCAGGTTCGCCAACTGGGCGGGCAATGCGCGCACGTTGGCGAGGACCGAGCTCTGCGGGTTACCGCCGAGGACGATGTGCAGCTGGGCGACGGCGATGGTGAGGCCGATGCCGGCGAGCATGCCGTGCACCACGGCCGGGCTGACGGCGAGCGCGGTGCGGGCCACGCGCAGGCAGCCCAGGCCCAGTTGGGCCAGTCCGGCGAGGACGGTGATGCCGCAGGTGGCCCGCCAGCCGTACCGGTGGATCAGGTCGGCGGTGACCACGGTGAGCCCCGCGGCGGGGCCGCTGACCTGGAGCGGGCAGCCGCCGAGCCGGCCGGCGACCAGGCCGCCGACGGCCGCCGCCACCAGGCCGGCCTGGAGCGGGGCACCCGTGGCGAGGGCGATGCCGAGGGACAGCGGGAGGGCGATCAGGAACACCGCGACGGACGCGGACAGGTCGGCGCCCACGACGGGGAGGCGGCGACGCGGGGGCGTGGACGGGTGGTGCGGCCGGTCAGCGCCGGTGACGGCGGGGGGAGTTGTGGCTCGGGCGAGGCCGAGGCTCTCGAGGTGGGTGGGTACGCAGGCTGATGACATGTTTCCCGTCTCCTCCGGGGCAGCGTGGTCGCGGATCTGGGCGGGATGAACCAACGTTCAGTAAATGAATCGTAATGCAGAGTAAAGGTCAGGCATGGATTTATTACGCAAATGGGGCACCGCCTCACCTCAATGGGTGAAGTGAGCAGTTCATCGGCTTGTCGTATTAATCCCTCTCTCGGTCCTATGCGATCTTGGCCGCGCTGTCGGCAGATATCCGGCACATCGCCATAAAACGCCGTCACCGGCGTTCGCCGAGAGAAGGAAGAAGGTGAGCGGAATTGGCCGCCACCCAGAGGATTGCGGTCGGCGCCGTGGCCGCCGCGGCCTGTGCCGCGTCGGTCGCCGGTTGCGCGACCGGTACCAACTCCGAGCAAGGGGCGCCCGGGCCGGAGAAAGGAGCGCCGGCGCCCCAGAGCGTGGTCCGTCTGATCGGCGACGGGTCCACCGCGTACACCGGGGCGCAGCCGCATCTGCCCCGGCCCGAGCGGCTCAAGGCCGGTGAGAAGCCACCGCAGTTCGTGGTGTTCTCCTGGGACGGCGCGGGCGAGGACAGCCAGAAGCTGTTCTCGCACTTCCGCAAGGTGGCCAAGGAGAACCACGCGAACATGACGTTCTTCCTCAGCGGCGTCTACATGCTGCCCGAGGAGAAGCGTGACCTGTACCGGCCCCCGCAGCACTCGCCCGGAAGCTCCGAGATCGGCTTCAACGACGAGCAGGGCATCACCGACACCGTCAAGCAGCTACGGCTGGCCTGGCTGGAGGGCAACGAGATCGGCACCCATTTCAACGGGCACTTCTGCGGCCCCGACGGCGGGGTCGGCGAGTGGTCGGTGGCCGAGTGGAAGAGCGAGATCGCCCAGGCCAAGCAGTTCGTGAAGACCTGGAAGACCAACACCGGCATGAAGAACGCCGCACCGCTGCCCTTCGACTACGACAAGGAGCTCATCGGCGCCCGCACCCCCTGCCTGGAGGGGCAGAAGAACTTCGTGAAGGCGGCGAGCCAGCTGGGCTTCCGCTACGACACCAGTGGTGTCAACGACCAGGTCTGGCCCAAGAGGAGAGAAGGGCTGTGGGACCTGTCGATGCAGCTCGTCCCCTTCCCCGGCCACTCCTACGAGCAACTGACCATGGACTACAACTTCATGGTCAACCAGTCCGGCACGTCGACCCAGGGTGACCCCGACAAGTACGACTACTGGGGCGACCAGATGCGCGACGGGCTGTTCCAGGGCTTCAACCGGGCCTACAACGGCAACCGCGCACCGCTCGTCATCGGCAACCACTTCGAGTCCTGGAACGGCGGCACCTACATGCGCGCCCTCGACGAGGTCGTCGCGGACGTCTGCAACAAGCCCGAGGTGCGCTGTGTCTCCTTCCGTCAGCTGGCCGACTGGCTGGACGCCCAGGACCCGCAGGTCCTGGCGAGGCTGCGCACCCTGAACGTGGGCGAGGCCCCGCGGCAGGGCTGGGAGTCCTTCCTCTCCGGCCGTCCCGCCCCGGCACCGAAGGGGGTGCCCGGGGCGCCGGCCGTCAAGCAGTAGGCGCAGAGCCGGGGCCGGCCACCCGTCAGGCGGGGGTGGCCACTCCCTCGCCGAGCACGAAGCCGGGGTCGATCTGCGCCGCCAGGTCGGCTCCGGTGCGCTCGTTGCCCCACGAGAGGGCGTTCTTCAGGTGGAAGTGGACCATCTGCCGGGTGTAGCGCTCCCAGTCCCGCAGCTCGTACGTCGCGTCGGTGGCCACCTTGAGGGCGCGCAGGGCGCGGGAGTTGGGGGTCTCCAGGAGCTCGAACCGGGGCGGCCGGCCCTTCTCCATGGCGCGCACCCAGTCCGAGTGCCCGACCGTGACCAGCAGGTCGTCCCCTACCTCCGAGCGCAGGAAGTCGATGTCCTCCGGCCCCTGCACCTTGTTGCCGACGACCTTCAGGACGACGCCGAAGTCCCGGGCGTACTCCTTGTACTGGCGGTAGACGGAGACCCCCTTTCGGGTCGGCTCGGCGACGAGGAACGTGATGTCGAAGCGGGTGAACATGCCGGAGGCGAAGGAGTCCGAGCCCGCCGTCATGTCCACCACGACGTACTCGTCGGGGCCGTCGACGAGGTGGTTCAGGAACAGCTCCACCGCTCCCGTCTTGGAGTGGTAGCAGGAGACCCCCAGGTCGGCGTCCGTGAAGGGCCCGGTGACCATCAAACGGACGGCGCCGCCGTCGAGTTCCACCGGCCGCGCGCAGGCGTCGTACACCGGATTGGGCTCGCGCACCCGGACCAGCCGCGAACCCTCGCCCGGCGGGGTGGTCTTGATCATGGTCGCGGCGGAGGCGATGCGCGGGTTGTGGCCGCGCAGGTAGTCCTTGATCAGGGAGAGCCGTTCGCCCATCGCGGGCAGTGCCTCCGCCTCCGTCTCGTCGAGGCCGAGCGCGGGGCCCAGATGCTGGTTGATGTCGGCGTCGACGGCGACGACCGGCGCGCCGGCGGCCGCGAGATGGCGGATGAACAGGGAGGAGAGCGTGGTCTTGCCGCTGCCGCCCTTCCCGACGAAAGCAATTTTCATGTTCACGAAGGGTAGTCGGCCGGTAGCTGTACGTGTCACATGAAGTGAAGAAGACCACTCCTTCGTGGAGCCCTGGGGGCGGGGTGCGTACTGTCGTACTCATGAGTACGACAGGTGCGACCGCCGATCCGCTCGTGGCCCTGGGTTCGCTGCCCGGGGTGGCCGAGTCCGTGGAGTCCGTGCGCAAGGCCGTGGACCGGGTCTACGGGCACCGGATCATGCGGCGCCGCAGCAACGCCGTCACCTCGGAGGCCGCGCTGCGGGCCGCCCGGGGCAGCGCCGCACTGTCCGGTGCCGACTGGGCGCTGGAGGAGGTGCGGAGGCGCTCCGACTTCGGTGTGGACGACGATGCGCGCGTGGTCGGCGCGGCCCTGCGGCTGACCGCGGAGGCGGGCCAACTGCTGTCCATCTGGCGGCAGTCGCCGCTGCGGGTGCTGGCCCGGCTGCACCTGGTGGCGGCCGCGACCGGTGACGACGAGGTCGGCCGGCCGCGCCGGGCCGGCGAGGGCGTCGACGAGCCGCTGGTGGAACTGGAGCTGCCGGACGCCGACGAGGTGTCGGGGCGCCTGGAGGGGCTCTCGGAACTGATCGTCGCGGGGAGCGAGGCGCCCGCGCTGGTGACGGCCGCCGTGGTGCACGGCGAACTGCTCGGGCTGCGCCCCTTCACCTCGTGCAACGGGCTGGTCGCCCGCGCGGCCGAGCGGATCGTGCTGATCGGCAGCGGCCTCGACCCCAAGGCGATCTGCCCTGCCGAGGTCGGCCACGCCGAACTGGGCCGCGCCTCCTATCTGGCGGCTCTGGACGGCTATGTCTCCGGTACTCCGGAAGGGATGGCGGCCTGGATCGCGCACTGCGGGCGGGCGGTCGAACTCGGCGTGCGCGAGTCGACGGCGGTGTGCGAGGCGCTGCAGCGCGGGGCGGCGTAGGACTCGTCCGGAAGGTCGCGGGGCGCCCCGGAAAAGGGTTGCGGCGGTACGAGGACTCGTACCGCCGCTGGCATGCTCACCGGGTTACCAAGCGTCCTCGATATGTCGCCCATCAGGTCGGGTACTTTGCCCGTCACCTGGTGCGGCTGGCCCGTAATCGACGGGTCGACGTCGCGTGGGTGCTCAGTGTCCATGCTGGGTCCGTGGGCCAAATGCGTTTTAAAGGTGATCCTCGCGGATGTCCTTCGGTCTCGCGGGCCGCTAACCCCTTTGTACTGCAAGCCCGGAGCAAGCGGAAGTCCTGCCTACAGTTCTTTACTTTTAGGTTCAAAGACGTACCAAAGGGGCGCCGGTGGGCCGAACGGGTGAAGCACGCCCGGAGCGGCCGGTTCAGGCGACCGTGCTCCGGCGCCGGCTCGCGTACCAGACCAGGCCCGCGGTGGCGGCCGCCGCTCCTATGGCCGCCGCGGCGACCAGGGCCGGGCGCGGGGGCCCGGAGATCCGCTGCTTGAGCCGTACAGGCCGGTTGAAGTCGAGGATCGGCCACCCGCGGGCGAGGGCCTCGCGGCGCAGCGCGCGGTCCGGGTTCACGGCGTGCGGATGCCCGACGGCCCGGAGCATCGGCAGGTCGGTCGCCGAGTCGCTGTAGGCGTAGCAGCGGTCGAGGTCGTACCCCTCGGAGGCGGCCAGCTCCCGGACGGCCTCGGCCTTGGTCGGCCCGTACGCGTAGTACTCCACCTCGCCGGTGTAGCAGCCGTCGTCGCCGACGACCATGCGGGTGGCCACCACCCGGTCGGCGCCGAGGAGTTCGCCGATCGGCTCGACCACCTCGGCACCCGAGGTGGAGACGATGACGACGTCCCGGCCGGCCTTGTGGTGCTCCTCGATGAGGGAGGCGGCCTCGTCGTAGATGATCGGGTCGATCAGGTCGTGCAGGGTCTCGGCGACGATCTCCTTGACCTGCTGGACATTCCAGCCGCGGACGAGGCCGGACAGGTACGCGCGCGTGCGCTCCATCTGGTCGTGGTCCATACCGCCGACCAGGAACACGAACTGGGAGTACGCGTTGCGCAGCGCCGCCCGGCGGTTGATCAGACCGCCTTGGTAGAACGACTTGCTGAAGGTGAGCGTGCTCGACTTCGCAATGACCGTCTTGTCCAGGTCAAAGAAGGCCGCTGTGCGAGGCAAGGAGTGGCTTTCCACGCCCCCGAGCATAGGCGCCCACCATTCGGCGTAAGGTGGGGCGCGTGGGTTTGCCTGAGAGGGCTCTCGGGTACACCATGGAAGTCACGGATCGTTCGCGACCGTGCTAACCCGGTCCGGCTCCTCCCCCCCCGAGTCGGCCGTGGAGACGACCCCCACTCTCCCCCCCGGTGGGGGTCGTCGCATGTCCGGACGGGTTTTTCCTCCTCTCTCGCAGGCCGTGAGGCCTTGGTCGGGCGGCTTCGGCCGCCCTTTCCTATGCCCATGATCCGTCACGGTGGGTAGTCGTAGCGCTGCGCTGTGGAAGTCGCGCAGACCCCGGAACGGGCCTCACCGGCATGGGTGACGGCGATATTCACAACCGTCGAGTTGTCCACAGTTTTGGACCAAGATCCACACGATTTCCGGGTTCGCGACACCGTGATTCCAGCGCGCTCCGGCGGCGGCGAGTTCATGGCCGGTTCCGTTTGTCGGGCGCCAATGGCCGGTTTCTGTCGGCCGTGCATAAGGAGCCGCCTGCCGGTTCTTCGCACGTTTGGGAATCGCGTGGCCGCAGGGGCCATGCGGGAGAACGCAGCCAAGGGGGAAGCTCACGTGGCCGGAACCGTCACCCACGACCCGCCGTCCGCCGCCTCGGGACGGCCCGGACGCCCGATGATCGTCACCGAGGACGCCGAACTCCTCGACGACCTGCTGCGCCTGTGCGCCGCGGCCGGTGCCAAACCGGAGGTCCACCACGGCCCGCCGGAACGCGGCGGCGGCTGGGAGTCCGCCCCGCTCGTCCTGGTCGGCGACGACGCCGCACGGCGGGTGCGCGGGGCCACGCGCCGACGCGGGGTGGTCCTGGTGGGCCTCGACCAGGACGACCCCGACGTGTGGAAACGGGCCGTGGAGATCGGCGCCGACCACGTCCTGATGCTGCCCGACGGCGAGCAGTGGCTCGTGGACCGGATCGCCGACGTCGTCGAGGGCGTCGGCCGCCCGGCCCTCACCGTCGGCGTCATCGGCGGCCGGGGCGGGGCCGGTGCCTCCACGCTGGCCTGCGCGCTCGCCGTCACCTCCGCGCGGGAGGGACTGCGCACCCTGCTCGTGGACGCGGATCCGCTGGGCGGCGGAATCGACGTACTCCTCGGCGGCGAGACCGCCGAAGGCCTGCGCTGGCCCGCCTTCGCCGCCTCGCGCGGCCGGCTCGGCAGCGGCGCCCTGGAGGAATCGCTGCCGGAGCTGCACTCGCTGCGGATCCTCAGCTGGGACCGCGGCGACTGCGTGGCGATCCCGCCGCCCGCCGTCCGCGCGGTGCTCGCCGCCGCCCGGCGGCGCGGCGGCACGGTCGTCGTCGACCTGCCGCGCCGCCTGGACGACGAGGTCGCCGAGGTCCTCACCCAGCTCGACCTCGCCGTCCTGGTGGTCCCCGCCGAACTCCGCGCCGTCGCCGCGGCCGGACGGGTGGCGGCCACCGTCGGCATGGTCGTGCGCGACCTCAGGGTGGCGGTACGGGGGCCGTACGCGCCGGGCCTCGACGACCGCGAGGTGGCCCGGCTGCTCGGCCTGCCACTGGCCGGCGAAGTGCCCGCCGAACCCGGCCTGTCCCGTCCGCACCGGAAACCGCCCGGGTCCGTCGCACGCGGACCGCTGGCCCGCTTCTGCAAGGGCTTCTGGGAGCGCACGCTGGTCGAGGCCGGCGGTGCCGCATGAGGCCCGGCACCGCGGGCGCGGACGGCCCGGCCCTGCTCGACGGAGTACGGCGCTGGCTCGCCGAGAGCGGCGCCGAACCGACACCCGCGCGGGTCGCACAGGCACTGCGCGCCCAGGGGCGGGTCCTCGGCGACGCCGAAGTCCTCGGCGCGGCCGAGCGACTGCGCTCCGAACTGGTCGGCAGCGGCCCCCTGGAGCCCCTGCTCGCCGACCCCACGGTCACCGACGTCCTGGTGACCGCCCCGGACCGGGTCTGGGTGGACCGCGGCGGCGGCCTGGAACTCACCCCGGTCGCCTTTCCGGACGCGGCGGCGGTACGGCGCCTCGCGCAGCGGCTGGCCGCGGTGGCCGGCCGGCGCCTGGACGACGCGCGTCCCTGGGCGGACGCCCGGCTGCCCGACGGCACCCGCCTGCACGCGGTCCTGCCCCCGGTGGCCGTCGGCTGCACCTGCCTGTCCCTGCGGGTGGTCCGTCCCCGGGCGTTCACCCTCGACGAACTGGTCGCGGCCGGCACCGTGCCCCCGGGCGGCGACCGGATCCTGCGGGCGCTCCTCGCGGCCCGGCTCTCTTTTTTGGTCAGCGGCGGCACCGGCACCGGCAAGACGACCCTGCTGAGCGCGCTGCTCGGCCTGGTCGGACCGGGGGAGCGGATCGTGCTCGCCGAGGACTCGGCGGAGCTCAGGCCCGAACACCCGCACGTCGTACGGCTGGAGACCAGACCCGCCAACCAGGAGGGCGCCGGCCTCGTCACCCTGGAGGACCTGGTCCGGCAGGCCCTGCGGATGCGGCCCGACCGGCTCGTCGTCGGCGAGGTCCGCGGGCCCGAGGTGGTCCACCTCCTGGCCGCGCTCAACACCGGCCACGAGGGCGGCTGCGGCACCGTGCACGCCAACGCGGCCGCGGACGTACCGGCCCGCCTGGAGGCCCTCGGCACGGCGGCCGGGCTCGACCGGGCGGCCCTGCACAGCCAGCTCGCCGCCGCGCTGTCGGTGGTGCTGCACCTCGTACGGGACGGCGCGGGCCGGCGGCGGATCGCCGAGGTGCACGTCCTGGAGCGGGACTCCTCCGGGCTGGTGCGGACGGTACCGGCACTGCGCTGGGACGCGGCGGCGTTCGCGCGGGAGCGGGGATGGGAGCGGCTGCGGGGGCTGCTCGGGAGTGACGCGACCGGTCTGTGAGCTCTGTCCGGTCCGTGAACTCGGTCCGGTCTGAAGTGACGTCAGTGATCCATGAGTTGAAAAGCGACTTCAGTGATCTATGAGTTGAAAGGGGATTGTGTGATGGGTGGGACGACGGTCGGCGCGGCCGTGGTGTGCGGCGGGGTCATGGCCTGGCTGCTGGCCGAGCGGCAGCGCGAGGTACGGCGGACGCGGCTGCTGCTCGCCGGCGGTGGGGTGGTGGCCACCGGGCCGCCCTCCTGGGAGCAGGCGCTCGGGGAACTGCGACGGCTGCGCGGCCGTTGGCGGGGTGAGTGGTGGGCCCTGGCCGCCGGTGTCGCGCTCGCGCTTCTCGCCGCCTCGGTCCTTCCGGTCCTCGCGGGGGCGGCCGGGGTGCCGGTGCTGCGCCGGGTGCGGCTGGTCCGCCGGGCGCGGCGGACCCGGCAGGCGCGCGCCGACGCGGTGATCGCGCTGTGCGGGGCGCTCGCCGGTGAGGTGCGCGCGGGACGGCAGCCGGGTGAGGCGCTGTTGCGGGCCGCACGGGACTCCGGCGGGCTCGGTGAGGCGCAGTCGGCCGTGGTCGCGGCGGCGCGCTTCGGCGGGGACGTGCCGGGGGCGCTGGCGGTGGCGGCGCGGCAGCCCGGCGCCGACGGCCTGCTGGGGCTCGCGGCCTGCTGGCGGGTGGCGGTCGACCAGGGCGCCGGACTCGCGGCCGGTCTCGACCGCCTGGACGCCGCCCTGCGTGCCGAACGCGACCAACGCGCCGATCTGCGCGCCCAGTTGTCGGGCGCCCGGGCCACCGCGGTGATGCTCGCCGCGCTGCCCGCCCTCGGCCTCCTGCTCGGCTCGGCCATGGGCGCCGACCCGCTGCGGGTGCTGCTGCACACCGGGGCCGGCCTGGGCTGCCTGGTCGTCGGCGCGGTGTTCGAGGGCGCCGGGATGTGGTGGGCGGCCCGGATCGTGCGGGGAGCTGAGGCGGCGTGAGCGCGGAGGTTGTCCACAGGCTGGGGGTGACGGTCGCGGTGCTGGCGGCCCTGGGCTGGTCGGCATGGCGGCTGGAGCGGGCCAGGCACAGGCGCTGGGCTCGGCACAAGGCGGCCGAACTGCTCGGCCTGGAGAGGCTGGAGCAGGCGGAGATGCACTCCGCCGTCGGCGATGCCGTCCGCAGGTGGCTGCCGGTCGTCGGGGTGGTGTGCGGCGGCTGGGTGCTGGTCGGCGGGGTCGTCGGGGCGCTGCTGGGGCTGGGCGTCGCGGTGGGGCTGTGGCGGTGGCGGAGCCGGGCGGGCGACGCGGACCGGACGGCTCAGGCGGAGGCGGCCGAGGCCGTGCGTCAACTCCCGCTCGCCGCCGACCTCCTGGCGGCCTGCATCGCCGCGGGGGCCGGTCCGGTGGTCGGCGCCCAGGCGGTCGGAGAGGCCCTCGGCGGGCCTGTCGGGGAGGGGCTCGCGCGGGGCGCGGCGGAGGTGCGGCTGGGCGGCGAACCGGCAGTTGCCTGGCGGCGGTTGGCGGGGCTGCCGGGTGCCGCCGCCCTGGCCCGGCTGCTGGAACGCGCGGACGAGTCCGGGATGCCGGCGGCCGCGCCCGTCGCCCGGCTCGCCTCGGACGCCCGCGCCGAGTGGGCGAGGAGCGCGACCGCGCGGGCACGGCGGGCGGCCGTGCTGATCTCGGCGCCGGTGGGGCTGTGCTTCCTGCCCGCGTTCATCGCGGTCGGTGTGCTGCCCGTGGTGATCGGACTCGCGGGCGGGGTGCTGCGAGGGGGTGGTGGATGAAGGGCGCGACAGCGGGGCCGCCGACAGGAACTGAAGTCAAAACCAAGCGAGTTCAAGGGAGTCGAAATGCGTGAGATGTGCTGGAAGATGTGGAAGCTGCTGCGCAGGGACGCCGGGATGGTCACCTCCGAGTACGCGATGGGGATCATCGCCGCCGTCGGGTTCGCGGCGGTCCTCTACGCGGTCGTGACGAGCGGTCAGGTCAGCGCGGAGCTCCAGGCCATCGTGAAACGAGCCCTCAGTGCGCGGATGTGAGCGGGGGCGCGGGGCGGACCGGGGGTTCGTGACCGCGGAGGCGGCCGTGGTGCTGCCGGTGCTGGTGGCGTTCACGATGGCGCTGGTGTGGGGGCTGCTCGTGGTGGCCGCCCAGATCCGGTGCGTGGACGCCGCCCGCACCGGGGCGCGGGCCGCGGCGCGGCAGGACGCCGAGGACGCGGTGATCGCGGTGACGAAGGAGGCGGCGCCGGACGGGGCTGCGGTGACGGTGGGCCGGGAGGGCGACGTGGTGCGGGTGACGGTGGTGGCGAGGCCGCCGGTGCTGGGCGCGTTGCCGTTCGAGGTGCGGGAGTCGGCGGTGGCGTTGGCGGAGGAGCCGTGAGGGGGCAACGGTTGGTCTTTCGGCTGCCGCTGCGTGGGGGCTGGTCGCGCAGTTCCCCGCGCCCCTGTGGCGCGCCTGACCGGGGGTCCGCCACAGTCTGGAGCGTCGGTGCGATCGCCGTGCTGTGCGTGGTGTTCGGGGTGGTGCTGGGGCTGGGGCACGCCGTAGTCGTCCGGCATCGCGCGGCGGGTGGCGCCGACATGGCGGCACTCACTGCTGCCGACCACTGGGCCGACGGGCAGGCGAAGGCCTGCGCCCGAGCCGACCGGGTGGCGCAGGCACAGGCCGCGCGGCTGACGCGGTGCGTGATCGTCGGGGACGTCTCGGATGTGTCGGCGAGGTCGGGAGAGGGTCCCTTCGCGGCCGAGGTCAGGGCCAGAGCAGGCCCGGCGGCCTTTCCGGCGAGCGGCGCCTGCAACGCGCCCCAGAGGGGCGCTGGGGGTACCCCCGGCCGAAGGCTGGGGGAGGAACTGCGCGACCAGCCCTCACCGGCCCGCACCGACGCACCCGCCTACCCCGGCGCCCCCTTCAAGAGCACCGTGAGGAGGCGCACCGCCCCCCGCTTGTGCAGCGGCTCGTTCCCGTTCCCGCACTTGGGGGACTGGATGCAGGACGGGCACCCGGCGTCGCACTCGCACGCGGCGATCGCCTCCCGGGTCGCCGTCAGCCACGTGCGGGCCGTGTGGAAGGCGCGTTCCGCGAAGCCGGCGCCGCCTGGGTGGCCGTCGTAGACGAAGACGGTCGGCAGCAGGGTGTCGGGGTGCAGCGGGATCGACACGCCGCCGATGTCCCAGCGGTCGCAGGTCGCGAAGAGCGGCAGCAGGCCGATGGAGGCGTGCTCGGCGGCGTGCAGGGCGCCGCCGAGGATCTCCGGGTTGATCCGGGCCTCGTCGAGCTGGTCCTCGGTGACGGTCCACCACACCGCGCGGGTGCGCAGCGTACGCGGGGGGAGGTCGAGTTTCGTCTCGCCCAGCACTTCGCCGGTGATGAGCCGGCGGCGCAGGAAGGAGACCACCTGGTTGGTGACCTCGACGGAGCCGTAGCAGAGGCGGCCGTCGCCCCAGGGGACCTCGACGTCGGTCTCCAGGACGGAGATGGCCGTGGTGTCGCGGGCGACCGTGGAGTACGGCGGCTCGGCCTGCTCGACCAGGGCCACCGAGTCCTCCAGGTCGAGGGAGCGCACGAGGTAGGTGCGGCCCTGGTGCAGGTGGACGGCGCCCTCGTGGACCGTGGAGTGCGCGGCGCTCGCGTCCACCGTGCCGAGCAGGCGTCCCGTGCCCGCCTCGACGACCTGTACCGGGCGGCCGCCCTCGCCGCGGATGTCGGTCAGCTCGGCGGCCCGCTCCCGGCGGGTCCAGTGCCAGGCCTTCGTCCGGCGGCGCAGCAGCTTCGCGGCCTCCAGCTGCGGCAGCAGCTCCTTGCAGGCGGGGCCGAAGAGGTCGAGGTCGTCGTCGGTGAGGGGGATCTCGGCCGCGGCGGCGCACAGGTGGGGGGCGAGGACGTACGGGTTGTCGGGGTCGAGGACGGTCGATTCCACCGGTTGGTCGAACAGGGCCTCGGGATGATGGACGAGGAAGGTGTCCAGCGGATCGTCGCGGGCGACCAGGACCGCGAGGGCGCCCTGCCCGGCGCGGCCCGCGCGACCCGCCTGCTGCCACACAGAGGCCCGCGTACCGGGGTATCCGGCAATCAGTACGGCGTCCAGCCCGGAGACGTCCACGCCCAGCTCCAGGGCCGTTGTGGCGGCAAGTCCGAGGAGTTCCCCGGAGTGCAGCGCGCGTTCCAGGGCGCGCCGCTCCTCGGGGAGGTAACCGCCGCGGTAGGCCGCGACACGCCGGGCGAGGGAACGGTCCATCTCGGCCAGCCGTTCCTGCGTGATGACGGAGATCAGCTCCGCGCCACGTCTGGAGCGCACGAAGGCGACCGAGCGCACGCCCTGCACGGCGAGGTCGGTCAGCAGGTCGGCGGTCTCGGCGATGGCGGTACGGCGGACCGGGGCGCCCTTCTCGCCGTGCAGCTCGGTCAGCGGCGGCTCCCAGAGGGCGAAGACCAGCTCGCCGCGCGGGGAGGCGTCGTCGGCGATCTCCACGACCGGCAGGCCGGTGAGGCGGCCGGCGGCCACGGCCGGCTCGGCGGCGGTCGCGGAGGCCAGCAGGAAGACCGGGGAGGCGCCGTAGCGGGCGCACAGGCGGCGGAGCCGGCGCAGCACCTGGGCGACGTGCGAGCCGAAGACGCCCCGGTAGGTGTGGCACTCGTCGACGACGACGTACTTCAGCGACTTCAGGAAGGAGGACCAGCGGGCGTGCCCGGGCAGGATCCCGCGGTGCAGCATGTCCGGGTTGGTGAGCACGTAGTTGGCGTACTGGCGGATCCACTCCCGTTCCTCGTACGGGGTGTCGCCGTCGTACACCGCGGGGCGCACCGAGTTTCCCAGCGGTTGTGAAAGTTCCTTCACGGCACGGCACTGGTCGGCCGCCAGCGCCTTGGTGGGCGCCAGGTAGAGGGCGGTGGCGCCGCGGCCGTTGGCGGCCTCGGAGCCGTCCAGGAGGGTCGACAGCACCGGCACGAGGTAGGCCAGGGACTTGCCGGAGGCGGTGCCGGTGGCCACCACCACCGAATCCCCGTCCAGGGCGTGCTCGGCGGCCAGCGCCTGGTGCTCCCAGGGATGTTCGATGCCGCACTCCTGCACGGCCGCGACGACCTCCGAACGAATCCGGTCAGGCCAGACGGCATGCCGACCCGCGCGCGGGGGCAAGTGCTCCGTATGAGTGATGCGCGAAGCCCGGCTCGGCCCGGAGGCGAGCCGGTCCAGGACCGTGCCCGGAGAGAACCCGGACACGGCCGGAACCGGCGGTCGATCGGATCGGTGATTTATGGCCATCGGGACCGAGTGTGTCACTGGCGTGACGGACAATGGGGCCAAGGCGTCGTGCACGCCTGCCGTAAGTGATTGAATGCCATCGCGGCTGGCGAACCGTCCCGGGGGCCGCAAGCCGAGGTGTCCCGAGGGGCGACCGCTCGATAGCAAGGTGCTGGAGGATCCGTGGACCTGTCCCTGTCGACTCGTACAGTCGGCGATCGTACGGTCGTCGAGGTCGGTGGCGAAATCGACGTATATACCGCGCCCAAGCTGCGTGAGCAGCTGGTCGAGCTGGTGAACGACGGGAATTTCCACCTCGTCGTCGACATGGAGGGCGTGGACTTCCTCGACTCCACCGGGCTCGGCGTGCTGGTCGGCGGCCTGAAGCGGGTGCGTGCCCATGAGGGCTCGCTGCGCCTGGTCTGCAACCAGGAGCGCATTCTGAAGATCTTCCGTATCACCGGCCTCACCAAGGTGTTCCCGATCCACACCTCGGTCGAGGAAGCGGTGGCGGCCACCGACTGACCCCGGGCCGGCCGACGTACCCCGGACCGCCGATCGGTTCGTGCCGTCCGGCCGGCCCCCGGCACGGGCTCGTGCGCGCCACGCGCCGCACGGACGTCCGTGTCACCCCCGCCCGTTCGGGCCTGCGTGCCCGTGCCGGCAGCCGTGCACGGGCCGCAGTGCCCGCGGCGGACGCAATTCATCGGGGGGTTCCGGGTTCTTCGGCGGCCCGGCCCCCCCATCGCACGCCCGTAGTTCCGAGGGGGACGTATGGCCACCGTTGAACTCCGCTTCAGCGCGCTGCCCGAGCACGTCCGCACCGCCCGACTGGTGGCGGCGGCGGTGGCTCGCAGGGCCGGAGTGGACGAGGCCGTCCTGGACGAGGTCCGGCTGGCCGTCGGCGAGGCCTGTTCCCGTGCCGTGGGGCTGCACCAGGCCGCCGGCATCACCGAACCGGTGCGGGTGGCGCTGATCGAGGAGGAGAAACAGTTCTCCATCGAGGTCGGCGACGAGGCACCCCGTTCCGTTCCCGGCGACCGGGCGTCCGGTGGCGCGGCGGACGCGGACGTGGAGGCCGAGGAGGACGAGATGGGCCTCGCGGTCATCAGCGGCCTCGTGGACGACGTGGAGGTCACCGCAGGGGAGCACGGCGGGCTGATCCGCATGACCTGGCCGACGACCCCGTCCGGAGTCGCGCTCACCTGAGAGTCACCCGCGCGTCACCCTGTACGTGTGCCGAAGGGCCCCCTGAGTGGGGCCCTTCGGCATGTCCGCACGTCCGCGGCCGGTGGCCGGCCCGGCGTCGCCCACGTCAGCGCCCCGCGTCACCCACGGCCGGTCGTACAGTGATCTCGTGCGATGGGTTTAGTGAATTCATTCACGATCAATCAGGCGATAATTCGATCAAGTAAACGCCGCCGTCAACGCTTTTAGGGCATTACCGCTTTCGGGTTCGTCGGCGCGACCTCGATCATTTGCTGAAGAGCACGAGAAGGCCAATTCCGTTTACCGTCCCCTGTTTAGATCACTCGCGGGTACCTAGAATCCGTCCACATCTTGAGCTCAGTCCAAGCGTCAAGGAGGACGAATGGCGGGGCTTTCTACCCCTCATCAGTTGGGCCACCACCCCACAACCTTCGCAGCCGCAGTCCTGACCGACGACAACCGGGTCCTGGTGGCGGTCATCGCCGCCGTGGCGCTGGCCGCGCTCGTGGTCGCCTGGATCCTGGTCCGCCAGGTGCTCGCGGCGGGCGAGGGCACCGACAGCATGAAGAAGATCGCGGCGGCGGTCCAGGAAGGCGCCAACGCCTATCTGGGCCGGCAGTTGCGCACCCTCGGCGTATTCGCCGTCGTGGTGTTCTTCCTGCTCCTGCTGCTGCCCGCGGACGACTGGAATCAGCGCGCCGGCCGATCGATCTTCTTCCTGATCGGCGCGGTCTTCTCGGCGACCACCGGTTATATCGGCATGTGGCTCGCCGTACGCAGCAATGTGCGCGTCGCCGCGGCCGCCCGGGAAGCCACCCCGGCGGAAGGCGAACCTGAAAAGGATCTCACCGCCGTCTCGCACAAAGCCATGAAGATCGCTTTCCGCACGGGCGGCGTCGTCGGCATGTTCACGGTGGGGCTCGGCCTGCTCGGCGCCTCCTGTGTGGTGCTGGTGTACGCGGCCGACGCGCCGAAGGTGCTCGAAGGCTTCGGTCTCGGTGCCGCCCTGATCGCCATGTTCATGCGTGTCGGGGGCGGCATCTTCACGAAGGCCGCCGACGTCGGCGCCGACCTGGTCGGAAAGGTCGAACAGGGCATTCCGGAGGACGACCCGCGCAATGCCGCGACCATCGCCGACAACGTGGGCGACAACGTCGGCGACTGCGCGGGCATGGCGGCCGACCTCTTCGAGTCGTACGCGGTGACCCTGGTCGCCGCGCTGATCCTCGGCAAGGCGGCCTTCGGGGACGCGGGTCTTGCCTTCCCGCTCCTGGTGCCGGCCATCGGTGTGCTCACCGCCATGATCGGCATCTTCGCGGTGGCCCCGCGCCGCAGCGACCGCAGCGGCATGAGCGCCATCAACCGCGGCTTCTTCATCTCCGCGGTGATCTCGCTCGTGCTGGTCGCGATCGCGGTCTACGTGTACCTGCCGGGGAAGTACGCCGACCTCGACGGCATCTCCGACGCGGCCATCAGGGCCAAGGACGGCGATCCGCGGATCCTCGCGCTGGTCGCGGTCGCCATCGGCATCCTGCTGGCGGCTGTCATCCAGCAGCTGACCGGCTACTTCACCGAGACCAACCGGCGTCCGGTCATGGACATCGGCAAGTCCTCGCTGACCGGCCCGGCCACCGTGGTCCTCGCCGGCATCTCGATCGGCCTCGAATCGGCCGTCTACACCGCCCTGTTGATCGGCCTCGGCGTCTACGGGGCGTTCCTGCTCGGCGGTACGTCGATCATGCTGGCGCTGTTCGCGGTGGCGCTGGCCGGCACCGGCCTGCTCACCACGGTCGGCGTGATCGTCGCCATGGACACCTTCGGGCCGGTCTCCGACAACGCCCAGGGCATCGCCGAGATGTCCGGCGACGTCCAGGGCGCGGGCGCGCAGGTGCTCACCAACCTGGACGCCGTCGGCAACACCACCAAGGCCATCACCAAGGGCATCGCCATCGCCACCGCCGTCCTCGCGGCGTCGGCGCTCTTCGGGTCGTACCGGGACGCGATCACCACGAACGTGCAGGACGTGGGGGTGAAACTGACCGGTGCGGGCGCTCCGTTGACCCTGTCGATGGACATCTCACAGCCCAACAACCTCGTCGGTCTCATCGCCGGCGCGGCGGTCGTGTTCCTCTTCTCCGGACTCGCCATCAGCGCGGTGTCGAGGTCGGCGGGTTCGGTGGTCTACGAGGTGCGGCGGCAGTTCCGCGAGCACCCCGGGATCATGGACTACACGGAGACGCCCGAGTACGGCAAGGTCGTCGACATCTGCACCAAGGACGCCCTGCGGGAGCTGGCCACGCCGGGACTGCTCGCCGTGATGGCGCCCATCTTCATCGGGTTCACGCTCGGCGTCGGGGCCCTCGGCTCCTATCTCGCCGGCGCGATCGGCGCGGGCACCCTGATGGCCGTCTTCCTGGCCAACTCCGGCGGTGCCTGGGACAACGCCAAGAAACTCGTCGAGGACGGCCACCACGGCGGCAAGGGCAGCGAGGCCCACGCCGCCACGGTGATCGGCGACACGGTCGGCGACCCCTTCAAGGACACCGCAGGACCCGCGATCAACCCGCTGCTCAAGGTCATGAACCTGGTCTCCCTGCTCATCGCGCCCGCGGTGATCAAGTTCTCCTACGGTCATGACAAGAGCATCGGCATCCGGATCACGATCGCGGTCCTCGCGCTGATCGTGATCGTCGGCGCGGTGTACGTCTCCAAGCGGCGCGGTATCGCCGTCGGCGACGACGAGGACAGTGCCGAACGGGTGGCCAAGCCGGCCGATCCCGCGGTGGTTTCGTAGGCGGTCTTACGACGCCCACCGGGGCCCTCGCGAGAGGGGACCGGTCAACGAGCGGGCGGACGGCGTGTGCTGACACGCCGTCCGCCTGTTTCGTACGCCGGGGCGCCTGCTGCCTGCCACCTGCCGCCTGCCGCCTGCCGCCTGCCTCCAGCCGCGAGCCGCCTGGCGTGCGCCGGAGTGCGGCGAAGTGCGTCGGGGCGTGCCGGAGTGTGCTTGGGGGCGGGGATGTGCGCGTCGTCTCGCCGTGAGCCTTCTCTCCCTTGGTGCAAATTTACCCAAAAGCATACTTAATGGGTGCCTACATGGGGGTGCTGTCCGTCCGCCGTGTAGATTCCGGGGGCCGAGAGCCATGGAAGGGACCGATCCGGTGAACAAGAAGCTCGCGGCCGCACTGTCCGGCGGTGCGGTACTGGTAGTGGCGCTGTCCGGGTGCAGCAGCAACAACAAGGGCACCGACCCGAAGCTGATCGCCTGGGCCAAGACCGTGTGCGACGCGGTGCCGGCGCAGGACGCGAAGATCAAGGCGGCGAACGAGGCGATCTCCACGACGGCCTCGGACACCACGAGTTCGGCCGCGACCATCAAGAAGACCGACTCCCAGGCCTTCCAGGACATGTCCGACGGCTACAAGGCGCTCGCAGCGGCCATCAGCAGCGCCGGAGCGCCCCCCGGGGTGGACGACGGCGCCAAGCGTCAGCAGAACGTCGTCACGACCCTCAACAGCCTCTCCGCGTCCTACGCCGACCTGAAGAAGAAGGTCGACGCGCTCGACACCAAGGACCAGGCGAAGTTCGCCTCCGGTCTGCAGGACATCGCCTCCCAGACGACGCAGCTGGAGACGCAGAGCAAGAGCGGCACCGCGGCGCTGAACGCCCTGGAGCAGGGCGAGGTCAAGGACGCGATCGCCGAGCAGGCCAGCTGCAAGAAGGTCTCTTCGACGACGTCGACCGGGGCGTCGGCGCCGTCGTCGTCGGCTTCGTCGAATTCGTCGGCTTCGTCGTCGGCCTCGTCGACCGCGGGCTGAGGCAGGGGCCGAGCCTCGGCGGCCGGGGCGGTGTGTTCGGCGGAGTTCGGCGGTCCGTGGTCGCGCGTCGTGGGGAGTTCGGCGGTCCGCGGCCGTGTGCTGAGCCCTTGGTCGGGCGTGGCCGCGGGCCACAATGGAGGGCGTGACTGACTCCGGCCTCGCCATCCTGCCCGCCTCCGACCGCCCCGACGCCGCCGCCCGGCTGCGCACCGCCCTGCTGGGCTCCTCGTTCACCGCCGACGGGCTGCTCGACCTGCTCGGCGCCCCCGCCTACGCGGCGCTGGCCCGCAGCGAGACGGTGCCCGCGCTGCGGGCGACCCGCGGGGACACGCCCCTGGAGACGCTCGTCCGGCTGTTCCTCCTCCAGCAGCCCGTGCCGCACGCGCGCGTGGCCGGCGTGCTGCCCGTCGACGACCTCCTGGACAGCGGCTGGCTGACCCGTGTGGGCGGCGACGAGGTCGCGGCCACCGTGGACGTACGGCCGTACGGCGGCCCCGACGGCGAGGACTGGTTCATCGTCTCCGACCTCGGGTGTGCCGTCGGCGGCGCGGGCGGCATCGGCCAGCGGCACGAAGGGGTCGTCCTCGGGGTCGGCGGCGCGTCCACGACCCTGGCCGGCATCACCGTCCGCACGCCCGTCGCCGCCGCCCTCGACCTCGGCACCGGCTCCGGGATCCAGGCACTGCACGCCGCCCAGCACGCCACGCGTGTGACGGCGACCGACCTCAACCCGCGCGCGCTGCACATCACGGCGCTCACGCTGGCGCTCTCCGGCGCACCGGCGGCCGACCTGCGCGAGGGCTCGCTGTTCGAGCCGGTCAAGGAGGGGGAGACGTACGACCTGATCGTCTCCAACCCGCCGTTCGTGATCTCTCCGGGGGCCCGGCTGACGTACCGGGACGGCGGGATGAGCGGGGACGATCTGTGCCGCTCGCTCGTTCAACAGGCCGGGGAGCGGCTGAACGAGGGCGGGTTCGCGCAGTTCCTCGCCAACTGGCAGCACGTCGCGGGGGAGGACTGGCAGGACAGGGTCAGGTCGTGGGTGCCGCGCGGCTGCGACGCGTGGATCGTGCAGCGCGAGGTGCAGGACGTCAACCAGTACGCCGAGTTGTGGCTCCGGGACTCCGGCGACCATCGTGGGGACCCGGCGGAGTACCAGGCGCGGTACGACGCGTGGCTCGACGAGTTCGAGGCGCGCAAGGTGAAGGGGGTGGGATTCGGCTGGATCACGCTGCGGAAGACGGGCGCCGCCGTGCCCTCGGTCACCGTCGAGGAGTGGCCGCATCCGATCGAACAGCCGCTCGGCGAGGCGATTCGCGCGCACTTCGACCGCCTCGACTACCTCCGTGACCACGACGACGCGGATCTTCTGGAAGGCCACTTCAGGCTCGCCGTCGAGGTGGTCCAGGAGCAGGTCGGGCTGCCCGGCGCCGAGGACCCGGAGCACGTGGTGCTGCGCCAGCACCGCGGGATGCGCCGTGCGACCAAGGTGGACACGGTGGGTGCCGGGTTCGCAGGGGTGTGCGACGGCACGCTGAGCGCGGGGCGGATTCTCGATGCCATCGCCCAATTGACGGGCGAGGATCCGGTGTTGCTGCGCGACCGCACGCCCGCACAGATCCGGCTGCTGGTGGAGCAGGGATTCCTGGAGCCTGCGGTCTGACGGGCCGGAAGACGCGCCCGGCGGCGTGCCCGGCCGCCTCGCGGGAGGGCACGGGGGAGGGCGGGAAGGAGGGCTGGGGGAGGACCCCCGGGCAGGCCTGCGGGACACGCCGGAGAAGAAAAAGGCCGGAAAAATCTGGTCGGAACGTTCGCCCCGGAATCCATCGCCGGTCCATCGCCGGTCCGCCCCTCGTCCGTCGATCGGATGTTCGAGATGATGGCGGCCGCTCGTTCACCTCGATTTCGCCCGTCGGCCTCCCTCCCGCCGCCCGTGCGTGCCAGTCTCCGGGCGCTGGGCAGTCACGGGCGGCAGGGAAGAGGAGCGCGAGCCATGGAGAGCGCACCGGCGATCTTCGCGGGGGTGGTGTTCGCCCTGTTCGGAGGTGCACTGCTGGTGTGGACCGGCACCCGGCTCCGGCGTGGCGAACCCGTCGCCCAGGGTGTGAGTCAGGTCGCATCGGCGACCCTCGCGAGCCTCGCCGCGGTGATCGCGCTGGGCCTCGGGGCGTACTGCCTCACCCGCCTCTGAAGGTGCCCCTCCGGTAATCGGAGCATCACGCTCCGGACAGGGCCCAGAGGGCGAGTGGGGACTCCGGGCGGCAGGAATGGCGGTAGTCGGGTTACCGTTCGAGTGGCCGTTGTGGGCTTTTCCCGTTTGACACGGGGGCGGGATGTACCGTCACACTCCGCAGCGTCACCAAGTGAGCGGGCTCCGTGCCCGTGCCGCGACCCCGGGAGCAAGGCCTGGGGAGGCCCCAGCGTCGACCGGAGAGAAGAGCGAAGTTGTCCCCGACCAGCGAGACCGCACAGGGCGGCCGCCGACTCGTCATCGTCGAGTCCCCTGCCAAGGCGAAGACGATCAAGGGCTATCTGGGCCCCGGATACGTCGTCGAAGCGAGCGTCGGGCACATCCGTGACCTTCCCAACGGCGCCGCGGAGGTGCCCGAGCAGTACACCGGCGAGGTCCGGCGCCTCGGCGTGGACGTCGAACACGACTTCCAGCCCATCTATGTGATCAACGCCGACAAGAGGGCGCAGGTCAAGAAGCTCAAGGACCTGCTGAAGGACTCCGACGAGCTCTTCCTCGCCACCGATGAGGACCGCGAGGGCGAGGCCATCGCCTGGCACCTCCAGGAGGTCCTCAAGCCGAAGATCCCCGTCAAGCGGATGGTCTTCCACGAGATCACCAAGGACGCGATCCGGGCCGCCGTCGCCAACCCGCGCCAGCTCAACCAGAAGCTCGTCGACGCCCAGGAGACCCGCCGGATCCTCGACCGCCTCTACGGCTACGAGGTCTCGCCGGTCCTGTGGAAGAAGGTCATGCCGCGCCTGTCGGCCGGCCGTGTCCAGTCCGTGGCGACCCGGCTCGTGGTGGAGCGGGAGCGGGAGCGCATCGCGTTCCGGTCCGCCGAGTACTGGGACCTGACGGGCACCTTCGGGACCGGCCGGGCCGGCGACTCCAGCGACCCGTCGTCCCTGGTCGCCCGCCTCCAGGCCGTCGACGGCAAGCGCGTCGCCCAGGGCCGTGACTTCGACTCGCTCGGGCAGCTCAAGTCCGCGAACACCCTCCACCTCGACGAGGCGAACGCCCGAGCGCTCGCCGCCGCCCTGGAGAACACCCGGTTCTCGGTCCGCTCGGTCGAGTCCAAGCCGTACCGCCGCTCGCCCTACGCCCCGTTCCGTACGACGACCCTCCAGCAGGAGGCCTCGCGCAAGCTCGGCTTCGGCGCGAAGGCCACCATGCAGGTGGCCCAGAAGCTGTACGAGAACGGCTACATCACGTACATGCGTACGGACTCCACGACGCTGAGCGACACCGCGATCGCGGCCGCCCGCGCCCAGGTCACGCAGCTGTACGGCGCCGACTACCTGCCCTCCGCCCCGCGGACGTACGCCGCGAAGGTCAAGAACGCCCAGGAGGCGCACGAGGCGATCCGCCCCTCGGGCGATCGTTTCCGCACGCCCGCCGAGACCGGCCTCACCGGCGACCAGTTCAAGCTCTACGAGCTGATCTGGAAGCGGACCGTCGCCTCCCAGATGAAGGACGCGACCGGCAACAGCGTGACCGTCAAGATCGGCGGCACCGCCGCCGACGGCCGGGACGTCGAGTTCAGCGCCTCCGGCAAGACGATCACCTTCCACGGCTTCCTCAAGGCCTACGTCGAGGGCGCCGACGACCCGAACGCCGAGCTGGACGACCGCGAGCGCCGGCTGCCCCAGGTCACCGAGGGCGACCCGCTGTCCGCCGAGGAGATCACGGTCGACGGGCACGCCACCAAGCCCCCGGCCCGGTACACCGAGGCCTCGCTGGTCAAGGAGCTGGAAGAGCGCGAGATCGGCCGCCCGTCGACGTACGCGTCGATCATCGGCACGATCCTCGACCGGGGATACGTGTTCAAGAAGGGGACGGCCCTGGTGCCCTCCTTCCTGAGCTTCGCCGTGGTCAACCTCCTGGAGAAGCACTTCGGCCGGCTGGTCGACTACGACTTCACCGCCCGGATGGAGGACGACCTCGACCGCATCGCCGCAGGTCAGGCCCAGGCCGTGCCGTGGCTGAAGCGCTTCTACTTCGGCGAGGGCGGCGAGGGCACGGCCCCCGGCGGCGCGGCCGACGCCGGCAACGGCGACGGGGACCACCTCGGCGGCCTCAAGGAACTGGTGACCGACCTGGGCGCGATCGACGCGCGCGAGGTGTCGTCGTTCCCGGTGGGCAGCGGCATCGTGCTGCGGGTCGGGCGCTACGGCCCGTACATCGAGCGCGGCGAGAAGGACTCCGAGGGCCACCAGCGCGCGGACGTGCCGGAGGACCTGGCCCCCGACGAGCTCTCCGTCGAGCTCGCGGAGGAACTGCTCGCCAAGCCGAGCGGCGACTTCGAGCTGGGCGCCGACCCGGAGACCGGCCACCAGATCATCGCCCGCGACGGCCGCTACGGCCCGTACGTCACCGAGGTGCTCCCCGAGGGCACCCCGAAGACCGGCAAGAACGCGGTCAAGCCGCGCACGGCGTCGCTCTTCAAGTCCATGGCCCTGGACACGGTCACCCTGGCGGACGCGCTGCAGCTGATGTCGCTGCCGCGGGTCATCGGCGCCGACGCCGAGGGCCAGGAGATCACCGCGCAGAACGGGCGCTACGGGCCGTACCTGAAGAAGGGCACGGACTCGCGCTCGCTCACCTCCGAGGACCAGCTCTTCACGATCACCCTCGAAGAGGCGCTGGCGATCTACGCCCAGCCCAAGCAGCGCGGCCGGGCCGCCGCCAAGCCGCCGCTGAAGGAGCTGGGCACCGACCCGGTCAGCGAGAAGCCGGTCGTGGTCAAGGACGGCCGCTTCGGGCCGTACGTCACCGACGGGGAGACCAACGCGACCCTGCGCTCCGGCGACAGCGTCGAGACGATCACCCCGGAGCGCGGCTACGAGCTGCTCGCCGAGAAGCGGGCCAAGGCGCCCGCCAAGAAGACGGCGAAGAAGGCGCCCGCGAAGAAGACCGCGGCCGCCAAGAAGGCCGCGCCGGCGAAGAAGACGGCGGCCAAGAAGACCGCGGCGAAGAAGACGACGACGGCCGCGAAGAAGGCGCCCGCCAAGAAGGCGACTGCCTCCAAGGCGGTTGCGGAGGACTGAGCCGGCCCGTCTCCGAGGCGGCCGCGGGGGACTGAGCCGGCCTGAGTCGGCCCGAGGCGGTCGGCCCGGAACGGCTGAGGCGCCCTCAGATCCTCACATCGGCTTCGCATTGTGCACGCCCCGGCATCAACTTGGTGTCGGGGCGTGCGTACCTGTGGACGGTCGCGGCAGGCTGTCCGCGGCTGCCGATAGGCTGAAAGCATGACGCGAGCCGAGCAGCCAACGGCCCCCCAGACAGATCCGGACGACGCGCTGGTAGCGGATTCCCGCGAGCGCGCCGTCCGGTCGCTGCTGCGCCGACCCGAACTGAGGCGGTTGTGGGGCGCCCAACTCGTGAGCGGGATCGGCGACAGCCTGGCGTTGCTGGTGCTTGTCGTGCTCACGCTCCAGGCAGCCGTGGCCCAGAACTCGTTCGGCGGCGGCTACCGCGGTGCGGCGCTCGCGGTGACGGTCGTCTTCGGGGTGCGCATTCTCGCCACTCTGTTGTTCGGCGCGGTCCTGCTGGGCCCGCTCACCACGCTGACCGCGCAGGACGGCCCGCTCGACCGCCGTTGGACCATGGTCGGCGCCGACGGCCTGCGCACGGTTCTGCTGATCATCGCGCCCCTGTGGATCGACTGGACCCCGGCGAACGCCCTGTCGCTCGTCCTGGCGACGGCCTTCGTCACCGGGGTCGCCGAGCGCTTCTGGACCGTCTGCCGGGAGAGCGCGGCCCCCGCGCTGCTGCCCGCCCCGCCCCCGGAGGGCGCGACGGTACGGCCGCTGCCCGACCACCTGGACGCCCTGCGCCGCCTCTCGCTGCGGACGACGTTCCTCGCGGTCCCGCTCGCGGCCGCCGCCCTGGTCGTCGCGTCGCTGGTCAACAACCTGCTGGGCACGGGCATCGCCTGGTTCGCCCAGCACCAGGCGGCCCTCGGCTCGTACCTGGCGGCGGGCCTGTTCGCCGCGTCCCTCTCGGTGCTGGTCTACCTGGAGGTGCCCGGCACCCGCACCCCCCGCGCGCGGTCGCCGCTGGAGGGCCTGCGCCGCCCCAAGACCGCCGCAGGCACCGACACCGGCCGCACCGGCGTCATCCCGCTCCTGGTGCTGGCCTGCGCCGCCGTCGCCGGGGCGATCTCCGCCGCCGTCGCCGTCGCCGTGCTGCACGCCAAGGACCTGGGCGGCGGCCCGGTGCTGTACGGCCTGCTGGTGCTCGCCCTGACCGGCGGCGTCGCCGTCGGCATCCGTACGGCGCCCTCGCTGCTCCCGACGCTCTCCCGCCGCCGCCTGCTGTCCCTGGCGATCGCCTTCACCGGCGTCGCGCTGCTGGCCGCGGGCCTGGTTCCCGACGTCACCACGGTGCTGCTGATCGTCGCGCTGGCCGGCATCGGCGCGGGCGTGGCCGCCAACACCGGGCACACCCTGCTCGACCAGGAGACCGAGGACTCCCGCCGGGCACGGACGACCGAGCACCTGCACGCGGTGGTCCGGGTCGCCATAGCGCTCGGCGCGCTGATCGCCCCCCTGGTGGCCGCGCTGATCGGACCGCACCGCCTGGAGAACGGCAAGTTCGTGTTCGCGCACGGCGGCGCCGCGTTCACGCTGATGCTGGTCGGCGCGCTGCTGCTGCCGGTAGCCGCGCTGGTGCTCGCCAAGGTCGACGACCGCGCGGGCGTACCGCTCCGCCACGACCTGCGGGACGCGCTGCTCGGCGGCGACGACCCGGCGCAGGCCCCCACGGCCAACGGCTTCTTCATCGCCCTGGAGGGCGGCGACGGCGCCGGCAAGTCCACCCAGGCCGAGGCCCTCGCCGAGTGGATCCGCGCCAAGGGCCACGAGGTCGTCCTCACCCGCGAGCCCGGCGCCACCCCCGTCGGCAAGCGGCTGCGCTCGATCCTCCTCGACGTCTCGTCCGCCGGTCTCTCGCACCGCGCGGAGGCCCTGCTCTACGCCGCCGACCGCGCGGAGCACGTCGACACCGTCGTCCGGCCCGCCCTGGAGCGCGGCGCGGTCGTCATCTCCGACCGGTACATCGACTCCTCCGTCGCCTACCAGGGTGCGGGCCGCGACCTGTCCCCGACCGAGGTCGCCCGCATCAACCGCTGGGCCACCGCCGGACTCGTGCCGCATCTGACCGTCCTGCTGGACGTGGCGCCGGAGACCGCCCGCGAGCGGTTCACCGAGGCGCCCGACCGGCTGGAGTCCGAGCCCGCCGAGTTCCACGCGCGCGTACGGGCCGGATTCCTCACCCTCGCCGCCTCCGACCCCGGCCGCTACCTGGTGGTCGACGCCGGCCAGGAGCCCGAGTCGGTCACCACCGTCATCCGGGCCCGGCTCGACACCGTGCTGCCGCTGTCCGAGGCCGAGATCAAGGCGGCCGAGGAGGCACGCAAGAAGGCCGAGGAGGACGCTCGCCGCAAGGCCGAGGAAGAGGCCGCGCGCAAGGCCGAGGAGGAGCGCCTGGAGCGCGAGCGCCAGGAACAGCTCGCCAAGCTCCGTGCCGAGGAGGAGGAGCGCAAGCGCCGCGAGCTGGAGGAGGCGCAGCGCCGCGAGGCCGAACGGCAGGCGGAGGAGGCCCGGCTGCGGGCCGAGGAGGCGCGCAGGCGGGCCGAGGAGGAGCAGGCCCGGCTGCTCGCCGAGGAGAAGGCCCGCGCGGAGGCCGAGGCCCGCCGCAAGGCCGAGGAGGAAGAGCGCCGCAAGCAGGCCGAGGAAGAGGCCCGGCTGCGCGCCGAGGCCGAGGAACGGCGCCTGGAGAAGCAGCGCAAGGCCGAGGATGCCCTGCTCAAGGCCGAGCAGGCACGGCGCGCCGCGGCGGAGGCGGCGGCAGCGGCCGACGTGGCCGCCCAGCAGTCCGCCGCACGCCGGCCGACGGCTCCCGGCGTCACACCGGAGGCGACGACCATGCCGACGCCGGTGGTGCGGCCGGAGGCCGGGGACGGCCGGCCGGACGCCCGGGACGACGAGACGAAGGTGCTGCGCCCGGTGCGGGACGAGCAGGCACCCGCGGCCCACGAGTCCGACGCCGAGGTGACGGCGGAGCTGCCGCAGCCGCCGGTGCGGCCTGCGGGGGCGGCCGACGAGACGGCGGTACTGCCGCCGGTGACGCCGGGCGCCGCCGACGAGACGGCCGTACTGCCTCCCGTGGGCGCGGCCGACGAGACGGCCGTGCTGCCGCCGGTGACGCCGGGCGCGGCGGACGAGACCGCCGTGCTGCCTCCCGTACGCGACGACGCCGGCGCTCCCACCGACGTCCCGGCGGACCGGATGCCGCCCGGCTTCTTCCGGGACGAGCGGGCGGGCGGCGACCCCGACGGCTCCGAGGGTCGCACCCGCGAGATGCCACAGGTCGACGCGGACGCCGCCGCCGACGGCTCGGCCCGGCGCCGGCGCCCTCGGCCCGACTGGGCCGAGGAGACCCCGCTGGACGACCTGCCGTCGCTGGCGGACGAACTGCTGGGGTCGTACGAGGAGCCGGAGTACGACGACGAGCGGGGCCGTCGGGGTCGCGGTCGGCGCGGCTGAGGGTTCAGGCGCGGCGGGGGCGGTGCGGGTCGGGATGCCGACCGGTGCCGCCCCGCCGTTGTCAGTGGGCACCCGCACAATGGAGTCCGGACCACAAAACCGGCGGACTTCGGACCACCGGGACCGTGGACTTCGGCCCACCGAGACCGTGGACTTCGGCCCACGGAAACCGGTGGGCCCCGATCTTCGAACCGGTACGTACGGCGATATGAACCGGTACGCATGGCGATATGACGAAAGGGCGGCGTGACCCATGACCGTGTGGGACGACCTCGTCGGGCAGGAGCGGGTGAGTGAGGTGCTCACCGCCGCCGCCCGGGACGCCGACGCCCTCGTCACCGCCGCCGCGACCGGCCAGCCGCCGCCGGAGTCGTCGAAGATGACGCACGCCTGGCTCTTCACCGGCCCGCCCGGCGCCGGCCGCAACCAGACGGCGCGGGCCTTCGCCGCCGCCCTCCAGTGCGTGAGTCCCGACCGAGCCTTGGGCGGCGTCCCCGGCTGCGGCTTCTGCGACGGCTGCCACACCGCTCTGGTCGGCACCCACGCGGACGTCACCACGGTCGCCGCCGTCGGCGCCGAGATCCTGGTCAAGGACATGCGCGACACGGTCCGCAAGTCGTACACGGCCCCGGCGACCGGCCGCTGGCAGATCATCCTGGTCGAGGACGCCGAGCGGCTGAACGAGAAGTCGGCCAACGCCGTCCTCAAGGCCGTCGAGGAGCCCGCCCCCCGCACGGTCTGGCTGCTGTGCGCGCCCTCGCTGGAGGACGTGCTGCCCACGATCCGCTCCCGTTGCCGCCACCTGAACCTGCGCACGCCCTCGGTGGACGCGGTCGCCGACATGCTCGTCCGGCGCGAGGGCATCGAGCCCCAGGTGGCCGCGGCCGCAGCCCGCGCCACCCAGGGGCACGTCGACCGGGCCCGCCGGCTGGCCACCGACCCGGCCGCCCGCGAGCGCCGTGCGGCCGTGCTGAAGCTGCCGCTGCGGCTGGACGAGATCGGCGCGTGCCTGAAGGCCGCCCAGGAGCTGGTGGACGCGGCGGCGGAGGACGCCAAGCAGCTCGCCGAGGAGATGGACGGCAAGGAGACCGAGGAGCTGAAGACGGCGCTCGGCGCGGCCGAGGGCGGTCGCCTGCCGCGCGGCACGGCGGGCGTGATGAAGGACCTGGAGGACATGCAGAAGCGCCGCCGCACCAGGACCCAGCGCGACAGCCTCGACGTCGCCCTCACCGACCTGACCGGCTTCTACCGCGACGTCCTCGCGCTCCAGCTGGGCTCCAGGGTCGCGATCGCCAACGGGGACGCCGAGGACTCTCTGGAGCGGCTCGCCCGCGCCGGCTCGCCCGAGGCCACGTTGCGCCGGATCGAGGCGATCGCCGCGTGCCGGGAGGCCCTCGACCGCAACGTGGCGCCGCTGCTGGCGGTGGAGGCGATGACGATGGCGCTCAGAGCGGGCTGACGGCGACATGCCGCGCCCTGGGCGTGCACGGTGTTGACCAGGGTCACCCGTACGAGCCACAGTCACCACGCACGGCACGGAGATCATTTCTCAGCGTTACGCTCGATTGATGCACATCAGGCGAATCCCCCGCCAGACCCGAATTCGACCCCGGGCCCACACCCGGACCATGGCGGCCGCCCTGCTCTCGGCCGCCGCCCTGCTCGCCTCCGCGTGCTCCTCCGCGGGGGGCGCGTCGACGGCGACGTCGGCGTCCACGTCGGCCGGCACCGCCCAGCTGGCCGCACTGCCCCGCTCGACGCCGTCCGCGCTGGCGCCGTACTACGACCAGAAGCTCACCTGGCGCGACTGCGGCGTCCCCGGTTTCCAGTGCACGACGATGAAGGCCCCGCTGGACTACGCCGAGCCCGGCGCGGGTGACGTCCGGCTGGCGGTCGCCCGCAAGAAGGCCACCGGCAAGGCGAAGCCGCTCGGATCGCTGCTGGTCAACCCCGGCGGACCGGGCGGCTCGGCGGTGGACTACCTCCAGCAGTACGCGGGCATCGGCTACCCCGCCGAGGTGCGGGCGCGCTACGACATGGTCGCCGTGGACCCCCGCGGAGTCGCCCGCAGCGAGCCCGTCGAGTGCCTGGACGGGCCGCAGATGGACACGTTCACCGAGACCGACATGACCCCCGACGACCAGCAGGAGACGCACCGCCTGGTCGGGGAGTTCAAGACGTTCGCGGAGGCTTGCGGGAAGCATTCGGCGCAGCTGCTGCGCCATGTCTCCACCGTCGACTCGGCACGGGACATGGACATCCTGCGGGCGGTGCTCGGCGACCCGAAGCTGAACTACGTGGGGGCGTCCTACGGCACCTTCCTCGGCGCGACCTACGCCGGCCTGTTCCCGGAACGGGTCGGCCGGATGGTCCTGGACGGCGCGATGAACCCGTCCCTGTCCGCGCGCGAGCTCAACCTCCAGCAGACGGCCGGGTTCGAGACGGCGTTCCAGTCCTTCGCCAGGGACTGCGCGAAGCGCACCGACTGCCCGCTCGGCGGCAAGGGCAGCACGCCGACGCAGATCGCCGACAACCTCGGAACGTTCTTCAAGAAGCTGGACGCGCACCCCGTCCCGACCGGCGACCCGGACGGCCGCAAGCTGACCGAGTCCCTCGCGACGACCGGCGTGATCGCGGCGATGTACGACCAGGCCCAGTGGGAGCAGCTGCGCGACGCCCTGCACACGGCGATGAAGGACAACGACGGCGCGGGTCTGCTCGCCCTCTCCGACAGCTACTACGAGCGGGACGCCGACGGCCGCTACTCGAACCTGATGTTCGCCAACGCCGCGGTGAACTGCCTGGACCTGCCGCCCGCCTTCTCCAGCCCCGAGGGGGTCGAGAAGGCACTGCCCGAGTTCGAGAAGGCGTCCCCGGTCTTCGGCCCGAACCTGGCGTGGGCGTCGCTGAACTGCGCGTACTGGCCGGTGCGGGCCACCGGCGAGCCGCACCGGATCGCGGCGAAGGGCGCCGCCCCCATCGTCGTGGTCGGCACCACCCGCGACCCGGCGACCCCCTACCCCTGGGCCCGGTCCCTGGCCGGCCAGCTCTCCTCGGGCCGCCTCCTCACCTACGTCGGCGACGGCCACACCGCCTACGGCCGGGGCAGCACCTGCATCGACTCCGCGATCGACACCTACCTCCTCAACGGCACCCCACCGGCGAAGGGAAAGCGCTGCTCATAGCCCCTGCGGCCCGCCCCGGAGCCCATGCTCCGGGGCGTGTGCGGAGCGCCCCCGGAAACTGTGTAGACTTACCGACGTCGCTGATCGCACCATAGTGCGGGCGACGCGCCGCTTTAGCTCAGATGGCCAGAGCAACGCACTCGTAATGCGTAGGTCTCGGGTTCGAATCCCGAAAGCGGCTCCACGAAAGGTCAGGTCGGAGCCCATCCGACCTGGCCTTTTCTCATGGTGAACGCCACCGCGAAGATCATGTTCGAGTTCGGCCCGGTCGGGCGGAGGGCGCGCAGACGGTGGGGGCTGACCCGGCCGGTAAACGTCCGGCCGCCCCCGACCTCGTGCGGCGGGACTTCACCGCCGAGGCACCCGCCCTGGTCTGGTGCGGGGAAATGACGGAGATCGAAACCGGCCGGGGCAAGCTCCATCTGGCCACGGTCATCGACCTGTTCTCCGGCCGCCTGCTGGGCTGTGCGATGGGCCCCCTCACACCGGTCCCCGCCCGTCTACGGAGTCAGCCCTGCCTTCGCACAAGCGGCCCGCAACTGCGGTGTGCAGATCTGAGCGATGGTGTACACACCGTCCTTGATGAGGGTCTGCTTGATGTTGGCGGTTGTCACGGCGGCCGGGGTGAGGAGCACGGACGGGATGTGGTGGGTGGTGGGGCTGTCGGTCGTCGTCGTGGCGATGGTGTGCAGCTTCTCGCCGCGGCCCAGGGCGACGGCCATGGCAGCGGCTGCTTCGGCTTCCGCGCGGAAGGACTTGTACACCGTCATGGACTGTTCGCCGTTGACGATGCGCTGCACCGCGTCGAGGTCGGCGTCCTGGCCGGTGACCGGTGGAAGGCGCCTGACGTGGGCGCTCTTGAGTGCGGAGATGACGCCTGCGGCCATGGCGTCGTTGGCGGCCAGGACGCCGTCGATCCGGCCCGGGCCCAGGGCCGAGATGGCGGCGGACATGTTGGCATTCGCGTTGTTCGAGCTCCAGCCCGGGGTGTCGTAGGAGCGGCCGATCCTCACCTTGTCCCGCAGGACGGACAGTGCACCCCGCTTGTACAACGCGGCGTTGGGGCTGGTCGGGTCGCCGTTCATCATGACGATGGTCCCGTGCTCGGTCGGGGTGCGCATGGCCTTCAGGAGAGCCTGGCCCTGCAGCGTGCCGACCTGTACACCGTCGAAGCTGACGTAGCCCGAGATCGGGCCGTCGGCGAGCCTGTCGTAGGCGACGACGGGGACGCCCGCGTTGTGCGCCTCCTGGACGGTGGAGCGCAGTGCCCTGTTGTCGGTGGCGCCGAGGATGAGGACCCTGACCCCCTTGGTGATCATGGCGATCATCTGTTGCCGCTGGGCCGTTGAGTCGTCGTCGGCGTTGCCGTAGGTGATCTTGCAGTGCGGGCAGAGCTGTTTCACCCGTTGCTCGATCAGCGGCTTGTCGGAGTTCTCCCAGCGTGGCACCACCCGGCTCGGCAGCAGCAGGCCGACGGTGAAGCTGTCCGTGGTGGCTGTGGCTGATCTGTCTCCTGTACAGGCGGCCGAGGGCGCGGTCAGCAGGCCCGCGACGAGCGCGCCGACCACGTACCGCGTACGTGGCGTTACTTTTCGTCTACGACACGTCATGATCGGCCCCCGTCCTCGGCGCCCGGATCTGCGCCTACGGAAGCGGGTTCACGACGCGGTACCGCAATCTCGCTGCACACCTGCTTGCCGCCGGCCACCGGCACGGTGCCGAAGGACTCCGACATCGCCTCGACCAGGAGGAGACCCCGGCCACCGGTCGACTCCCAGTCCACGATCACGGGCTTGGCGGGCGCTCGTGGCGAGGAGTCGCTCACACAGACACGCACACGGTCCCCGCGGAGCACAAGTTCGAGACGGACCGGGCCCTGGGTGTGCACCAGGGCGTTGGTGACGAGTTCGGACACCACCAGTAGCACCGGGTCGGTGGCTTCCTCGACCTTCCAGCGGCGCAGCGTGCGCGCGGTGAAGCGACGGGCGTGCATGACGGCGTCGGGCAGCCGCCACACCACCCAGCCCGACCGGATCGGCCGAATCTTCATGCCGTCGTAGCGCAGCAACAACAGCGCCACGTCGTCCTCGCGACGGCCGAAGTCGCCCAGCAGGTCGTCGGCCACCCGCCCAGGATCCGACGGGTCGGCCGTGGCGAGGATGGCGCGCGCGCGGCGCATGCCCTCGTCCAGGGACAGATCGGCGGCCTCGATCAGCCCGTCGGTGATCAGGGCGAGCATCATTCCTGGCGCCAGTGCCACCGCGGTCATCGGGAAGTCCGCCTCCATGGAAATGCCCAGCGGAAGGCCGCCCTCGACTTCGACCTCCTCGGTGCTGCCGTCGGGATGGCGCAGCAGCGGTGCGACGTGCCCGGCCCGGACGAACAGGACGTCGCCCTCGTCCATGTCCAGTTCGGCGTAGCAGCAGGTGGCGAACAGATCCGTCTCCATCCCGACGAGGAGGCGGTTGGCGTGCGAGACGACCACGTCGGGCGGGTGGCCTTCCACCGCGTACGCCCTGACCGCGGTACGCATCTGTCCCATGATCGTCGCGGCTGCGGCGCTGTGGCCCTGCACGTCGCCGATGACCAGCGCCACCCGGTCCTCGGAGAGGGCGATCACGTCGTACCAGTCGCCGCCCACCTGCAGTCCTCGCCGGGCGGGCAGATAGCGGGCGACGGCGATCCCGCCGGGAAGCTCGGGCAGACGTCGCGGCAGCAGGCTGCGCTGCAGCATCGTCGCGAGTTCCTGTTCGGCGTCATAGGCGTGGGCGCGGGTGAGGGCCTGGCCGGACAGCGAGGCGGTGGCGGTCAGCAGCGAACGTTCCTCGGGGACGAACCGGTGCGGCCGGTCCCAGCCGATCAGGCACACGCCGGCGACCCGGCCCTTGGCGGGCAGCGGCAGGACGGCGAGGCCTCCGGGGCCGATGCCGTCGAGTCCCGGTTCGAAGGCGGTGCCTGTCGGCCACAGGTCCATATGTCCGTCTCGCAGAGCCATCTGCAGGGTGGGCAGGGCACTGAGGGGTGCGTCGGGCCACTCCGAACGCCACTGGAGACGCCATGCCTGCGGCCAGGCCGCGGGCTGCGGCGGGTCGAGCAGGGTGACCTGGAGTCGTTCGTGCTGCAGCTCGGCGAGCGCCACCCGGTCGGCGTTCAGGGGTTCGCGCAGGGTGACCACCACGTGGCTGACGTCGCGCACGGTGGTGGCCTCATCGAGTGCGGCGGTCAGCCACTGGATCCGGGAGACGTCGTCGGCGCCCCGGGGCAGGACCGGCGTCGCCGTCACCACACCCAGCACCTGCTCCGGCCGGTCGTCGGCACCCGCCGCCACGCGGCACCTCAGGCTCAGCCAGCGCATCCCACCGGTGGGGCAGCGGACGCGGAAGTCCAGGTTCCGTGGGCCGAACGTCCGGGGGGACGGCTCCAGCACCGACATCAGCGCGTGCAAGTCTTCCGGCAGTGCGTGCGCGAGCAGGGAGTCCGCCCTGCCATCGAAGTCGTCCGGCTCGATGCCGACCAGTTCGCGCAGCATCTCGTCCGCGTCGATCACGCCGGTTTCCGGCACCAGGACGAAGGAGCCGACGCGCATGCGGCGCAGTGCGGAACTCAAGGGTGCCGCCGGCGGTCCTCCCCCGGCCCCCGTCTCCAGCACGTCGGCGACCGCGTTGGCATAGCACTCCAGGAAGCGCTGCTGCTCGGCTTCGAAACCGTTCCCGCCTGCGCCCACGACGACGAGGCAGCCGAGCCGTCTGCCCTCGGCGCCCAGGGGCAGGGCACCGAGCGATGTCCGGGCTCGCGGCGGCGCCGGACCTCCCTCGGGACAGGAGGCGAGTGTCGCGGGGGTCAGCCACACGGGGTGGGAGGCGCGGAAGGCGCGGGCCGCAGGCGAGCCGCCGGACAGGGCCAGGCGTTCCGGCAGCCCGTACTCGGCAGGGGCGCATCCGGCCGTGTCCACCGACCGGAGGTCGCCAGAACCCGCGTCGGGTACATAGAGCACTGCCAACGCCGCTCCTGCGAACGTCAGGGCGCGGACGCTCACGGGGGTCTTCGGCCCCGGTGGTGAGTCGGTGTCCGCGACGCCGGCCGCGGCCGTCCCCGGCTGCGAGAGTCCGGCCCCGGCACTGCCGTCGTGAGGCATGTCCACCTCCCGTCCGTGCCGGGGTGCCGACACGGCTACCGCTGGTGACTCCCCTTACCAGAATCGCATAGAGGGATGAACCGGACAGGTTGATGTCGTGTCGGCTCCGTGGCGCCGGGCTCGCAGTTCACTGTGGCCGGTGTCACACTGGCGACGTGGTCGTTTTGCGGCTTTCGCCTGGTCCGGGCAGGTGTCGATCGGGACCCCGCCCCGCGCCGGCGGGCCACGTTGCGCCTGAGCGCCGGCTGCATCAACGGCGTCTGCGCCGCCAACGACGGCCTCGCTGCTGGCAGTATTGCCGCCCTCAAGGCCAACAAGAGCACCCCGCTGTCCCCCGTCACGGGGCAGGACGCCGAGCTCGCAGCCGTACGGCTCATCGTCAGCGGCGATCAGTACATGACGGTCCACAAGCCGTTCGGGTCCGAGGCTGCCGCCGCCGGCGCCATGGCCCTGGCCGCGGCGCGTGGTCAGCGCCTCGACGGGGTGACCACCAGGCGGGTGAAAACCCGCAGCGGTGCGGAGGTTCCGGCCGTGCTGCTCACTCCGGTGCCCGTGATCCTTGCCACCATCAAGAACACCGTGGTGAAGGACGGCGTGTACACGCTCGAACAAATCTGCCCCCGCCACTCGCTGGCGACTGCCACAAGGCCGGGCTGACCTGACAGGCGGGACCGGCCGACCCCAGGCCCGGGAAGGAGATGATTCTCTTGCCGCCCGCCTTGCTCGCCCTGCACGGCGTGTGTAAACGCTTCGGCGTCGTCGAGGTCCTCCGGGACATCGAGCTGGAGATCCACGCCGGCCAGGTCCTTGCCCTGCTCGGCGACAACGGAGCCGGCAAGTCCACCCTGGTCAAGGTGATCTCCGGGGTCGCTCCCGCGGACACGGGGAGCATCGAGTGGGAGGGCCGGCCCGTTCACATTCGGCGTCCCCAAGAAGCTCGGGACCTCGGCATCGCCACCGTCTACCAGGACCTGGCGCTGTGCGGAAACCTCGACGTCGTCGGCAACCTCTTCCTCGGACGAGAGCTCCGCAGGTTCGGCTTCCTCGACGAGGTGGAGATGGAGCGCCGCACCACGCAGCTGCTGGAGGGCCTGACCCGGAGCATCCCCGATCTGCGCGGTCCCTTGGTGTCACTGTCCAGCGGCCAGCGGCAGACCGTCGCCATCGCCCGCTCGCTTCTCGGCGACCCACGCGTCCTTCTTCTGGACGAACCGACCGCGGCGCTGGGGTTCGAGCAGACCACCGAGGTCCTCGACCTCGTCGACCGTCTCCGCGACCACGGCCTGGGGATCCTGCTCATCAGCCACAACATGAGCGATGTGAAGGCCCTCGCGGACCGGGCCGCCGTGCTGCGGCTCGGCCGCAACAACGGCTTCTTCGACGTGAGCACCACCCCCCAGGAGCAGATCATCTCCTCCATCACGGGCGCCACGGACAACGTGCCCCGCCCGCCGGCCCACCGCGAGGCCGAGCGGTGAAAGGGATGCATGACATGCCGGACGAGACGCGGGCCGATCCCACGGCAGCTACCCCGAAAGCCCGTGGGCGCCGTGCCGGGCGGGCCGCCGGCCGTGCCGTGGCCGGCTGGATCGCCGTCCGGCGGCGCAGGCTGAGCGCCGGTGAGCTGGGCCAACTTCCCGTCACCCTCGTCCTCGCCGCGGTCTGGATCATCTTCCAGAGCCTGAACTCCGCCTTCCTCTCGCCCCGTAACCTGTCCAACCTCAGCGTGGACATCGTGGGCACGGGCCTCATCGCGGTCGGCATCGTCTTCGTGCTGCTGCTCGGTGAACTCGACCTGTCGGTCGGCTCGATCAGCGGGCTCGCCGCCGCGGTCTTCGCGGTTCTCAGCGTCAACAACGGCGTGCCGGAATGGCTCGCCCTGATCGCCGCCGTCCTGACGGGCACCGTGGCGGGAACCGTCCAGGGGTACTCCATCGCCAGGACCCGGGTGCCGGCCTTCGTGGTCACCCTCGCCGGGCTGCTGACGTGGAACGGCCTCATGCTCGTCATCCTCGGTACCAGCGGCACCGTCAACCTCGACGAGGACGGGCTCATCGCCCACCTCACCAGCTACTACTTCACCAACGCCGGCGTCGCCTACGCGGTGGCGGCACTCGCCACAGCTCTGGTCTTCCTCGCCTCCTACCTGAACAGGCGCCGCCGCAGAGCCGTCGGCATGCCACACCGCCCGCTGCATGACATCGGGGTGCGCACAGGAGCAGTGGCGGTGATCGCGTTCGGATCCGCCTATCTGCTGAACCAGTTCCAGGGCCTGCCGCTGGCTCTGCTGATCTTCCTCGCCACGGTGGCGGGCCTCGACATCGTGCTCCGGCGCACGCCCTACGGGCGGCAGGTCTACGCGCTGGGGAGCAGCGTCGAGGCGGCTCGTCGCGCCAGCCTCAGCGTGATCGGCGTACAGACGGCCGTGCTCGCAGTCTCCGGCACCCTGGCGGCGACCGGCGGCCTGTTCCTGGCCTCGCGCATCACGTCGGTGAGCCAGAACTCCGGCTCCGGCGTCCTGCTGCTCAACGCCATCGCTGCCGCCGTCATCGGCGGCACCAGCCTGTTCGGAGGACGCGGTACGACCTGGTCCGCAGTGCTCGGCATACTGGTCATCCAGTCGATCGCCTCGGGCATGGCCCTCACCGACACGCCCACCGCCGTCCAGCTGGTGATCACGGGCGGGGTGCTCTTCGCCGCGGTGGTCATTGACTCACTGTCCCGGCACACACAGCAGGCGCACGGGGTCGCCTGACACTTCCACGGATTCGTGAAGGACGCTTGATCTGGCGTTCTTCGAGGACTCCCTATCCTGTCCATGCAAACACGCATGCGAGGGTAAATGACTAGTTAGGAATGGAATCCTGTCACAGGTATATTGAATAAAGAGACAATTTGGTGTCGGCCGGGTGGCATGTGTCTGCCGGCCATGTGAGCCCGCCACCATTCCATGGTCCGAGTGAGCTGGGATTCACAGCCAGCCCTTCCGAGGGGCAGACGGCAGGCGCTTCGGGACCCAGCGCGAGGAAAGTACTGATGAGGCCCAGACCCGTCCTCTGTGCCACTGCTTCCGCCCTCTCCGCACTGGTGCTCAGCGCCTGCAGCGGCGGCTCCGACAGCACGGCCACGTCGAGCGGCGGCAAGCCGCTGGTCGGCGTCGACTATCCGCGCTCCGACACCGACTTCTGGAACGCGTACATCAAGTACACGCCGGAGTACGCCAAGCAACTCGGCCTCTCGCTCCAGACCGCCAACTCGCAGAACGATGTCGCCAAGCTCGCCGCCAACGCGCAGACATTCATCCTCCAGGGCGTCAAGGGCATCGCGATGGCCCCGCAGAGCACATTTGCCATCGCGCCGATCCTGGCGCAGTTGCAGGCGGCGAAGATCCCGGTCGTCACCATCGACACCCGCCCCGACATCGGCAAGGTCTACATGGTGGTCCGCGCCGACAACCGCGCCTATGGCGAGAAGGCATGCAAGTACCTGGGCACCAAGCTGGGCGGCAAGGGCAAGGTCGTGATGCTCCAGGGCGACCTCTCCTCGATCAACGGCCGTGACCGCACCGAGGGGTTCAACGCATGCATGAAGGTGAACTACCCGGACATCAAGGTGTTCGGAGAGGTCACCAACTGGGACGAGGACGTCGCCGAGCAGAAGCTCCAGACCGACCTGACCGCCCACCCGGACACCAAGGGCATCTACATGCAGGCCAGCTTCGCCCTTTCCGGCACGCTCCAGGTGCTCAGGCAGCAGGGGCTGCTGGTCGGCCCGAAGGACCCGAAGCACGTGTTCGTCGTCTCCAACGACGGCATCCCCAGGGAGCTCAAGGCCATCTCCGACGGCAAAATCGACGCCACCGTGTCCCAGCCGGTCGACCTTTACGCCAAGTACGCCCTGTACTACCTGAAGGCAGCGATCGACGGGAAGACGTTCAAGCCCGGCAAGACCGACCACGAGAGCACCATCGTGCGGGTCCGCGACGGAATTCTGGAAGACCAACTCTCCGCCCCGCTCGTCACCGCCGACGGCGGCACGTATGGCGGCGTCCCCAGCCTCAAGAGCACCGACACATCTCTGTGGGGCAACAGTCTTGGCTGACTGAACCGCGGAGTGTCCGCCCTGTCGGCTTCGGAGCCCATCGAGGGCAGCGGGCCGGAGGCCCTCGCAGCCCTGGTGGTGCTGCTGGCGTCGCAGTTCATGATGGCCGCCGACTTCTCCGTGCTGAACGTCGCGCTGCCCGAGGTCGGCACGTCCTTGGGGTTCTCGACGGGCAGCCTGCAGTGGATCACCACGATGTTCGCGCTGTGCGCCGCCGGGTGCACGCTGGTCTTCGGACGGGTCGGTGACTACGTGGGACGTCGGCGGATCTTCACCGCCGGGATGGTCGTGCTGACCGCGTCCTCGCTCGTCGGCGGCCTCGCCGACTCCCCCGCGATGCTGCTGGCCGCCCGTACGCTGCAGGGTCTGGCCGCCGCCGCCGTCACGCCCGCCGCGCTCGCCCTGCTGACGACCTCCTTCACCGAGCCCGGCCTGCGTACCCGGGCGCTGGGCCTCAACAGCGTGATGATGAGTTCCGGCTTCAGCGTCGGCGCGATCCTCGGCGGTGTCCTCACGGACGTGTTCTCGTGGCGCTGGGCCTTCTTCATCAACATTCCCGTGGCCGTCGCGGCGATCGTCGTGGTGCCGCTCGTCGTCGACGAGAGCCGGGCGGAGCAGCGCAGCCGCATCGACCTGCCCGGCGCGCTGCTGATCACCCTGGGCCTGTTCGCCGGGATCTACGGTGTCACCCGCATCGGTGAGGAGGGACTCGATGCGGCCGCGGGCGGCTCGCTGATCGCGGCCGCCGTCCTGCTCGGCGTCCTCTGGGCCGTCGAGAGCCGTACGGCCGACGCCCTGGTACCCGTGAAGATCCTCAAGAAGCCCGACATCGCCTGCGGCAACCTCGCCGCTCTGTTCATCTTCGGCGGCGAGACCGCGCTGATCTTCTTCACCGGCCTGTACGTCCAGAACGTGCTCGGTCTGTCCTCGATGGTCGCCGGCCTGGTGCTGCTCGGCATCGGCGTGGGCCAGATCGTCGCCGGCACCGTCGGTCCGCGCATCCTGCAGAAAGTCCCGCCCCGCACGATGCTCGGCGTCTCCCTGGTGCTCCAGGGTGCGTTCGCCGCACGAGGCGGCGCTGCAGCTCCTGACGGTGGATCTGAACTCCGTGCACCGGCGCTGAACAGCCGTGCGTGGATGACGTCGAAGGAGTTCTCCGGGAACGGGTCGGTGGTGACGTCGTGCACCAGCCGGCGGAGCCGGGGTTCCGGCACCCGGTCGAGCAGTGAGAGGTCGAGGGGGTCGAAGACCTCGCCGAGCAGTCGCAGCCGGACCTCCTCGTCCTCGTCGAGAGAGAACAGGGTCTCGCCGTACTTTTCCATCGCGCGTCCCTCGGAATCATCGGCTGCCAGGTAACTCTCCGGAGCCAAACACATCAACGGCGCGGGAAATAAGCGGCGATCGCGCTCTGACGTCTTGCTGCCAGCCCCTCGGCCGAAGCGGTCCGCGACGGGGTCCGCCGGGGAGACGGCGCCGCCGCACCGTGCGCGTCGGCCGGCGGCCTCGATGAGCGGAACAGTGCCCGGACCGGATCTCGTGGCGGACGCCGGGATGCGGGGCTGTCCGAACGCATCGCCGGAGCCGAGGTTCGTCCTCCCCAGGGAAAAACCCTGTAAAAGGGCTGCAAACTAAACCGAAGCCAGGACTACGGCCGCACGTGAGGCAACATCTTGGTTAACGGCGAGTGTCTCTCGGTCGGGACGCGGGCACCGCCGTCGGCCGGATGAGGTGAGGGGCATGGCGGAGCCGAGGCTGGGGGTCGCCGTGGTGACCATGGGGAACCGGCCCGACGAAGTCGACGCTCTGCTCAGGTCCGTCGCCAAGCAGGACCTCGCCCCCGACCGCATCGTGATCGTCGGCAACGGCTGCCGGCTGTCCGAGTTCGCCCGCCGCCTCGACCTGCCCGGGGAGGTCACCATCGTCGACGTCGAGGACAACCTCGGCTGCCCCGGCGGCCGCAACGTCGCCCTCGCCACCCTGCGCGCGTTCGGCGACGTGGACGTCGTTGTCGAACTGGACGACGACGGCCTGCTCGTCGACGTCGAGGTGTTCCGGCAGGTACGGGATCTGTTCGCCGCCGACCCCTGCCTCGGCATCGTCGGCTTCCGTATCGCGGACGAGCGCGGCGTGACCCAGCGGCGGCACGTGCCGCGGGTCGGCAACGCCGACCCCATGCGCGGGGGTTACGTCACGGGGTTCCTCGGCGGCGGCCACGCCCTGCGGATGGCCATGCTCGCCGAGACCGGTGACTGGCCCGCCGAGTTCTTCTTCGCGCACGAGGAGACCGACCTCGCCTGGCGGGCCGCCGACGCCGGCTGGCGGATCCTCTACGCGCCCGAACTGCTCCTCCAGCACCCGCGGACCTCGCCCGCCCGGCACGCCGTCTACTTCCGGGTCACCGCCCGCAACCGCGTCTGGCTGACCCGCCGTCGGCTGCCCCTGCCGCTCATCCCGGTCCACCTCGGCGTCTGGATACTGATCACGCTCCTGCGCACCCGTTCGACGGGCGGCCTGCGGGCCTGGTTCGCCGGCTTCGCCGAGGGGTTGCGCGAGCCGGCCGGGGAGCGCCGCCCCATGCGCTGGCGCACGGTCTGGCGGCTCACGCGGCTCGGGCGCCCACCCGTCATCTGAAGCCGGGGAGCCGGGGAGCCGGGGAGCCGGGGAGCCGGGGAGCCGGGGAGCTGTGGAGACGTGGAGCCGGGCGGTCGGGGAGCCGTGGACCGGGGGACAGGGGAGGCTCGGACGCTGGGAATCCCGTAGTCCGGTCGGGAGACGCGACGAGGGCCCCGGTCGATCACCTCCGCCGACCGGAACCCTCTCGCGTCCCCGGACCCGGGCCTGCGGCGACACTCCCCCGAGTTACGCGATCCACGCGTGCGCCGTCGGACCCGATCCGATGCGAAGATCACATCAGGACTCGCCAACGGATCGCTAACATGTGGCCAGCGGTTCTCCCGGAGGTCGCGAACCGGTTGGCGCGAAGCCGTCGTACGACTCCGGGGGGCAGGCCGGAAACCCAGCGGATTCCGGTTCCGACCGGCGCAGAGAAGGTGGCGGGAACTCGTCCCCGACGGGGTGCAATTCCGCCAGGATCCAGGACCGGCGGGCACCTCCGCCGTGCGGGGAGGCGAGGGGCGGAGTGATGCGGCGGCACGAGCTGCGGTTCGGACTGCTGGGACCTCCGGTTCTCTACGACGCGGCCGACGTACGCCCCATCGGCAGCCCCAAGGTGCGCGCGCTGCTCGCCGCGCTGCTCCTGGAGGCCGGGCGGGTCGTCTCCGTCGAGTCGCTGAGGGAGGCGCTGTGGGGCGGGGCGCCCCCGGTGTCGGCGCGCGCCTCGCTGCACAACCACGTCACCCGGCTGCGCCGGCTCCTCGACGACCCGGAGCGGCTGCGGGCCGTACCGCCCGGGTACCTGCTGCGTGTCGACGACGGTGAACTGGACGTCGACGTGTTCGACGCCCGGGTGGCCCAGGCGCGCGCGGCGCACGGGCGGCGGGAGTGGGCGCCGGTGCTGCGCGCCTGCGCCGACGCGCTCGCGCTCTGGCGTGGCAGCCCGCTCGGCGGCCTCCCCGCCGAACTCGGCGGCTTCGCCTTCGTGCAGCGCCTGGAGGAGGCCCGGCTGCTGCTCCTGGAGTGGCGCTACGACGCGGAGCTCGCCCTCGGCGGAGCCCGGCTGGGCGGCGTCGTACCGGAGTTGGCCGCGCTCGTCGCGGAGTATCCGCTCCGCGAGACCTATCACCGCCAGCTGATGCTCGCCCTCCACCGCGGCGGCCGGCAGGCCGAGGCCCTCGCCGTCCACCGCGACCTGCGCAACCGCCTGCGAGAGGAACTCGGCATCGAGCCCGGCCCGGCGGTGCGCCGGGCCCATGTGGAGGTGCTGCGGGGGAGCGGTGGGGTGGGGGAGGGGCCGACTGACGAGGGCGCGTCGGATGAAGGGCTGCCTGACGAGGGGGCCTTGGGCGGTGGGGCGGGTGCGGGTGCGTTGTGGCCGGTCGCGCAGTTCCCCGCGCCCCCGAGGGGCGCGTCGACGGGCCGTCGGCCGAACGCCGAAGGCACCGATGACCGACCGGAGCCCGTCCCGCCCGGCCCCGTCACCCCCGGTTCTACGCGCGACGACCTCCCGGCGTCCCCCCGCCCCGCCCAACTTCCCCCGCCCCCCGCCCACTTCACCGGCCGTACCGCCACCGGCGAAGAACTGACCCACACCCTCACCCCGCCACTCCTTGCCCCCGACCGCACCGGGGCCCGTCCGCCCCCGGCCGCCGACGGCGAATCCGCCCCACAGGGGCCACCCGCACCCGACGAAGAGACCGTGACGGGTGGTGCGGGTGGAAACACGAAGGCCGAAGGCGAAGCCGAGGCCACGGCCGCCCCCACCTCCGCCGTCGCCGTACTCACCGGCATGGCCGGCGTCGGCAAGAGCGCACTCGCGCTGCACGTGGCGCATCAGCTGCGGGATCGTTTCCCCGACGGCCAGCTCTACGTCAACCTGCACGGCGCCACCCCCGGCATGCCCCCGCTCACCCCCGGCCAGGCGCTCGCCGCGCTGCTGCGGGACCTCGGCGCCGACCCCCGGCACATCCCCGAACACCCGGACGCGGCCGCCGCTCTGCTGCGCTCCCTGCTCGCGCCGACCCGCACCCTGCTGCTCCTCGACGACGCCGCGAACGCCGCCCAGGTGCGGCCGCTGCTCCCCGCCGGCCCCGGCTGCGCGGTGATCGTCACCAGCCGTTCGCCGCTCACCGCGCTCGACGGCGCCCGCCGCTTCCCGCTCGGGCCGCTGACCGGCGAGGACAGCGCGGCGCTGCTGCGTGCGGTCAGCGGGCGTGCGGAGATCGACGCCGGTCACCCGCTCGTCGGCCTCACCGGACGGCTCCCGCTCGCCCTGCGCGTGGTGGCCGCCCGGCTGGCCGCCCGCCGCGCGCTCACCCCCGAGGTGCTGGCCGGTCAACTGGCCGCCACCGAGGACAGGTTGCACCACCTGGAATACGACGACCTGAGCGTCCGGCGCTCCCTCGCCGTCGCCCATGACGCCCTCGCCGGCTCCGACCGCGCCCCCGACCGCGACGCCGCCCTCGTCCTGCGCCACCTCGGCGCCCTCGATCTGCCCACCTACGGCGCCCCCCTGATCGCCCGGCTCACCGGCACCGACGAACGCCGCGCCGAGGCCGCCCTGGACCGCCTGGTCGACGTCGCCCTGCTGGAGGAGACCGCATACGGCCGCTACACCCCGCACGACCTGGTACGGGACTTTGCCCGCGAGCTGGCCGACGGGACCGACGGGATCGACGGGATCGACGGCAGCGGTCGCACTGGCGGCACCGACGGCACTGACCGCACCGAGGCCGCTCTCACCGCCCTGCGCTGGTTCGCCGCCGTCGCCGAACGTGCCCTCCTCGCGATCCTCGAACCAGGACTCGACCGGGGAGACCGCCGCCGGCCCACCACCGCCCAGCCCCCCGAACACCAGCCGTACACCGCCGCCCTGCCGTCCTTCGAATGCGCCGAGCACGCCTTCGCCTGGGGCGACATGGAGTTGGAGAACATCGTCGCCCTGGTGGAGCGGTACGCCGACACCGCCGACGTGCGGATCAGCGCCTACCTCTCCACGCTCGTCCGTCTCCTCTACCCCTACGTGCTGCGCAGCGGCCGGGTCGCCGAGATGGAGGTGCTCGGCACCGCCGCCCTGGCCGCCGCCCGGCGCCTCGGTGACGAGCCCGCCGAGGCCTACGCCCTGGGCGACCTCGCCGGCCTGCGCTTCCTCACCGGCCGCCAGCGGGAGGCCCTCGCCCTGACCGACGGGGCGCTGGCCCTGTGGCGGCGGCTGGGCGTGGTGTCCTGGATCCGGCGCGGCCTGAACAACCGGGGGCTGCTCCTTGAGGGGCTCGGCCGGTACGACGAGTCGGGCGAGGCACTGCGGCAGAGCCTGGACCACTCCCGGCAGCTGAACGACCCCTACGGCGAGGCCGTCACCCACAGCCATCTCGGCAACCTCTACGAGCACACCGACCCGCGCGCAGCCATCGAGCAGCACCGGCGCTCCCTCGCGATCGGGGATGCGATCGGCGCCGTCATCCTGCAGCACTCGGCGCACTGCAACATCGGCTACGCCCATCTCCGTCTCGGCGAACCGGCGGCCGCCGCCGCGCACTTCGAGGAGAGCCTGCGCATCCTCGGCGGCCACGGCGACTGGCACGGCGAGTCCCAGACCCGGCTCGGTCTGGTCCGCGCGCTGCGCGCCCTCGGCCGGACCGAGCGCGCCCACCATGAGTGCGCCGAACTCCTGCGCCGGGCCGACGCCCGCGCCGACCGCTACAGCGGCGGTCTCGCCCGCCACCAACTCGGTCTGCTCCTGCGTGAGCAGGGGCGCACCGGCGAGGCGTACGACGTCTGGCGCGCGGCCCTCACCGCTCTGGACGGCACGGACGAGCCGGACGTCCTCGCCGAGCTGCGCACCCTGCTGGCCCCCGGTGACCGACCCGACCGATCCGACCGACCCGAGTGATCACTTCGCGTCGGCATAGCACTCCACCACCGCCGTCGTGAACGGGAACCGCACCGGCGTCTGCCCGAACGTCAGCCGTCCGGCCAGGTCGGCCGCCTCCCGTATCGCCGCCACGACCGTCTCGGTCTCCTCCTCGGGGCAGTGCACGATCACCTCATCGTGCTGGAAGAAGACCAGCTCGGCCGCCAGGCCCGTGCAGGTCCTGCGCAGCGCCGCGAGCATCAGCAGGGCCCAGTCGGCGGCGCTGCCCTGGACCACGAAGTTGCGCGCGAAGCGGCCTCTGGCCCGGGAGTTGGTGGAGGCGTACCCCGGCACCCAGCCCTCGGCCGCCTGCTCCTCCGGCTCCTCCTGGGGCATCCCCGCCTCGTCGGTGCCGTCGCCCGCACCGGTCGCCGGCGGACAGGTACGGCCCAGCCAGGTGCGCACCAGCCGGCCCTCCTCGCCCGCCCGCGCCGCCTCGTCGACGTAGGCCACCGCCTTGGGGAAACGGCGTCTGAGCGCGGCCAGGTTCTTCAGTCCGTCACCCGAGGTCTGGCCGTAGACCGCGCCGAGGACGGCGAGCTTGGCCTGCGCGCGGTCACCGGAGAAGGCGCGGTCGGAGACGGACTGGTAGAGGTCGGTCTCCCGCGCGGCGACCTCCATCAGTCCGGGGTCGCGGGAGATCGCCGCCAGCACGCGCGGTTCCATCTGGTCGGCGTCGGCCACGACCAGCCGCCAGCCGGGGGCGGCGACCGCGGCCCGGCGGATCACCTTGGGGATCTGCAGCGCGCCCCCGCCGTTGGTCACCCAGCGCCCGGTGACCGTACCGCCCGCGTGGAACTCGGGCCGGAAACGGCCGTCGCGTACCCAGTCCTGGAGCCAGGTCCAGCCGTGCGCCACCCAGATCCGGTACAGCTTCTTGTATTCGAGGAGTGGTTTCACGGCCGGATGATCGATGTCCGAGAGCTCCCAGCGGCGGGTGGACTTCACCTTGATCCCGGCCTGGGCGAAGGCCTTGATCACATCGGCCGGCAGATCCGGGCGGACCCGCCTGCCGAACGCGGCCGAGACCTCGTCGGCCAGCTCGGCCAGCCGGCGCGGCTCGCCGCCGCCCGCGTACCGCTCGCCGAGCAGTTCGCGCAGCACCTCGCGGTGGACCTCGGCGCTCCAGGGCACGCCCGCGCCGTTCATCTCGGCGGCGATCAGCATTCCCGCCGACTCGGCGGCGGTCAGCAGCCGCATCCGGTCCGGGTGTTCGGCCCGGTCGTGCCGGCGCTGCTGCTCGGCGTAGACCGCGAGGAGCTCGTCGAGCGTCAGGCGGGCGGCGCCCTGCGGCTCGAACAGCGGGGACTGCGCGCCCGGCTCGGCCGCGCGCTGCGGCGGGTCGGGCGGTACGGGGCCGCCGCGGAGGCGGGCCAGGGCGGCGGCGGCCGAGTGCGGCTCGCCGGACCGTCCCTCGTGGCCCAGCAGAAGTGTCTCGGCGTCCTCGATGTCGTAGCACCGCTCTACTCGCACCCCCGTGGCGAGCAGACGCGGGTAGACCTCGGCGGTCGACCGCCACACCCAGCGCGTTACCTCCGGGCGGCCCCTGACCGCCCCGGCGAGATCGGGCTCCCGCCGCACCGGCCCGGCGGGCAGCCCGTCCGGACCGAGGGGGGCGACGTCCACGCCACCGTCCTCGGCCGGAGCGAGAGCCCACCGGTCGGTCATGCTGCGAGTGTGGCACCCACCACTGACAATCGCTCTGAACTGGGGATTCAGTGCTCTGACGGGCCTTTCAGCCCGCCTCACCCCGCTTCGGCTCGGCCGCGGCCTTCTTCTGTTCCAGCAGCAGCCCCAGCACCTTGGCGATGTACTCCTCGGCCGTCGGCTTGGTGATGCCCAGTTCGCTGAGGACGCCGTCGCCGTTCTCGTGTTCCAGGAGGGCCAGCAGCAGGTGTTCGGTGCCGATGTAGTTGTGGCCGAGGCGGAGGGCCTCGCGGAAGGTGAGTTCGAGGACCTTCTTGGCCTCCGGGCCGTAGGGGACGAGGTCGGGGATGTCGTCCGAGGCCGGCGGCAGGGCGGCCGTCGCCGCCTGGCGCACGGTGTCGAGCAGGACGCCCTGCGCGAGGATCGCCTTCGCCGCGATGCCGTCCGGTTCGGCCAGCAGGCCGAGGACCAGGTGCTCGGGGCGGCCCTCGGGGTTGCGGGCCGCGAGCGCCTCGTTGTGGGCCGCCATCACCACGTTCCGCGCGCGCGGGGTGTAGCGGTCGAAGCCCTGGCCGGGGTCGAGGGCGGCGGACTCCTTCGGCACGAAGCGCTTCTGCGCCGCCTGCCGGGTCACGCCCATGCTTTTGCCGATCTCGGACCAGGACGCGCCCGAGCGCCGGGCCTGGTCGACGAAGTGCCCGATCAGGTGGTCGGCCACATCGCCCAGGTGGTCGGCGGCGATCACCGCGTCCTGGAGCTGGTCGAGGGGTTCGGGGTGCACCTTCTTGATCGCCGCGATGAGGTCGTCGAGGCGTACGGATGCCGTGATGTTCGGGTCGGTAGCCATGTGTCAACCCTAGGTTGACACATGATCCCTGTCAACCTTCGGTTGACACTTTGACGGCAGGGGACGCCCGGCGACAGCGGAGCGGGCACTTATCCACAGGGTGTGGACGGCCGCGGACCACTGTCCGTGCCGCGTGGCACGATCGACACGTGACCAGCAGCCAGCCCAGCACCGTCGACCGAGCCTTCCAGAGCGCGCTGTACGACGACACCGACTCCGGCCTCGACACGGGTGCGTCCCTCCTCGCGGCCGACTCGAGCGCCGACGCCGAACTCGCGCACCGAGGCCGCGAGTTCGTCGCGGCGGCCTGGCGGCGCGGCTGGCAGCCCGCCGACGTCGTACGGCTGGTGCGGCGCGAGCTGGACGACCCCCACCTCCGGCTCGCCGCCGGGCTGATCCGGGCACAGGCACCGGACGACCGGCCGCGCGGCCCCCGCTGGCGGGCGCAGCTCGACGCGCTGCCTGAGACGGACGGCCACGCACGCGTGGGCGACCGTTTCTCGCAGGCCACCGCCGTCCTGGAGCTCTACCGCCTGCTGCTGCGGCTGCCCGCCCTGGAGCCCCTCGACGAGCCCCGACCCGCTGCGGCCGCGCACCGCCCGGAGTCCCGCATGCTCGCCCGGATCCGCGCGCTGCTCGCCAAGGCCGAGGCGACCGGCTTTCCGGAGGAGGCGGAGGCGCTCAGCGCCAAGGCGCAGGAACTGATGGCCCGGCACAGCGTGGACGAGGCGCTGCTCGCCGCGGGTGCGACCGCGCCGGACGCGCCGGGTGCCTGCCGGATCGGCGTCGAGCCGCCCTACGAGCAGGCCAAGGCGGTGCTGCTGGACGCGGTCGCCACGGCCAACCACTGCCGCGCGGTGTGGAACGAGCCGCTGGCCTTCTCCACGGTCGTCGGCTTCGAGGCGGACCTGGCGGCGGTCGAACTGCTCCACACCTCGCTGCTGGTGCAGGCCACGCACGCGATGACGAAGGCGGAGGCGGCGCAGCGGGCGGGCGGCCGCAAGCGTACGAAGACCTTCCGCCAGTCCTTCCTGGCGGCCTACGCCCACCGGGTCGGCGACCGCCTCAGAGCAGCCGCCCGGTCGGCCGTGGCCGACACCGAGTCGCCCCGGGACCTGCTCCCGGTCCTGGCCACGAGAGAGCTGGCCGTGACCGACCGCATGGAGCAGATGTTCCCGGATACCACCACGACCCGCCTGCGCGGAGTCACCGACGAGGTCGGCTGGACAGAGGGCACCAGAGCAGCCGACCAGGCCCAGGTCCACTCACACACCCAACTCCCCTGAGCCGCAACGCACCCCGTCAGGGGCGCGGGGAACTGCGCGAGAACCCCCCACCGGCGGTCGGCCGAACCGCAACCGCACTGCCCCGCCCCGCCCCCGGATCAGTCCCCCGCCTGCTGGAACGCCCCCACCGCAGCGTTCGGCTTCTCCGCCGTCCCCTTGCCCGCCACCGCCCCGTACTTCCACGGGAAGCTCTCCGTCGCGTCGCTCCCCGGCAGGGACACCGTCAGCGAGGTGGCCGCGAGGCTTGCCTTGTCGCCGTCCTTGCCGCGCACGTAGCTGATCGAGAACGTCGCGGAGTCGCCCTTGGCGAGCTTGATCTTCTCGCTCTTCGCGCCCGACTGCGCGGCGACCGTCGCCGACGTACCGCCCGCCTTCAGCGTGACGCCGGCGAAGCCGTCCAGCGTGCACGGCGCGCTCTGGTTGGTGATGCTCACCGGCACCTCACCGGTGTCCCCCGCGGCCGGCGCGACGCTCGCGGAGCCGACCTGGACGGAGACCGTGCCGATCTCGCAGGCCGAGCTGTTCTTGCCGCTGGAGCCCGAGCCGCCGTCATTGCAGGCGGTCAGGGCGAGGGCGGCGGCGACGGTGGTGACGGCGGTGACGGTGAGCGGAATGGCGCGCATGTGCAGATCCCCATCGAGGTCGTGACGGTGTCCCAGCATCATCACGCCCCGGCCCGGGCGCCGCGCGCCCGCCCCCGCTTCCGGACCCATCCCGGCGCGTTCCCGCCGCCCCGCGCAGGCCGCCGGGAACACGCCGCACGGCGGTCGGACACGGCCCTACCGGGCCCTACTGCCCAAGGCTCGCCGTCGGCAGCCCCGTCGGCAGCTTGCCGCCCTCCGCCCTGGTGTAGATCTCCTCGCCCGATTTTCCGGACCAGGTGACCTTCATGCCGCTCTTGCTGACCGAGTCCACCATTCCGGTGACCCGGTTCTTGCTGCCGTCCGTGCAGGTGAGATGGATCATCCGCATCCCGGCCTCCTCCCCGGCGGTCCCGCTGCACACGGCACCGCCGGTCTCGAAGAGCCCGGCCTGCTTGCCGGTGACGACCAGTGCGACGATCTTGCCGCCGCTCGTGGTGATCCAGCTGCCCTGCAGCGCGTCGGAGGAGGCCGTGGAGCCGTCCGAACCGGACGTGGCGGTGGCGCCGGCGGACGACGTGCCCGACGGGGTGGCCGAGGAGTCGCTGCCGGACCCGCCGCCGCCGCTGCACGCGGTCAGCGCGAGCGCGCCCACCATCCCCGCGGCGGCGGCCACGATCCGCAGAGCCGGCCGGGCGGTCGCCGCAGCCGTCCGCGCAGCAGCGGTCGCCGCGGAAGCAGTCCCCGCCGGAGCGGTCTCCGCCGACGCCGTCTCCCCGCGCGTCGTAGCCGTACTCGCCGTAGCCGTGGTGGTCACCGCAACGCTCCCGAGCTCTAGGGGTCGGCCGCCCGGCCGCCCGGACGACAGCGGCAAGCTACCAGCACTCACCAGGAGGACTTGCGTACGCCAGGTAGGTATCCGCTGTGGGCCTGGTCCCGCAGATTCACCCGGGACAGGCCGAACGCACGGAAGTAACCGCGAGGACGGCCGTCCACCTGGTCGCGGTTGCGCACGCGCGTGGCGCTCGCGTCGCGCGGCTGCCCGCGCAGCTCACGACCCGCGGCGAGGCGCTCCGCCCCGGTCGAGGACGGCCGCCGGAGGATCTCCTTCAGTTCGGCCCTGCGGGCGGCGTACCGCGCGACGACCTCCTGCCGCCGCTCGTTCTTCGCGATCTTGCTCTTCTTCGCCATATCGGTGCCTCGCCCCCGTCAGACCTTCACGCCCCGCGTGCGGATGCGGGCCACGGCCGCCTCCACGCCGATCGTGTCGACGGTTTTCACGGCACGTGCGCTCAGCCGGAGCCGTACCTGCCGGTTCTCGCTCGGCAGCCAGTAGCGCCGGGTCTGGATGTTGGGGTCGAAGCGGCGGGAGGTCCGCCGGTGGGAGTGGGAGATCCGGTTGCCGAAGCCGGGCTGGGCGCCGGTCAGCATGCAGTGGGCGGACATGGTGACGTACCTCTCTCGTCTGGGAGGCCCAGAAGCAGATGCTAATGGAATTCATTTTCAGTAAGCTACCAGTCATGGCACGCAACGAACTCCGCCCGGTGATCAGGCTCCGGTCCACCGCAGGGACCGGCTACACCTACGTGACCCGCAAGAACCGCCGCAACGACCCGGACCGCATGACCCTGCGCAAGTTCGACCCGGTCGCCGGCCGGCACGTCGACTTCCGAGAGGAGCGCTGAACCGCCGCCATGCGCAAGGGAATCCACCCCGCCTACGGGCCCGTCGTGTTCCGTGACCGGGCCGCGAACCACGCCTTCCTCACCCGCTCGACGCTGGCGGGCGCGGAGGGGACCGGGAAGACGGTCGAGTGGGAGGACGGCCGGACCTACCCGGTGGTCGACGTCGAGATCTCGAACGTCAGCCACCCCTTCTACACCGGCACCGCCCGCGTCCTGGACACCGCCGGGCGCGTGGAGCGCTTCGAGCGACGGTACGGAAAGCACGGCTGATGCCCTCTTCCGTCCTGCCCCCTTCCGCCCCGCGCCCTTCCGCCCCGCTCCCCGTCGTGATCGTCGGCGGGCTGCACGGCGACGCCCGCAGGCAGGCCGTCGCCCGGCTGCTCGCCGACGTCCCGGGAAGTGTCGTACTCCACCACGACCTCGCCACGGCCGCCGACGGGACGGTCGTACGGACGGTCCGGGACGCCGGCGGCCTGCTGTCCACCGGTGAGACGCCGCTGGTCGACGACTGCGCGTGCTGCGCCCTGCGCGAGGACCTGGTGCCCGAGCTGCGGCGGCTCGCCGCCGACGGCGCCACCCGGCTCGCGATCGTCGAGCTGTGGGACTCCGTCGAGCCCAAGGCGATGACCGAGGTCGTCGTCGCGGGCGGGCTCACCGTCACCGGCGTGATCACCGCCGTCGACCCGGCGCTGCTGCTGCCGTACCTCGGCAACGGTGACGATCTCGCCGACGCCGGGCTCGCCGCGGCCGCCACCGACCGGCGCACGGTCGCCGACACCTTCGCCCGGCAGCTGGAGTACGCCCCCGTCCTCGCCGTCCTCGACTCCCCGGAGGCCGACGACGAGGACCGCGAGCTGCTCGCGCAGCTCCACCCGACAGCCCGCCAGGTCCCCCTCCCGGGCGGCCACCCCGGGGACCTGGCGGGCGCCGCGGGCGCGCTGGCCCGGGCCGCCCTCGCCGGCTTCGACGTCGAGGCGGCCGCGGCCGCCCAGCACCCGGCCTGTGCGCTGCTCCCCGCCGAAGCCGACGGCCACGGCGTCGCCACGCTGGTGTGGCACCGCAGGCGGCCGTTCCACCCCGAGCGGCTGTACGCCGCCCTGGAGGACCTGACCTGCGCGGCCGCCCGCAGCCGGGGCCGGTTCTGGCTCGCCGACAAGCCCGACGTGCTGCTGCACTGGGACGCGGCGGGCGGCGCCCTGTGCGTGGAGAGCGCGGGGCCCTGGCTCGCCTCCCTCCCGGACGCGGCCTGGGACCTGGTCCCGCCCGTACGCCGGGCCGCCGCCGCCCTCGACTGGCACCCGGAGCACGGCGACTGCTGCCAGCACCTGGTCTTCACGTCCCCCGGGCTCGACCGCGACGGGCTCGAACGGCTGCTGGAGTCCTGCCTGTTGACCGACGCCGAGTATGCCGCCGGGCGCGCCGCCTGGAAACGGCTGCCGCCCGCCTTCGACACCCTCCTGGAGGCCTGACCCGATGCCCCGCAAGACCGACCGCAAGCCTGTGCAGAGCCGGCCCAACCCGCTGGACCGGGCAGGGGTGACGTACATCGACTACAAGGACACCGACCTGCTGCGGAAGTTCGTCTCCGACCGCGGCAGGATCCGCAGCCGACGCGTCACCCGCGTCTCCGCCCGGCAGCAGCGGCTGCTGGCGAGGGCGATCAGGAACGCGCGGGAGATGGCACTGCTGCCGTACGGAACCACGCGATGACTCGTCGTGTTTCAGCCGTCGTAGCTCAGCCGGCGTAGCTCGATCGTCGTAGCTCGATCGGCGTAGCTCAACGGGGAACGTCAAAGAGGCCGGTGCGCGGCCGTCGCATGACCGCGCACCGGCCTCTGTCGCGTCGTCGACGTGCAGGTTCTCGCCTACGACAGGCAGTGGACGCCGTCCGTCCGGTGGTCCGATCCCGATCCGGTCAATCTCGCTCACCGGACCATCACACGGGTGCTGGAACACGGGGGCCGGGGTGTGCGTCTTTTCTTTGTGCATGAAGGATTCGATCCGGGCGATCCCGCGCAGATGACGGCGCGCGATCATGAACGGGGGCTGGCGGTCGCATGTCCTGCGGAGTCTGGGGCAGACGCTGGAACGGGTTGGGTAAAGCGGACGTCAAAGCTGTAACCGCAGGAACACCCCGCGTGCACGTGCATCTGCTCATGCATCTGCACGTGAACAAGGTTATGATCCGGGTCAGTTGACCGCTGCATCAATGGTCACATCAGCCAGTTAGTGCACCACCGGGGAGCGACCTGTGGACCTCGACGTTGACGGCGTGTACGGGGGGTTTGACGTGTACAACGGCATGGCTGCCACGCAGCTGGACGGAGTCGCCTGGCAGAAGAGCAGGCACAGCAACTCGCAGGGTTCCTGCGTGGAGTTCGCCCGGCTGCCGGGCGGCGACGTGGCGGTCCGAAACTCGCGCTTCCCGGACGGGCCCGCGCTCGTCTACACGCGCGCCGAGATCGAGGCGATGCTCCTCGGTGTCAAGGACGGCGAGTTCGACCACCTGATCACGAGCTGACGGCGGCCGTATCCGGGGCAACTCGGTGCGTTCGGTGCATAACCTGCGGGTAACGCGCGTAGAAACCCGGCGTCCGAAGACGCCGGGTCCGTCATTCGGCGGCCTGCAGCCGGAACAGCGCCCACACGACCTTGCCGCTGAGGGTGCCCGCCAGCGGGTGCCAGCCCCAGCCGTCGCTGAACGAGTCGACCAGGAACAGCCCGCGGCCCGACTCCGCCGAGAAGTCGTCGGAGTCGCGCGGGACGGGCGTCTCGTGGCTGGGGTCGCGCACCGCGCACACCAGCCGTCCGGTCCACCGCATCAGGTGCAGCCGCACCGCCGGCGCCTGCGGGGCCGCGAGGCAGTCGGTCTCGCCGGGCACCGCGTGCCGCAGGGCGTTGGTGACGAGCTCCGAGACGACGAGACAGATGTCGTCGAAGCGGTCGCCGACGTCCCACTGGCCGAGCGTTCTCCGGGTGAACAGGCGGGCCTCGCGCACCGCTTCGTAGCGGGCGGGCAGGGCACAGGAGGCGGCATTGGACACGGCCGCTGGATCAAGCGGCGGAAGGCCCTGCCGTAATGGCTTGAGCATGGTCGATCCATTCGTCCCCATGCGAGGCACTCCCGGGAATTCGCGGTCGTTGCGATGCAGCGGTGGCGCGGGACCATGGTTTCGGATGCGCACAGCAGATGCAAGGGCAGATGCACGTGCACGCGACCGAATTGGACCCTCCCGTACCGCTTGTTGGCCATTTTTTCCGCCAACTTGCTGCCCTTGGCTTACTACCTGCTTGCAAGTTCCTGTGCTTAAACTTTGGCCGCTTGCCGTTTCCGTAACCGGACGAGTACTGCTCGGAGTGTTTTAGTGGCAGACTGCGGGCCCTGAAGACGGTTGGGGAGGCTGGCGAACGTGAGCGCGGGAGAGCCCGGATCGGTGGTGCGGCGAATGCTGCTCGGTTCGCAACTCAGGCGGCTGCGCGAGGCCCGGGGGATCACCCGGGAAGCCGCGGGGTACTCGATCCGTGCGTCCGAGTCGAAGATCAGTCGCATGGAGCTGGGCCGGGTGAGCTTCAAGACCAGGGACGTGGAAGACCTGCTGACGCTGTACGGCATCACCGACGAGGCCGAGCGCGAACAGCTCCTCTCCCTCGCCCGGGAGGCCAACGTGGCCGGCTGGTGGCACAGTTACTCGGACGTGCTGCCGACCTGGTTCCCCACCTATGTCGGCCTGGAGGGCGCGGCGCATCTGATCCGCGCCTACGAGGTGCAGTTCATCCACGGCCTGCTGCAGACCGAGGAGTACGCGCGCGCGGTGGTGCGGCGCGGTATGAAGGGGGCCGGTGAGGCCGACGTCGAGCGGCGGGTCACGCTGCGCCTGGAGCGGCAGAAGTACCTGGTGGCCGAGAACGCACCCGACTTCCACATCGTCCTCGACGAGGCCGCCCTGCGCCGCCCCTACGGCGACCGCGAGGTGATGCGCGGCCAGCTCCAGCACCTCGTCGAGATCTCCGAGCGGCCCAACGTACGGCTGCAGATCATGCCGTTCAGCTTCGGCGGGCACTCCGGGGAGGGCGGCTCGTTCACCGTCCTGAGCTTCCCCGAGTCGGACCTGTCCGACGTGGTCTACCTGGAGCAGCTCACCAGCGCCCTCTACCTCGACAAGCGCGAGGACGTCGCCCAGTACGAGCAGGCACTCAAGGAACTCCAGCAGGACAGCCCGGGACCGGACGAGAGCCGGGACCTGCTGCGCGGGCTGCTCCAGCTGTCATAGACATCTGTCGCGGCTGTCGTAGATATATCGATGCACCAGGGGATTCCCCTAGATCATCGAACTGATGCCCCAACTGCCCTGTGACGCAAGTACGATGACGCGTGATCAGACCGTGATGTGGATGTGGACCGGGTGTCCGCATCGACTGCCGTCGCAGCAGGGGATCGAGGGATCACATGTCGTCCTATTTCACCGACCTGGCCCAGCAGTACATCGACGGTGAGTGGCGCCCGGGGACCGGTTCCTGGGACATCATCGACTTCAACCCGTACGACGGTGAGAAGCTCGCGTCGATCACCATAGCCGCGGTCGAGGAGATAGATCAGGCCTATCAGGCCGCCGCGCGCGCCCAGAAGCAGTGGGCCGCCACCAATCCCTACGCCCGCCGCGCCGTCTTCGAGAAGGCCCTGCGCCTCATCGAGGAGCGGGACGCGGAGATCACCGAGGCGATCATCGCCGAGCTCGGCGGCACACATCTGAAGGCCGCCTTCGAGCTGCACCTCGCCAAGGAGTTCCTGCGCGAGTCGATCCAGTGGGCGCTGCGCCCCGAGGGCAGAATCCTGCCCTCCCCGGTGGACGGCAAGGAGAACCGCGTCTACCGGGTGCCGGTCGGTGTGGTGGGCGTGATCAGCCCCTTCAACTTCCCCTTCCTGCTGTCGATCAAGTCGGTCGCCCCGGCGCTCGCGCTCGGCAACGCGGTGGTCCTCAAGCCGCACCAGAACACCCCGATCGTCGGCGGCACCCTGGTCGCGAAGATCTTCGAGGACGCGGGCCTGCCCGGCGGCCTGCTCAACGTCGTCGTCACCGACATCGCGGAGATCGGCGACGCCTTCATCGAGCACCCGGTCCCCAAGGTCATCTCCTTCACCGGCTCCGACAAGGTCGGCCGGCACGTGGCCACCGTCTGCGCCTCGCTCTTCAAGCGCTCGGTGCTCGAACTGGGCGGCAACAGCGCGATCGTGGTCCTCGACGACGCCGACATCGACTACGCGGTCGACGCCGCGGTGTTCAGCCGGTACGTCCACCAGGGCCAGGTCTGCATGGCCGCCAACCGCGTCCTGGTCGACCGCTCGATCGCGGACGAGTTCACCGAGAAGTTCGTCGCCAAGGTCAGGACCCTCAAGGCCGGCGACCCGAGCGACCCGCAGACCGTGATCGGCCCGCTGATCAACTCCCAGCAGGCGGAGTCGATTTCGGCCACGGTCGAGCAGGCCGTCGCCGAGGGCGCCACCGCGCTGGTGCGCGGCACGACCACCGACAACCTGGTCGAGCCCTCGGTCCTCACCGGCGTCCCGGCCGACTCCGACCTGCTCCGCCAGGAGGTCTTCGGCCCGGTCGCCTTCCTCATCCCGTTCGACGGCGAGGAGGAGGCCGTACGCCTGGTCAACGACACCCCCTACGGCCTCAGCGGTGCCGTCCACACCGGGAACATCGAGCGGGGCGTGGCCTTCGCCAAGCAGATCGACACCGGGATGTTCCACGTCAACGACGGGACCGTCCACGACGAGCCCGTCGTCCCCTTCGGCGGCGAGAAGCACTCCGGGATCGGCCGCCTGAACGGCGAGACGACCGTGGAGTCCTTCACCACCCTGAAGTGGATCTCGGTACAGCACGGCCGGAGCGGCTTCCCGTTCTAGGAGCTTCCGGAAGCCCGCCGAAACAGCTCGGCACCCCGGGCCCTTTAGGACGCGACCTGTCCTAAAGGGCCCGTAGTTTCGGTCGTGTCAGGGAAACACCACCTGAGGAAAGGCGGCCGGTCATGGTCACTCACGTTCCCGCGGAAGCACAGGGCGACGAGCGCGGAGCACTGCTCTCCTTCATCGAGGAGCAGCGGGGCGGCATCCGCCGGGCGCTGCTCGGCCTGACGGACGAGCAGGCCGCGAGCAGGCCGAGCGCGAGCGAACTGTCCCTGGCGGGCCTGCTCAAGCACTGCGCGGAGGTCGAGCAGAGCTGGATCGCCCGCGCCAAGCAGGAGCCGCCGGCGATCGAGCGGGACCAGTCGAACTGGCACGAGACCTTCCAGCTGGTCGGCGACGAGACGGTGGCCTCGCAGCTGGCGTACTGGGAGCAGGTCGCCGCCGAGACCGAGAAGTTCATCCGCTCGGTCCCCAGCCTCGACGACACCTTCCCGCTCCCGCCGCAGCCCTGGTTCCCGCCGGAGGGCCGGGTTTCCATGCGCTGGGTCTGCCTCCACCTGATCCGCGAGACCGCCCGGCACGCGGGCCACGCCGACGTCATCCGCGAGTCGCTGGACGGGAAGACCGCCTTCGAGCTGGTGGCGCTGGAACAGGGCTCGTAGCTCCTAGTGGTGGAAGCCGGTGGCCGCGTCCTTGTCATGGGTCAGCGGATGCGGCTGCCGGCGCAGTCCGGGCAGCAGCCGGGACAGGTCCTCGATGAACAGGTCCGCCAGGTCCTTCGAGAAGCCGTTGCGGCACACCACCCGCAGCACGGACAGGTCCTCCCGGTTCGCCGGGAAGGTGTACGCGGGCACCAGCCAGCCGTTCTCGCGCAGCCGCCGGGACACGTCGAAGACGTCGTACGCCGTCACGTGGTCGGCCGTGGTGAAGGCGAACACGGGCAGCTCGTCGCCTCGGGTGAGGAGCCGGAAGTCGCCGAGCGCCTCGATGCGTTCGGCGAGCTCGGTCGCCACGTCCCGGGACGCCTGCTGCACCGCGCGGTAGCCGTCCCGGCCCAGGCGCAGGAAGGTGTAGTACTGCGCGACCACCTGGGCGCCGGGGCGGGAGAAGTTGAGGGCGAAGGTGGGCATGTCGCCGCCCAGGTAGTTGACCCGGAAGACCAGCTCCTCGGGCAGCGCCTCCCTGTCCCGCCACAGCGCCCAGCCGACGCCCGGGTAGACCAGCCCGTACTTGTGCCCCGAGGTGTTGATCGACGCCACCCGCGGGAGGCGGAAGTCCCACACCAGGTCCTCGTCGAGGAAGGGCGCGACCATCCCGCCGGACGCCCCGTCCACGTGGACCGGGACGTCGATGCCGGTGCGCTCCTGGAGGGCGTCCAGGGCCGCGCAGAGGTCGGCGACCGGCTCGTAGGACCCGTCGAAGGTGGAGCCGAGGATGGCGACGACCCCGATGGTGTTCTCGTCGCAGAGGTCGGCTGCGGCCTGCGCGTCCAGGTGGTAGCGGTCGCCCTCCATGGGCACGAACCGGGGCTCCACCTCCCAGAAGTTGCAGAACTTCTCCCAGCAGACCTGGACGTTGATGCCCATGATCAGATTCGGGCGGGCGGTGCCCGGATAGCGGTCGGTGTTGCGCTGCGTCCAGCGCCGCTTCAGCGCCATCCCGGCCAGCATGCAGGCCTCGCTGGAGCCGGTCGTCGAACAGCCGATGGTGTTCGACGGATCCGGCGCGTTCCACAGGTCGGCGAGCATCGCCACACAGCGCCGCTCCAGCTCGGCGGTGCGCGGGTACTCGTCCTTGTCGATCATGTTCTTGTCGTCGCACTCCGCCATCAGGATCCCGGCCTGGGGCTCCATCCAGGTGGTGACGAAAGTGGCCAGATTCAGCCGGGCGTTGCCGTCCAGCATCAGCTCGTCGTGCACCAGCTGGTACGCGGTCGAGGGCGGCAGCGGGCCGTCCGGCAGCCGGTGCGTGGGCGGGGCCTCGGCCATGCCGGCGACCGGGTTCGCCTCACCGAAGAACGGGTTGACGGACATGGGTCGCTCTTGGTGCTTCTGGGGACCTTTGTGCAGCGGCATGAGGAGTGCCTCCTGAACGACACGAGAGAATTCACAAGGATCAGCGCAGGGCCGTACCGTCCGCCCGCAACTGCATTCTCGGCCGCCCGGTCACCAGCAGCCACGCTGGCAGCGACGCGATGCACAGCAACGCGACGACGCTCGCCGAGGCCACGAGCACCGCGGCCGTGAACAGGCTCACCCAGCCCTGCCGGGTGATCGCCAACAGCATGCCCAGCACACCCGCCGCCACGCCCACCGACGGCTGGACCGCGGGCACCAGGGCGTGGGCGCACAGCCCGAGGGCGGCGCCGATGAACACCGAGGGAAAGATCCGGCCACCGCGGAAACCGCAGGCGGCGGCCACCAGCAGCGCGGCCAGCTTGACGACCGCCATCGCGGCGAACTGCCCGGCCGACCAGCCCTCCGGGTCCTTCGCCAGCTCCGCGACCTCGTCCAGCCCCTTGAAGAGCGTCAGATGGCCGCCCAGTGCCCCCAGAAGGCCCAGTACCAGCCCGCCGACCGGAAGGGCCACCATGGGGTGCCCGAGGCGCCGGAAGGCGCCGTGGACGGACGGGAAGGCGTAGACGGCGCACATGCCGAGCAGTGCGGCCGCGGGCGCGATCACCAGGACCGCCAGCAGATCGGGCCAGCGTGGGTGGCCGAGCGCGGGCAGCCCGAGGTCCAGGGTGGGGCGGGCCACCAGGGCGGTCGTCATCGAACCCGCCCCCGCGGCCATCAGCGGCCCGAAGAGGTTGTCCCACAGCGCCCCCTTCAGCGGCTTCCCGGCCAGCGCCTCGGAGATCACCAGGGCCGCCGCCACCGGCGTCCCGAACAGCGCGCCCAGCGTCGCCGCGTCGGCCAGCGCGGGCCACAGCGAGCCCGGCAGCCGGGGCATCGCCAGCCGCCCCAGCCACAGCGCGAGCCCGACGTTGACGGCGATGAGGGGGTTCTCCGGACCGAGGCTCGGCCCGCCCGCCAGCATCAGCACGGTCGCCAGCACCAGCCCCGGCAGCACGGCCGGCGGCAGCGCCACCGCCTCCAGGCCCAGGGTGGCCGGATCGGGCCCCGCGTGCCCCGGCACCTTCCACACCACCAGCCCCACCGCGATCCCGGTGGCCGTCAGCATCACCAGCATCCACAGCACCGAGTACCGTCCGATGCCCAGCGCGTCCGGCAGGTTGTTCCACAGCACGTGCTGCAACCGCTCGGCCAGCGAGCTCACCAGCAGGAACAGCAGGCTGCTGCCGACACCGACGACGAGAGCGGGCAGGATCAGCGGCAGCAGGGCACGCGCGGGGGCCGGGGGCGGGATGGGGAGCGCCTGCTGCGCGGTGTCCTGGGCCACGGGCTCACCATAAGGGGGCAAAACTGGCTCAACATCCCGAAATGTGCGCCGTATGGGATCCGAAGGCTCCCGCGCGGAACGGGCTTGCACCTCACGTGACGTGAGGACCCAGGGTGGAGCACGGAAAGGAGCGGAAGTGAACTACTCCGTAGGACAGGTCGCCGGGTTCGCCGGCGTCACCGTGCGCACCCTGCACCACTACGACGAGATCGGCCTGCTGGTGCCGGGCGAGCGCAGCACCGCGGGACACCGGCGCTACGGCGACGCCGACCTCGACCGGCTGCAGAAGATCCTGTTCTACCGGGAGCTCGGCTTCCCGCTCGACGAGGTCGCGGCCCTGCTCGACGACCCGGAGGCGGACCCCCGCGCGCACCTGCGCCGGCAGCACGAGCTGCTGACCGCCCGGATCGAGCAGCTGCAGAAGATGGCCGCGGCCGTGGAGCACGCCATGGAGGCACGCAGGATGGGCATCAACCTCACCCCCGAGGAACGCTTCGAGGTCTTCGGCGACAAGGACCCCGAGCAGTACGCCGAGGAGGCCGAGCAGCGCTGGGGCGGCACCGAGGCCTACGCCGAGTCCCAGCGCCGCGCGGCCCGCTACACCAAGGCCGACTGGCAGCGCATGAAGGCCGAGGTCGACGACTGGAGCGCGCGTTACGCCGCCCTGGTGACCGCCGCCGAGCCGCCGGCCGGCGAACGGGCCATGGACATGGCGGAGGAACACCGGCGGCACATCTCGGCCTGGTTCTACGACTGCCCGCCCGAGATGCACCGCTGCCTCGCCGCGATGTACGTGTCCGACGAGCGCTTCAAGGCCTTCTACGACTCGATGGCCCCGGGCCTGGCCGAGCACCTGAAGGAGGCGATCGAGGCGAACGCGGCCCGGCAGTCGGCGTGACCCGGGTCGGACCTACTCCCTGTCGATGACGACGGCGGTGCCGTACGCGCAGACCTCGGTCCCCACGTCCGCGGCCTCGGTCACGTCGAACCGGAAGGCCAGCACCGCGTTGGCCCCACGCGCGCGTGCCTGCTCGATGAGCCGTTCCATGGCCTGGTTCCGGGTCTGGACGAGCGTCTTCGTCAGCCCCTTCAGCTCGCCGCCGATCATCGACTTCAGACCCGCGCCGATCTGACTGCCCAGGTGCCGGGAGCGCACGGTCAGCCCGAAGACCTCGCCGACGACCTCCCGCACCCGGTACCCGGGAACGTCGTTCGTGGTGACGACCAGCACATCGGCCTGCGGTCCCTGACCGCCGCCGTACTCTTCGATACCCATGTCCACAGCCATTCCCCAGGCCGGGCACAGTCCATCCAGGTTCCACCGGTGGAACCTGGGGCGGACACATTACGTTGATAGCTTTGTGCGCCCGCACAAGGAACCCGACGTGCCTTCCCCCTTCAGGAGCCCGGAACCGTGACGACCGGAACCGCTATGACGCTCGCTCTCGGCCCGAGCTGGCTGGATCCGAACCAACTTCTCGACTCGTTCGGCATCTGGGGCCTGCTCCTGGTGGTCTTCGCCGAGTCCGGCCTCCTGATCGGCTTCTTCCTTCCGGGCGACTCCCTCCTCTTCACCTGCGGCCTGCTGATCACCTCGAACCAGCTGGACTTCCCGCTGTGGGGCGCCATCGGCCTGATCTGCCTCGCCGCGATCCTCGGCGACCAGGCGGGCTACATGTTCGGCAAGAAGGTCGGCCCGACGCTCTTCAACCGCTCGGACTCCCGCCTCTTCAAGCAGGAGAACGTGGCGAAGGCGCACGAGTTCTTCGAGAAGCACGGCCCCAAGTCCCTGATCCTGGCCCGCTTCGTGCCGGTGATCCGCACGTTCACGCCGATCATCGCCGGCGTCAGCGGCATGGCCTACCGCTCGTTCCTCACCTTCAACGTCATCGGCGGCGTCCTGTGGGGCGCCGGCGTCACCCTGCTCGGCTCCTGGCTCGGCAAGATCGACTTCGTCAAGAGCAACATCGAGGCGATCCTGATCCTGATCGTCCTGATCTCGGTCGTCCCGATCATCATCGAGTTCCTGCGGGCCCGCGCGAAGGGCAAGAAGGCGGCGGCCCAGGAGCCGGAGCAGGAGCCGGTCCGGCAGTACCCGGCACCCCCGGTGATGGACGACGCGACGACCCAGCTCCGCAGGATCGAGCCGACGTACACCCCGCAGCAGCCCCAGCAGCCCCAGCAGCCCCAGCAGCAGTACGGCCAGCAGCCCCAGCCCCAGTCCCAGCAGCAGTACGGGTACGGCCAGCAGCAGCCGTACTACGACCAGAACGGCTACGACCAGGGCGGCTACGACCAGAACGGCTACGGCCAGCAGCAGAACCCGTACCCGTACAGCGAGGACCAGCAGTACCGCCCCTAAGGGGCGCTGGGGGTACCCCCGGCCGAAGGCTGGGGGAGGGACCGCGCGACAAGCCACGACGCACCCGCACCCGCCGACGGACCCGCACCGGCTCCCCCTGAGGCGCTCAGAACCCCCTCGTCCGCTTCGCGGCCCGACGCTTCCCCGCCGACCCCACCCGCAGGGTCAGCCGGGAGATCTCCGACCCCAGATTGACCCCGATGGCGATGGCCATGGCGAGCGACGCCGCCTTGGCCAGCGACACCAGCCCTTTGTCGACCTCGTTCTGAGCCATCGACAGCAGCCCGAAATAGGTCGCCGACCCCGGCAGCAGCGGCCCGATCGCCGCCGTCGTGTACGGCAGCGCGGAGGCGAACCGGTACCGCGACAGCAACTGCCCGAACAACCCCACCAGCCCCGCCGCCACCGCCGTGGAGGCGACCGGCGAGATCCCCCCGACGTAGTGCATCGCACCGTAGACGCACCACGCCACACCGCCGTTGAGGGTCACGGCCAGCACGGTGGATCGTTCCTGCTGGAGCAGGACGGCGAAGGTCAGCGACAACACCATCGACGCGGCGATCTGCAGCAGCGGCCGTTCGGAGCCGACCAGTGCCGCGTCGGGATTGAGCCGGCCGCCCAGCTTCACGCCGAAGTACAGGACCGTCAGCACCCCGATGACGATGCCGACGAAGAAGTACATGACCTCCAGCAGGCGCGCGGCGGCGGTGATGTAGAAGCCGGTGAGCCCGTCCTGGACGCCCGCGACGAGGGCCCGTCCGGGCAGCAGCGCGAAGAGTCCACCGGTGACGACGGCGGACGCCGCGACGTCGACGTGGGCGAGCGAGAAGGCGATCCCGATCGCGGCCGGGGGCATCGCGGCGATCATGAACTGGTAGAACTCCGGCAGCCCCCGCCCCGCGCACAGCCACGCCAGCCGGTCGCCGAGCATCGCGCCGATCGCGGCCGCCACGAACACCAGCAGGTCACCGCCGACCAGCACGGAGGCGGCCCCGGCGAGCAGCCCGCTCGCGGCGGTCAGCGCCCAGCCGGGGTACGGGTGCCGGTTGCGGCGGATCTCCGCGAGCCGCCGGTAGGCCTCCTCCAGGGAGACATGGGTCTCGGGGTCGGTGAGGTCGTCCACGAGCCGGAAGACGGCGGACAGGCGCGTGTAGTCGGTCCCGCGCCGCCGCACCGTCCGGGACGCGGTCACGGGGTCGTCGACGAGCGAGGGCTGGTACGAGATCGCCAGCAGCGTGAAGGTGACGCCCGGCTCGCACCGGTCGAGCCCGTACGACCGGCAGACCGCGAACATCGCGGCCTCCACGTCCTCCGCGCCCTCGCCGCCCGCCAGCAGCAACTCCCCGATACGCAGGGTCAGGTCGAGCACGCGCGGGACGGCGGGAGCGCCCTCCTCGGCCTTCTGCACCGGCTCCACGGCCGGCCGCTCGGCCACCGGCATGCGCAGCATCGTGCGCATCCGGTCCTGCCAGGGCGCGTCCTTGACGAGGCTGACCGCGGGGAACCCGGAGGCGGGTGTGAAGACGGGCGGGGCCTCGTGGGCGCTGTAGGTGCTCGGCAGGCTGAACGCCGACCCCTCCGGCTCGGCACCCGCCGGCTGCGGCGCCGCGAGTCCCTCCGGCACCGCGAACTCGGACGTCGTCTCCGGCTCACCGCCGCCCTCGGGGACCTCGATGCCCCGGGGGACGGCGAACTCGGACGTGAGCTCCGGGTCGTACCGCGCCTCGTCCGACCTGGGCTTGCGGTCCTCCGCCTCCGTCACCGTCGTAACGCTCCCTGAACGACACCTTTCACGACAGCCTCAGTATGCGCGTGACCACACGGCGGACACGAAAACCGGCCGCGGGGAAGAACCCGGGCACGAAAAACGGGCCCCACGCGTGCGTGCGGCCCGTTTCCCGGTGTTGGCCTACCGGGGTGGTCTCAGTGACCGCCCGTCTCCTTGAAGCGCTTGTACGACCGCTCGATCTCCACCTCGGCGTCGGTGCGGCCCACCCAGTTGGCGCCCTCGACGGACTTGCCGGGCTCCAGGTCCTTGTAGACCTCGAAGAAGTGCTGGATCTCCAGGCGGTCGAACTCCGACACGTGGTGGATGTCGCGCAGGTGCTCCACGCGCGGGTCGGTCGCCGGGACGCACAGCAGCTTGTCGTCGCCGCCGGCCTCGTCCGTCATCCGGAACATGCCGATCGCGCGGCACTTGATCAGGCAGCCCGGGAACGTCGGCTCGTCCAGGATGACCAGCGCGTCCAGCGGGTCGCCGTCCTCGCCGAGGGTGTTCTCGACGAATCCGTAGTCGGTCGGGTAGGCGGTCGAGGTGAAGAGACGACGGTCGAGGCGGATCCGACCGGTCTCGTGGTCCACCTCGTACTTGTTCCGCGAACCCTTCGGGATCTCGATCGTGACGTCGAACTCCACCGGTGGCTCCTCCATGATCAACACATAGTTCTGATGGTTAAGTGTCCCCCACGCAGGTGTGTGATCGCGAAAGGGGCTGGTGGTCGTGCCAGAGCTGAGGCCTTGGCAGTCCGCGAAACCGCGTGTGCGGAAGATCGCGGGAGCCGTACGACCGCGGCTGGCACGCCTGGTGAACGCCACGAAACCGCAGGTCGCGCGGTTGTGGCGAGCGGTGGGACCGCGGCTCGCACGCGTCGCGCGCGCGACGGGACCCCGGCTGGCCACCCTGGTCCGCCCCCCTCGACCCCGGTCCCGGATCCTCAGGACCTGGCAGTACACCGCGGGCGCCGCCACGGCCGGGCTCGCGCTGGCCGCCGGTGTGGTGACCGCGGCGGGCCCCTGGGACGCCAACGGTCAGCGTACGGCCGAGCGGGACCGGGCCGCCGCCCTGGAGCGGTCGGGTGGCACAGATCACGGCTCCGGTGCGGACTCCGTCACAGCCGACGGCGCGCCCGGCCCGGCGCCCAGCGCCGGACCCGTCCTCACGGGGCTGGACGGCGCCACGAACACCGTGAAGTCGGCGCCCGCCGGAAAGTCCGTCGGCATCTCCGGAACGGCCGTCACGAACCTCCTGGGGCCTCTCCTGAAGGCCCCGGCGCTCGGCAGCACCCGTACCGCCGTGGTCGTCGACGTGGCCACCGGCAGCCGCCTGTACGGCTCCGGCGCCGACATCGCCCTGACCCCCGCCTCCACCACCAAGATCGCCACCGCCGTCGCCGCCCTCTCCGCCCTGGGCCCCGATCACCGCATCACCACGCGCGTGGCCCTCGAACCCGGCACCAGGGAGGTCGTCCTGGTCGGCGGCGGCGACCCCACCCTGACCGCCCGCAAGGACGCGGCCGGCTGGGCCAGCCTGCGCACCCTCGCCACCGAGACGGCGAAATCGCTGACCGCGCGGGGCATCAAGCAGATCACCCTCTCGTACGACACCACGCTCTACTCCGGCCCCGACCTGCATTCCATCGGCGTCAACGACAACCTCGCGCGCGTGAGCCCCCTGATGGCCGACGAGGCCCGCACCAACGACTCCACCGAGGGACCCGTGCTCCGGGTGAGCGACCCGGCGGCCGACGCGGCACGGAAGTTCGCGGGTTTCCTGGCGGACGCCGGCATCAAGACCTCGGCACCGGGCACCTCCAAGGCGAGCAGCCGGGCCGAGACCCTCGCCACCGTCGCCTCGCCGCCGCTGTCCGCCGTCGTCGAGCGCATGCTGACCAACAGCGACAACGACATCGCCGAGGCCCTGGCCCGCCAGACGGCGCTCGCGAGCGGCAAGGCGGCCAGCTTCGACGGGGGAGCGGCCGCGATCGACGCCCAGCTGACCGAGCTGGGCCTGCCGATGGCCGGAGCCTCCTTCAACGACGGCAGCGGCCTGAACCGCGACGACCGGCTGACGGCGAACCTCCTCACCGCCCTCCTCGTCAAGGCCGCCGACGTCGAACGGCCAGGCCTGCGCGCGGTCCTCACCGGCCTCCCCGTCGCCCACTTCACGGGCACCCTCACCGGCCGCTACACGGACGGCGCGGCAGGCGTCGTACGCGCGAAGACCGGCACCCTCACCGGCGTCAACACCCTCGCGGGCACGGTCGTCGACAAGGACGGCCGCCTCCTGGCCTTCGCCTTCCTGACGTCGAACACGACAAACCCGGTAGCGGCCCAGCAGGCCCTGGACAAGACGGCAACGGCCCTGGCGGGCCTGTAACCACGGCCCGCCGCGCGCCGCCCGCCGGGCACCCGAAAACCGACCCCGCCCCTGCCGACGCAAGCCCCCCAACCCACCCCACCGCACAAGTCACGCCAACCTCACCAACCCCCACGGCCTGCCCCAAGTGGGAGCGCTAACGTACGGTTGACGCATGACGAGCATCGGTGGCGCTGCTTCTTCTGGGATGGTCGACTGGAATCTCGCGGTGGCGACCGCGACCCGGCTCGTGCGGCCGGGGCCCGAGGTGAGCCGCGACGAGGCCCGGGGCATCGTCGCGGAACTGCGGCGGCACGCGAAGGCCTCGGAGGAACACGTCCGGGGCTTCACTCGTATGGGGACCGACGACATTCACGACACCCCCGTTCTGGTGGTGGACAGGCCCGGCTGGGTCAAGGCGAACGTCGCCGGTTTCCGTGAACTCCTCAAGCCGCTGCTCGAGAAGATGCAGGAGCGGCGCGCGGGCACCCCCGGCGGCGCGGTCCTCGGCGCGGTCGGCGGCAAGGTCACCGGCGTGGAGCTCGGCATGCTCCTGTCGTTCCTGTCGTCCCGGGTCCTCGGCCAGTACGAGACCTTCGCCCCCTCCTCCCGCGACCTCCCGGCGGACCAGAACGGCGGCGGCCGGCTGCTGCTCGTCGCCCCCAACATCGTCCACGTGGAGCGCGAACTCGACGTCCAGCCCCACGACTTCCGCCTGTGGGTCTGCCTCCACGAGGAGACGCACCGCACCCAGTTCACGGCGGTGCCCTGGCTGCGCGCCCATCTGGAGGGCGAGATCCAGTCGTTCCTGTCGGAGACCGACGTCGACCCGATGACCGTGCTCGAACGCATCCGGGACGCCGCCCAGTCCCTCGCCGGGAGCCGCCCCGAGGCCGAGGAGGACGACGGCGGACGGTCGTTCGTCGAACTCGTGCAGACCCCGGCCCAGCGCGAGATCCTCGGCCGGCTCACCGCCGTCATGTCCCTCCTGGAGGGCCACGCCGACTTCGTCATGGACGGCGTCGGACCCGCGGTCGTGCCGACCGTCGCCGAGATCCGCGAGAAGTTCCAGCAGCGGCGCGCCAAGGGCGCCTCCCGTCTCGACATGACCCTGCGCAAGCTGCTCGGCCTGGATGCCAAACTCCGTCAGTACCGGGACGGCGAACGCTTCGTGCGGGCCGTCGTCGAGCAGGTCGGCATGGACGGCTTCAACCGGGTGTGGACCTCCCCGAACACCCTGCCGACCAAGGCGGAGATCGCCAAACCGGCGGACTGGGTCGCGCGGGTGCACCGCAAGTCCGAGTCGTGAACGAGCGGATGTGTGGTGAACGGAAACCGGCCGACGGCAGGCGAACGCCCCTCCAATCACCCGTCCGAGGGACCGTGAGCGATGGGTAGGCGTGCGATGCTCGGGGAACGGCCCGTTTCTGTCACCATCTACATACTCTGAGTGACCGATCTCGGGTTCACCCCCCGAAAACTTCATGAAGGGAACCGGACATGGGTCCCCATCCTGCGGTCGCGGCGATACGCCTGGCGGTCCGCCGCGTCCTCCACGACATCCTCACCGACGACAGCCGCCACAGCCGTACCGCCGGTGAGCGCTCCGGTGGGCGCATCGGCGTGCGCCTCGCGCGCCCCGCCGGCGGCCTCCCCGAGGTCCCCGAGATCCCGGAGCAGACACCGAACGAGCGGCCCCCCTCCCCGCTCGTCCTCGTCGCGTGCTCCGGCGGCGCCGACTCCATGGCGCTCGCCTCCGCCCTCGCCTTCGAGGCCCCCAAGCTCGGCATCCGCGCGGGCGGCATCACCGTCGACCACGGCCTGCAGCCCGGCTCCGACCTGCGCGCCGAGGAGGTCGTCCTGCGGCTGCGCGAACTCGGCCTCGACCCGGTCGAGTCCATCACCGTGACCGTCGGCCGCGACGGCGGACCCGAAGCCGCCGCCCGGGACGCCCGCTACGCCGCCCTGGACGCCGCGCTCGAACGGCACGGCGGCGCCGCGATCCTGCTCGGCCACACCAGGGACGACCAGGCCGAAACCGTCCTGCTCGGCCTGGCCCGCGGCTCCGGCATCCGCTCCCTGTCCGGAATGGCCGCGGTCTCGGGGGCCGGCGGCCGTTACCGCCGCCCGTTCCTCCAGCTGGACCGCCAGACCGCCCGCAAGGCCTGCATGGTCCAGTCCCTGCCCGTCTGGGACGACCCTCACAACGCGGACCCGGCCTACACCCGCTCCCGGCTCCGCCACGAGGGCCTGCCCGCCCTGGAGAAGGCCCTCGGCAAGGGCGTCGTCGAGGCGCTCGCCCGCACCGCCCAGCTCTCCCGCGACGACGCCGACGCCCTCGACACCTGGGCCAGCCAGGCCGAGGCCTCCGTACGGGACGCCGCGGGCCTGCTGGAGTGCGCCAAGCTCTACGCCCTGCCCCCCGCGGTACGCCGCCGGATCCTGCGCCGCGCGGCCATCGAGGCGGGCGCACCGGCCGGCTCCCTGTTCGCCCGGCACATCGAGGAAGTCGACCGCCTCATCACCGGCTGGCGAGGCCAGGGGGGCATCAATCTCCCCGGCAAAGTCGTCGCCCAGCGCCAGGGTGGCAGACTGGTGATTCGGCAAGGCTGAATCCCGACCTGCTGGAGCGCTCACCGGCGCTCCTGCGAAGGGCCGGGTACGCCGGTGGGACGACCGACCGAAAGTGATGCGGGTGGACGCGAAAGACATGGGTGCCGACCTCCAGCAGGTGCTCATCACCAAGGAAGAGATCGACGCGAAGCTGGCCGAGCTGGCCGCGAAGATCGACGCGGAGTACGCGGGCAAGGACCTGCTCATCGTCGGCGTCCTCAAGGGCGCCGTGATGGTCATGGCGGACCTCGCCCGGGCGCTGTCCACCCCCGTCACCATGGACTGGATGGCCGTGTCCTCGTACGGCGCGGGCACCCAGTCCTCCGGTGTGGTGCGGATCCTCAAGGACCTCGACACCGACATCAAGGGCCGGCACGTCCTGATCGTCGAGGACATCATCGACTCGGGCCTGACCCTGTCCTGGCTGATCAACAACCTCGGCTCCCGCGAGCCCGAGACCCTGAAGATCTGCACCCTGCTGCGCAAGCCGGACGCGGCCAAGGTCGCCATCGACGTCGAGTGGGTCGGCTTCGACATCCCCAACGAGTTCGTCGTCGGCTACGGCCTCGACTACGCGGAGAAGTACCGCAATCTCCCGTTCGTCGGTACGCTCGCGCCTCACGTCTACGGCGGCTGAACCCCGGCTGATACGCCGGAGGGTCCACTTACGTAAGACGATCGGGAACCCCAGCGGGTTTCGCGCCGTTGGAGCATGCAGAGACGGGTTTCACCAGTCGTCCGCGCAGCTTCGTGCGGCTTCGGGCCACAATGCTGGGGTACCGTCAGAAGAACTGTCTTATCAAACTCACTATGGCAGGAGGGACGGGGCGACACCGCTCCGTATGGATGGACGTGAAGCGATACTTCCGTGGGCCGGTCATGTGGATCGTGCTGGCCGTCCTTGCCGTGGTCGTGTTGATGCAGGTCGTCGGCTCGTCCGGCGGCTACAAGACGGTGGACACCGGCCAGGTCGTGGCGGCGATCAATGACAACAAGGTGGAATCGGCCAAGCTGACCACCGGCGACGAGCAGACCATCAAGGTCACGCTCAAGAGCGGCGAGAAGGTCGACGGCAGCTCGAAGATCCAGGCGAGCTACATCGGCGACCAGGGCGTCACCCTCGCCAACACGCTGCAGACCAAGTACCAGGACAAGCAGATCCCCGACGGCTACACCGTCGCGCCGACCAAGCAGAACGCCTTCGTGAGCGTCCTGCTCTCCCTGCTGCCCTTCGTCCTCATCGTGGTCGTCTTCCTGTTCCTGATGAACCAGATGCAGGGCGGCGGCTCCCGGGTCATGAACTTCGGCAAGTCCAAGGCGAAGCTCATCACCAAGGACACCCCGAAGACGACCTTCGCGGACGTCGCGGGCTGCGACGAGGCCGTCGAGGAACTCCACGAGATCAAGGAGTTCCTGCAGGAGCCGGCCAAGTTCCAGGCCGTCGGCGCCAAGATCCCCAAGGGCGTGCTCCTCTACGGCCGTCCCGGCACCGGCAAGACGCTGCTCGCGCGCGCCGTCGCCGGCGAGGCAGGGGTCCCCTTCTACTCGATCTCCGGTTCCGACTTCGTCGAGATGTTCGTCGGTGTCGGTGCCTCCCGAGTCCGTGACCTCTTCGAGCAGGCCAAGGCGAACGCCCCGGCGATCGTCTTCGTCGACGAGATCGACGCGGTCGGCCGGCACCGTGGCGCAGGCCTCGGCGGCGGTCACGACGAGCGCGAGCAGACGCTCAACCAGCTGCTCGTCGAGATGGACGGCTTCGACGTCAAGGGCGGCGTGATCCTCATCGCCGCGACGAACCGGCCCGACATCCTCGACCCGGCGCTGCTGCGCCCCGGCCGCTTCGACCGCCAGATCGCGGTCGACCCGCCGGACCTGCAGGGCCGTCTGGAGATCCTCAAGGTCCACCAGAAGGGCAAGCCGGTCGCGCCCGACGTCGACCTCGCGGCGGTCGCCCGCCGCACCCCGGGCTTCACCGGCGCGGACCTGTCGAACGTGCTGAACGAGGCGGCGCTGCTCACGGCCCGCAGCGACCGCAAGCTCATCGACAACCAGATGCTCGACGAGGCGATCGACCGCGTGGTCGCGGGCCCGCAGAAGCGGACCCGGATCATGTCGGACAAGGAGAAGAAGATCACCGCGTACCACGAGGGCGGCCACGCCCTGGTGGCGGCGGCCTCCCCGAACTCCGACCCGGTCCACAAGATCACGATCCTGTCCCGCGGCCGCGCCCTCGGCTACACGATGGTCCTGCCGGACGAGGACAAGTACTCGACCACGCGCAACGAGATGCTCGACCAGCTCGCCTACATGCTGGGCGGCCGCGCGGCCGAGGAACTGGTCTTCCACGACCCGACCACCGGCGCCGCCAACGACATCGAGAAGGCCACGGCCACCGCTCGCGCGATGGTCACGCAGTACGGCATGACCGAGCGTCTCGGCGCGATCAAGTTCGGCGGCGACAACACCGAGCCCTTCCTCGGCCGTGAGATGTCCCACCAGCGCGACTACTCGGAAGAGGTCGCCGCCCTGGTGGACGAGGAAGTCAAGAAGCTCATCGAGAACGCGCACAACGAGGCCTGGGAGATCCTGGTCGAGAACCGCGACGTCCTCGACAACCTGGTGCTCCAGCTCCTGGAGAAGGAGACCCTGAACAAGGAGGAGATCGCCGAGGTCTTCGCGGCGATCCACAAGCGGCCCGCGCGGCCCGCGTGGACCGGCTCCTCCCGCCGTACGCCGTCCACCCGCCCGCCGGTGCTCTCCCCCAGGGAGCTCGCACTGACCAACGGGGCGAACGGCTCGACGCCGGCGATCAGCACCGCGAAGTCCACGGCGGCCGAGCCCGCCACGGCGGTCGAGAAGGCCCCGGAGGACCGACCCGAGAGCTGAGTCACACCGGTCTCACCTGGCTCGGAATGGATGCCGCGCCCCCCAGGATCTAGCCTGGGGGGCGCGGCATTTCCGTAATGCCTGTACATGAGGCGCGTGATCCACATGCGCACACCCGATGGAACGAGGCACCCCAGATGACCGACCCCGTGACCCTGGACGGCGAAGGCACCATCGGCGACTTCGACGAGAAACGCGCCGAGAACGCCGTACGCGAACTCCTCATCGCGGTCGGCGAGGACCCGGACCGCGAGGGCCTGCGGGAGACTCCGGCGCGGGTGGCGCGGGCCTACAAGGAGATCTTCGCCGGGCTGTGGCAGAAGCCCGAGGACGTCCTGACCACCACGTTCGACATCGGGCACGACGAGATGGTGCTGGTGAAGGACATCGAGGTCTACAGCACATGTGAACACCATCTGGTCCCGTTCCACGGCGTCGCCCACGTCGGATACATCCCGTCGGTGACGGGGAAGATCACCGGGCTGTCCAAACTGGCCCGGCTGGTCGACGTCTACGCCCGCCGCCCCCAGGTGCAGGAACGTCTCACTACGCAGATCGCGGACTCGCTGATGCAGATCCTGGAGCCACGGGGCGTCATCGTGGTCGTCGAGTGCGAACACATGTGCATGTCGATGCGGGGGATCCGCAAGCCCGGCGCGAAGACCATAACGTCGGCGGTTCGCGGCCAGCTGCGGGACGCGGCCACCCGGAACGAGGCGATGAGCCTCATCATGGCCCGCTGACGCCTGCCCCTGCCCGGGGTCACGCCACCGGCTCGGCCCCGCTGTGGTTGTTGTCGTCGTCCTCCGGGAGCTTGCACACCCGTTCCAGGAAGATGGCCGCCGCTATCACGCCGATGCCGGCGACGACCGAGAAGGCCGCGTAGAGGGCCTGGTCGCGGCGGGTGGGGAAGTCGAGGAGTTCCAGGAGGAAGACGCCGGTGCCGCCGTACATGCCGGCGACGAGGGCGGCGACCAGGGCGCTGGCCTGGCCGAAGACGACCGCGCGGGCCGCCATCAGGGGGTCGACGCCCTTGGCGCCGGGGCGGCGCTCGCGCTGGGCCTTGAGGCGGGCGCGCAGCGAGAGCGCGGTGGAGAGCAGGACCACGGCGATCAGGGCGAGGACGATCGGGGCGGCCACCGGCACGCTGGGCAGCGTCCCCACCGCGTTCCAGAGGCGGGCGGCCGCCCAGGACAGCACTCCGGCCACGACGAAGACGCCGGCCAGCACCCTGATCCGCAGCTCTTTCACTGTGTTCCTTCAGCTCCCCCGCAGCGATGTGGTCGTCTCGACCTTAACGACTACTCGGGCAGTCGGAGTTCCAGGTCCCCGCGGGCTTCCACACCGTGCCGGGTGACGGCGGCCAGGAGGTCCGCGACCGTGCCGCGGCCGGGCAGCAGGGCCTCGGGGTCGATGTCGTACCAGGGGGCGAGCACGAAGGCGCGTTCGTGGGCGCGCGGGTGCGGGAGGGTGAGGTGCGGGTCGTCGGAGACGACGTCGGCGTAGGCGACGATGTCGACGTCGAGGGTGCGCGGGCCCCAGTGCTCGTCCCGCACCCGGTTGAACGCCTCCTCGACCGCGTGTGCCCGCTCCAGCAGGGAGGACGGCGGGAGGGTGGTCTTCAGCACCACGATCGCGTTGTAGTACGTCGGCTGGCTGCCGGGCGCGACGCCCCACGGCTCCGTCTCGTACACCGGCGACACGGCCTTGATGCGGACACCCGGGGTGTCCTCCAGGGCGTCGATGGCGCCCTGCAGGGTCTCCAGGCGGTTGCCGAGGTTGGAGCCGAGGGCGATCACGGCTCGTTTGGGGTTGGACAGGGTGGTGTCGGCGGCGTCGACCTGCTCGACGACGGAGGCGGGCACCGGCTGGACGGTCGGGTCGCTGGGACCCCGCAGGGAGGATGCGGTCATACTCGGCTCCGGGTGATGGTGACGGTGACGTCGTCGAAGGGGACGGTGATGGGCGCGTCCGGCTTGTGGACCTGGACCTCGACCTCTCTTACCCCCTCGTGCTTCAGGCAGACCTGGGCGATCCGCTCGGCGAGCGTCTCGATCAGGTTCACCGGCTCCCCCTCGACCACGGCGACGACCTCCTCGGCCACGATGCCGTAGTGCACGGTCTTCGCCAGGTCGTCGTCGGCCGCCGCCTGCCGGGTGTCCAGGCCAAGGACGAGGTCCACGATGAAGGTCTGGCCCTCCTCGCGCTCCTTGGGGAAGACACCGTGGTGCCCGCGGGCCCTCAGGCCGCGCAGCGCGACACGATCCACGCGAATCACTCCTGCAATCGTCGGTGTGGCGGCCGGGCCGCACCGCGTGCGGGCGATGGACCGGCCAGACACGAATCTACCTGCGGGCACTGACAGAGCCGGGGTACGGGGCACGGGGTTCGCCGGGGTGCGGCAGGGTTCATCGCGTGTTTCCCCTGGAGAACCCGGCGGCTCATGGGCCGGTAGCCGTACCTACTCGCGAGTTCGTGATTCCAGCCACTTCTTGGGCCGCAAGGGGCCCGCGGGGGTTCGCGAGGGGGCCGGAGGGGTGCCCGCGGTCAGGAGGGCGTGTCGTCCTCCTCGTCCTCGTCGGTCTCGGAGAGCACCGGGGAGGCGTGGTGGGACCAGAGCTTCCAGCCGTCCTGGGTGCGCCGGAACACGTTGGTGGCGACGACCAGCTGTCCGACCAGCGGGCCGAGTTCCTGGCCGCCCTCGGGGGCCGGGCCGCCGCTGAGGATGTTCTCCGTGCAGGTCACCAGGGCGGTGTCGCCGGTGACGGAGACGTGCACGTCGGTGAGGAAGAACTGGATGTAGTCGGTGTTCGCCATGATCAGCGCGTACGACCGCAGGACCTCGCCGCGGCCGGTCAGCACCGGCCAGCCCGGGTGCACGCAGGAGATCACGCCGCTGTCGGCGGGGTCGTGGTACTCCTCGTCGACGCCCAGGTCGGCGGGGGTGAGCCAGAGGGAGGAGACCGCCTCGAAGTCGCCGTTCTCCAGTGCCTCGTAGAAGGCGGTGTTGGCGGCCTCGACCTGCTCGACGTCGGTATGGGGGGCGCTCACCGGGCTCCTTCTGCGCGGTGGGGAGCGTTCTGCGCAGCGGAAGTGGCCTGCGCGGTCCGTGCGCCCGGCGCGTCCGTTCCGGCGCGTGCCTCCTCTATGGCGCGCGCGACCCGTACCGCGTCCGCCGTGGCGTGTACCTCGTGCACGCGCACCGCCCACGCGCCGGCGTGCGCCGCGAGCGCCGAGACGGCGGCCGTCGCCGCGTCACGCTCCCGGGCCGGCGGGGGCGCCCCTTCGGGCCCGGCCAGGACCCGGCCGAGGAACCGCTTGCGGGAGGCGGCGACGAGCAGGGGGCGGCCCAGGGCGTGCAGCCGGTCGAGGTGGGCGAGCAGGGTCAGGTCGTGCTCGGAGTTCTTGGAGAAGCCGAGACCGGGGTCGACGACGATCCGGTCGGGGGAGATGCCGCCGGCCAGGACGGCGTCCACGCGCGCGTGGAGTTCGTCGAGGACTTCGCCGACGACGTCGTCGTACACGCCCTTGACGTTGCCGCCCTCCAGGAAGCCGCGCCAGTGCATGACGACGAAGGGGGCGCCGGAGTCGGCGACGACCGGGATCATGTCGGGGTCGGCGAGGCCGCCGCTGACGTCGTTGACGAGGGCGGCGCCGGCGGCGAGGGCCTGCCGGGCGACGGAGGCGCGCATGGTGTCGACGGAGACGACGACGCCTTCGGAGGCGAGGCCGCGGACGACGGGGACGACCCGGCGCAGTTCCTCGTCCTCGTCGACGCGGGTGGCGCCCGGGCGGGTGGACTCGCCGCCGACGTCGACCAGGTCGGCGCCCTGGGCGCCGAGGTCGAGGCCGTGCTTGACCGCGGCCGTCGTGTCGAACCAGCGGCCGCCGTCGGAGAAGGAGTCGGGGGTGACGTTCACGACCCCCATGACCGCGCACCGGTCCCATGCCGGAAGCCCTGTCACCTGGCCACGTCCGCTGTGGTTGCTCATACGTTCAGCGTAGGCCCAGGGCCCCGCGGCCAGCCCCCGTCGCCCGAGCGGCGCCCCGGGGCTGGAGGGGGAGGGGCGTCCGCTCGGGCCGGTCTCGGGGTCAGGCCGCTCGTACACCCTGTTCGGCGATGCTGTGGGCGCACGGGCGGGGGGCGGGTGCCTGGCGGCGCAGGAAGCGTGGGAGCGGGAGGGCGAGGCTGACGAAGCCCTCGGCCTGCATGGCGGCGAGGCCGATGCGCGGGAGGTCGCCGGAGGCCCGGTAGACCACGAAGCGCGGCTCCCAGCGGGGCTGGAACTTGGCGTTGAACTTGTACAGCGACTCGATCTGGAACCAGCGCGAGAGGAACACCAGCAGCCCGCGCCAGGCGCGCAGCACCGGTCCGGCGCCGATCTTCTCGCCGCGGGCGAGCGCCGAGCGGAACATCGCGAAGTTGAGCGAGATCCTGGTGATGCCGAGCTTCGGGGCCGCCTGGAGGGCGGCCACGATGAGCAGTTCGTTCATCCCGGGGTCGGCGGAGCGGTCGCGGCGCATCAGGTCGAGCGAGACGCCGTCGGTGCCCCAGGGCACGAAGTGCAGGATCGCCTTGAGGTCGCCGTACTGGCCGGGTGTCTCGTCGGCCTTGTGGGCGGTGGCGATCAGGCAGTCGCCGTCGGCGGGGTCGCCGATGCGGCCGAGGGCCATGGAGAAGCCGCGTTCGGTGTCGGTGCCGCGCCAGTCCTCGGCGGCCCGGCGGATGCGGTCCAGTTCGGCCTCGCCGAGGTCACGGATGCGCCGTACCCGGGTTTCGTAGCCGGCCCGCTCGATGCGCTTGACCATCTGGCGCACGTTGCGCATCGCGCGTCCGGCGAGCGAGAAATCCGCCACGTCCACCACCGCCTCGTCGCCCAGTTCGAGGGCGTCCAGGCCGGTCTCGCGGGTCCACACCTCGCCGCCCGTCTCCGAGCAGCCCATGACGGCGGGGGTCCAGGAGTGGGCCTTGGCCTCGTCCATGAAGCGTTCGATGGCGCCGGGCCAGGCCTCGACGTCGCCGATCGGGTCGCCGCTGGCGAGCATGACGCCGGAGACGACGCGGTAGGTGACCGCCGCCTTGCCGCTGGGCGAGAAGACGACCGCCTTGTCGCGGCGGAGCGCGAAGTGGCCGAGGGAGTCGCGGGCGCCGTGCTTCTCCAGCAGGGCGCGCAGCTGGGTCTCGTCCTCCTCGGTGAGGTGTGCGGCGGGGTGTTCGGGGCGGAAGGCGAGGTAGATGGTGGTGACCGCGGTGATCAGGCCGAGGGCGCCGAGGGAGAAGGCGACCGTCCAGGAGGTGGAGCCCTCGTAGTCGACGGGGCCCTCGAAGCCGAACAGGCCGTACAGGACGTGGGTGATGCGGTCGGCCAGGCTGGGGTCGCCGATGGTGCGCTTGGGGTGGGCGCTGACGATCACCAGGCCGAGCGCGAGCGAACCGGCGCTCATGAGGACGAAGTTGGCGAGTGCGCGCCACCGGCTGCGCGGGTCGGGCAGCGCCTTGAACTCGTCGCGGTGGATCACGAGCGGCACGAACAGGGCCAGTGAGATCAGCGCGCCGATGACCGAGTGCCGGTACACGAACTGCGAGACCGCGCCGGCCGGCAGCAGCGCGACCGCGGCCCGCCAGGCCCGGCGCTTGCGCCGCTTGAGCCCGTGTGCGAGCAGCAGCAACAGCACGCCGACGCTGAGCGAGAGCGCGGCGGCGAACGGGCCGAGCGAGCCGGGCAGTACCTCGGCCATGGCGTGCATACGGCTGTGACGGAAGCGCGGGAACACGCCCGCGGCAATGTCCAGGACGCCTACGACCGCGCACGCCCTGCCGACCAGAGCGGGGACGGCCTCGGGCCGCGGGCCGCGGATTATGCGCCGCGCCCGGCTTGATCGGCTCGGAACCTCGCCCGACATTTCCCCATCTATCCTGACAGACATCGCATCCCGTAGTTCTGCGAGAGACCTTGAATCCGGGCCCGATTCGGGCATCCGGCGACATTGCGCCCTCTAGGACGGTGTCTCGGGGGGAGAGGTTCACTCCCCACCGGAAAGCCGGTTCAAAGGCCAGGGAAAGCCCGGGGCAAGGCTCGCTGAAAGCAGCGAAGGCCACGGGGGAAAGCGCAGGCAGGAAGCACCTCATGGGTCTCACGAGCAATAAACTGCTGGCATTGGCGATCTTGTCCGCCGTACTGCTGTTCGTAGGCACGGTGTGGCTGTGGCCCCGGCTGGGCAGCCGGACCTGGCGGGCCGTCAGCGGCCGGGTCGGCATTCTGCTGGCCACCCAGTTGGCACTCTTCGCGTGCGTCGGGATAGCGGTCAACCAGGCCTTCGGTTTCTACGCGAGCTGGGCGGACCTGTTCGGCACCGAAACCGACCAGGGCGTCGTCGTCAACCATGCGTCCGGCCCGGTCCAGGTGCTGTCCACGTCGGAGGTGCACGGCATGGGCGGCTCGCTGCCCCGGACGGCCGGTCAGATCCAGCAGGTCGGCATAGTCGGCCGTACCACCCACATCACCACGCCCGCGTACGTGTACCTGCCGCCGGAGTACTTCCAGCCGCAGTACCGCACGCGGACGTTCCCGGTGGTGGTCGTCCTCAGCGGCTATCCCGGCACCGCCCGGGCGCTGGTCGACAAGCTGCACTACCCGCGCACGGCGCAGCACCTGGTCCGGGACGGGAAGATGCGGCCGACGATCCTCGTGATGCTGCGGCCCACGGTCGCGCCGCCCCGGGACACCGAGTGCGTGGACGTCCCGCACGGCCCGCAGACCGAGACCTTCTTCGCCAGGGACCTGCCCGACGCCGTGCGCGCGCACTACCGGGCCGCCGTGAAGCCGGGCGGCTGGGGGATCGTCGGCGACTCGACGGGCGGGTACTGCGCGCTCAAGCTCGCGGTGCACCATCCCGGCGTGTACGCGGCCGGGGCCGGGCTCTCCCCGTCGTACAAGGCGCCCCTCGACGCCACGACCGGCGACCTCTTCCAGGGCGACCGGAATCTCCAGAACCGAGCCGACCTCTGGTGGTTCCTGAAGCACGAGCCCGCCCCGGACACCTCCCTGCTGGTCACCAGCAGCAAAGTCGGAGAAACCAACTACAAGGCCACGCTGAAATTCATCGCGAGCGTGGAGGCCACGAAGCTGACCCGGATCTCGTCGATCATCCTCGACAGCGGCGGCCACAACTTCAACACCTGGCGCCGCGAGATCCCCGCGACGCTCCAGTGGATCAGCGGCCGGTTGAGCGACCGCTGAGTCCGGGCCCTGCCGATACCGTGTGAAGACTTCGTTGTCGCTGTGTTTTTACGGCCCGGGGCACCACGATTCGCCTACGCGCGGTAAGTTTCTGGCCATGCCACGTGGACGTCACCGTCATTCCCCGCCCTTGCACAGGCTGTTGCCTCCCTCGGCGATCGCCGGTGTCTCCCTCGTCTGCGCCCTGGGCCCCTGGTTGTTCTCCCAACCGACGGTGCTGCGCACCCTGGCCGCGATAGCCGCGGCCACCACGGCCGTCGGCGCCGCCGTCATGCGGCGCTGGGACAGCGAGGCGGGCAAGCAGGTGGCCGACCTGTCACGCGCGCGTGCGAGCGACGAGTGGCGCCACGAGGAGCGGATCGCCGAGCTGGAGACCGACCTCGAGGAGTCGCGGGAGCTGCGCGCCAAGCTGGAGCAGCGGCTGCGCGCGAAGCGTTCGGAGCTGGCGGGGCTGCGCAACGAGCACGCGTCCCTGCTGCGCCGCTACGCCACGGCCGAGACCGAGCGCGCGAGCGCCCTGGAGGGCCGCCGCCTGCTGGAGATCGAGGCCACCGCGCCGTCGAACGCGCTGCCGGCCGCCCGCAGCGCGGAAGAGGCGGAGGAGTCCGCGGCGGCCGTCGAGGAGAAGGCCGAGGACAAGGCCGAGGACACGTCCGAGGCGCTGACGGTCGAGGAGACGGCTCCCGCGGTCTTCTCGCCGGAGGGTTCCAAGCTGTTCCTGCGGGCCAAGGTGGCATTGGCCCGGTTCGACGAGAAGGACGCCCCCAAGAGCGGGACCGACGCGGGCACCGAGGCCGAGGGTACGGCGGAGACGGCCGCCGAGCCCGAGGCCGCCCCGACGGGCGAGACCGCGCCGGAGGACGAGGCGCAGGGGCAGCCCGAGGCGGCCGACGGGCACGCGCGCGCGGCCGCCGCCATCACGGCCGGGCCGGACGAGGACACCACCCCGGCGCCGGCGGAGCAGGACGCCCACCCCACGCCGGCTCCGTCCGCGAACTCCGTCAAGCCCTCGGGTCACTTCACGGTGCCGACCGCGGTGGCGGTCCTGCCGGCCGCGCCGATCCCGCGCCCGCTGGTCACCGGCGGCTTCGACTTCTTCGGCACCCAGAAGGGCTCGCAGGCGGGCGGCCTGGACTCCATGCACAACGAGGACCTCGCGGACGTCGTCGGCCAGGAGGCGCTGGCGCTCCACAAGGCCGAGTCCGAGGCGGAGTTCAAGCCCGCCGACGCGCAGGCGCGGGGCGTCGGGCAGGTCATCGACCTGACCGCGCACGACGAGACGGAGCAGATCAACCTCGGCGGCCTGCGCAGCGCCGCCTCCTGAACCACCTGAGCGCCTGAAGCATCTCCTGAAGCTGCGCCGCCTCCTGGACACGCGGCGATCCTGGGCCGGAGCACCCGACGGGTGCTCCGGCCCAGGCCGTTCAGGGGCGGCGGGGGCCAGGGGGGCAGAAGGGTCGGGGGCCAGGGGTCGGGGGAGTCAGGCCATCCAGCGGTCCGGCCGTGCCGCCCGGCGCCCCGTCCGCGACCGCTCGGCCTGCTCCCGCAGCAGCGCCGCGGCCTCCTCGGCGCCCCGCAGCCGGGCCGTCACGGTCTTGTCGGCCCCCGTGTCCACATGAACGTCCGCGAGCCGCCACAGCCGCCTCCAGGGCCCCTGGGTCAGCCGTACGCTCTGGACCTTGGCGTGCGGGACGAGCGCGAGGCGCCGGCGCAGCAGCCCGTGCCGCGCCGCGAACACCGCGTCCGTGACCGCGAGCCCGTACCCGCGCCACCACAGCGGCACGCACCACCGGGCCCGCCCCGGCGGCCGCAGCAGCTCACCGGGCACGGTCACACCGGGCAGCACGCGCGCGACGACCGACTCGGCGACCGCACGCGGTGCGACCGGGACCAGCACCGAGTTCGCCGACCCGGCCACGTCCAGCTCCACCCGCACCCAGCGCAGCGGCCGCCACATCAGCGGCTCCACGATCCGCACGGTCTGCACCCGCCCCGGCGGCACCGTCTCGTGCGTGCGGTCGAGGAGCCCGTGGTCGATGCGCAGCCCGTCCGGGGACTCCCCGACCGTCCAGTCGTACTCCCCGACGAACCGCCCCACACTGGTCGTGGCCGCCGCGCCGAGCAGCGGCACGGCGGTCGCGAGAACCGTCCACACGCTGTGGGTGGCCAGCCACAGGAACGGCGGGGCCACGAGGGCGGCCGCCAGGGAGCCCCAGGTGGCGCCCGTCAGCACGATCGAGAGCGCCAGCTTGGCCGGGGGCACCCGCATCAGCTCGTGCGCCGGCGCCTCGCCGACCTCGCGCGCCGTCTCGGGCGCAAAACCGGCGGCGCGCGCGAGCAGCTCCGCGCGCAGCGCACGCGCCTCGCCCTGGCCGAGGAAGGCGAGTTCGTCCTTCTTGTCGGTGCCGACGACGTCTATCCGCAGCTTGGCGACGCCCGCCACGCGCGCGAGAAGCGGCTGGGTGATGTCGACGGCCTGGATCCGCTCCAGCCGGATGTGCGCGGTGCGCCGGAACAACAGGCCGGTGCGTATCCGCAGTTCGCTGTCGGTCACCGAGAAATAGGTGAACCACCAGGTGAGGAACCCGTACAGGGCACCCGCCGTGACCAGGGCGGCGAGCCCGCCCAGGACCATGGTGGTGGTCAGCTTCGTCAGCTGCTCCTGCGCCTGGTTCGGGTCGTGCACCGCCCAGCCGGTGAGCACCGCGACCGGCGCCCACGCCCGCCGGAACGGCGTCACCGGGTGCAGCCGCCGCTCGCCGACGGCCTTGCCCGCGCGTATGGCGCCCTCGACGCCCGGCGCGGTCACAGCCCCGCCGATCGGGCCTCGCCGAGCTCGGTGAGCCGGTCGCGCAGCCGTTCCGCCTCGGCCGGGTCGAGCCCGGGGATCGTCGCGTCGGTGGCCGCGGCCGCGGTGTGCAGCTGCACACTGGCCAGCCCGAAGTGCCGCTCGACGGGTCCCGAGGTGACCTCCACCAGCTGCATCCGCCCGTACGGCACCACGGTCTCCTCGCGCCACAGCACCCCGCGGGTGATCAGCAGGTCGTCGGCGCGCTCGGCGTACCGCCAGGACCGCCAGTTGCGGCCCAGCAGCACCCAGCCCCAGGCCAGCACGGCCAGCGGCAGCAGCGCGAAGGCCGCCCACACCGGGCCCGCGAGCAGGCCGAGCAGCAGTCCCAGGGCCAGGGCGAGCAGCCCCAGCCACACCACCAGCAGCAGCCGGCGCATCCGCAGCAGGCCGGGCGGCAGCCCCGTCCACACCGGCTCGGTCCCCGTGGTCTCGGCGCCGGTGGCGCTCCCCGTCTCCATAGGGCCAGCGTACGTAGGGGAGACTGGGTCCATGACGCCTACGACGGAGACCACGGTCGGGATCGGCGGCGCCGCCGAGAGCACCGACATGGTGCTCAACATCGGCCCCCAGCACCCCTCCACGCACGGCGTGCTGCGGCTGCGGCTGGTGCTGGACGGCGAGCGGATCGTCTCCGCGGAGCCGGTGATCGGCTACATGCACCGGGGCGCGGAGAAGCTCTTCGAGGCCCGCGACTACCGGCAGATCATCATGCTCGCCAACCGCCACGACTGGCTGTCGGCCTTCTCCAACGAGCTGGGCGTGGTCCTCGCCGTCGAGCGCATGCTCGGCATGGAGGTGCCCGTCCGCGCGGTGTGGACCCGCACCCTGCTCGCCGAGCTGAACCGGGTCCTCAACCACCTGATGTTCCTCGGCTCGTATCCGCTGGAACTGGGCGGGATCACCCCGGTCTTCTACGCGTTCCGCGAGCGCGAGGAGCTCCAGAACGTCATGGAGGAGGTCTCCGGCGGGCGCATGCACTACATGTTCAACCGCGTCGGCGGCCTCAAGGAGGACCTGCCGGCCGGCTGGACCGCACGCGCGCGTGCCGCCGTGGCCGCCGTGCGCTCCCGTACGGACGTCTTCGACGACCTGGTCCTCGGCAACGAGATCTTCCGCGGCCGGACCCGGGGCGTGGGCGTCCTCGCGCCGGAGGCCGTGCACGCGTACGGCGTGAGCGGGCCCATCGCGCGCGCCTCGGGCGTCGACTTCGACCTGCGCCGCGACGAGCCCTACCTGGCCTACGGCGAGCTCCAGGACACCCTGAAGGTCGTCACCCGGACCGAGGGCGACTGCCTGGCCCGCTTCGAGTGCCTCCTGGAGCAGACCCACAACGCCCTCGACCTGGCCGACGCCTGTCTGGACCGGCTCGCCGACCTGCCGCCGGGACCGATCAACCAGCGGCTCCCCAAGGTCCTCAAGGCGCCCGAGGGCCACACCTACGCCTGGACCGAGAATCCCCTCGGCATCAACGGCTACTACCTCGTCAGCAAGGGCGAGAAGACCCCGTACCGGCTGAAGCTGCGCTCTGCGTCGTACAACAACATCCAGGTCCTGACCGAACTGCTGCCGGGGACGCTGGTGGCGGACATGGTCGCGATCCTGGGGTCGCTGTTCTTCGTGGTGGGCGACATCGACAAGTAGCGACCAAATGGTGACAGGCAGCGACAGGCAGCGACGAGCAGGGCGTGCGGCGCGCGCGGCGCGCTAGAGCAGCACGTCGTCGATGCCCACCGGCTGGAGCAGCCAGAGGAAGTCGCCGAGGCCGCCGGGGGCGGTGAGTTCGGCGGCCTCGCCCGCGGTCGCGAGGGCGCGCACGTATCCGGCGGGGTTCGTGGAGGCGAGCGTGAGCGGCGGGCGTGCGCTGACCAGGCCGAGGGCGCGCAAGGCGTCCCGCTGCGTGCGCAGGAGCGCCTCGGGCAGCCTGAGCGCCGGGTCGAGCGCCGTGCACGCGTCCAGCGCCACATGCGCCGTGATGTCGCACGCCCCGTCCGGCACGGGTGCCGTCGCGCGGCCCTCGCGGAATCCGGTGAGCGTCCCGAACGGGGGACGCGTGGCCACGGTGTGCGCGTAGTCCACGGCCACCGCGAGCCCCCGCTGGAGGCTGGTGACGGCGGACGCCCACGCCCGGTCCCGGGGCAGCCCGATCTCCGCGCGCAGTCCCGGTTCGGTGCCCAGCGGCCACCACCGCGCGAGCCACTGGGCGTCCGCGCCCGACACGCGCTCGCCGAGCAGTTCGGTGCCGTCCCGCCGGACGTGCACCAGGCGGGGCACCCCGGCCGGGTCCACCTCGGCGACCTCGACCGGCACGTTGTCGAGCCATTCGTTGGCGAAGAGCAGGCCGCGGACCGTGCGGGGGAGTTCGGTCAGCCAGGTGATCCGGTCGGGAAGGCCCGGCGGGCGGTCGGCGAGTTCGACGGCGTACGCACGCGTGCGTGCCGCCACGTCCGCGGGCAGGGCCGCGAGCACGCCCGTGACCAGTTCGCCCCGGCCGGCGCCCATGTCCACGAAGTCCAGTGCCTCGGGGCGGCCCAGCGCCTCGTCGACCCGGCACAGCAGTTCGGCCACGGCCTCGGCGAACAGCCGCGAGGCGTGCACCGACGTACGGAAGTGCCCGGCCGGGCCCTCCGGGCGGCGGTAGAAGCCGCCGGGGCCGTACAGGGCCGCCTCGGTGGCCGCACGCCAGCCACGGGCGTCGTCGGCCGTCTCTCGCGTCGCCTCATCCGTCACCGGGCCAGACTAGGCGCACAGGTGATCACCTTCTCCACCTTGCGGAGTACGCGTGCGGAACAGGGATCGGCCCTCCGGTTGACCCCTGCACCTATCACGCTTCCCTACTCTGGGTTACGTGCAGCGCCTCTATGACTTCCTCCGCAGGCACCCGACATGGGTCGACAGCTTCTGGGCCGTCGTCCTGCTCGGGATCTCCGGCGCGAGCATCTGGAAGCTCGGCGAGGCTCAGCCGCACCACGGATCCAAGGCCGCCATGCTGGCCGTGTCCGTCGTGATGAGCGTCGTCGTCGCGCTGCGCCGCCGTTTCCCGGAGCCGATGCTGCTGCTGGCCGCGGCCACCGGCCTGGCCCAGCTGATGCTGGACGTGGAGACGACCGTCGCCAACTTCGCCATGCTGGTGATCGTGTGCACGAACGCGGCCGTCGGCGCCCGCTGGGCGTCCCGGTTCGGCCTCTACGCGGGGCTGGGCGCCGCGCCCCTGGCGCAGATCCGGTGGCCGCAGCAGGAGGCGAGCTTCCCGGGGCAGGTCGCGATCGTGCTGTTCCAGACGGTGCCGTTCGTGCTCGCCTGGGTGCTCGGTGACTCCATGCGCACCCGCCGCGCCTACTTCGCACAGCTGGAGGAGCGCGCCGCCCGGCTGGAGAAGGAGCGCGAGGCGCAGGCCAAGGTCGCGGTCGCCGCGGAGCGCGCCCGGATCGCGCGCGAGCTGCACGACGTGGTCGCGCACAACGTGTCGGTGATGGTGGTCCAGGCCGACGGCGCCGCCTACGTCCTCGACGCCGCCCCCGACCAGGCGAAGAAGGCCCTGGAGACGATCTCCTCCACCGGCCGCCAGGCCCTCGCCGAGATGCGCCGCCTGCTGGGCGTGCTGCGCACCGGCGAGCACAAGGAGGTCGGCGAGTACGTCCCGCAGCCCGACGTCGAGCAGATCGACGACCTCATCGAGCAGTGCCGCACCTCCGGCCTGCCCGTCGACTTCAAGGTCGAGGGCACCCCGCGACCGCTGCCCAGCGGCGTCGAGCTCACGGCGTACCGGATCGTGCAGGAGGCGCTCACCAACACCCGCAAGCACGGCGGCCCCAACACGGGCGCCAGCGTGCGGCTGGTCTACTTCGACGACGGACTCGGCCTGCTGGTCGAGGACGACGGCAAGGGCGCCCCGCACGAGATGTACGAGGAGGGCGGTGCCGACGGCCAGGGGCACGGCCTGATCGGTATGCGCGAACGCGTCGGCATGGTGGGTGGCACCCTCGACGCGGGCCCCCGCCCTGGCGGAGGATTCCGCATCAGTGCCCTGCTGCCGCTCAAACCGGCGCATTGACGCAGACGCACGCCCCCGGTTGACACCTGTCACGCCCCCAGGCCGAGCGGCCGAACAAGAACGAATGAGAAACGGAAGAGGACCCGATGACGATCCGCGTGATGCTCGTCGACGACCAGGTGCTGCTGCGCACCGGGTTCCGGATGGTGCTCGCGGCCCAGCCGGACATGGAGGTCGTCGCGGAGGCGGGCGACGGCGTCGAGGCCCTCCAGGTGCTCGCGTCCACCGCGGTGGACGTCGTCCTGATGGACGTGCGCATGCCCAAGCTGGACGGCGTGGAGGCCACCCGGCGCATCTGCGAGCAGCCCGACGCGCCCAAGGTGCTCATCCTGACCACCTTCGACCTCGACGAGTACGCCTTCTCGGGGCTGAAGGCGGGCGCCTCCGGCTTCATGCTCAAGGACGTGCCCCCGGGCGAGCTGCTGGCCGCCATCCGTTCCGTGCACAGCGGCGACGCCGTCGTCGCGCCCTCCACCACCCGGCGCCTCCTCGACCGGTTCGCGCCGATGCTGCCCTCCGCCGGCAGGGAGCCCCGGCACCAGGAACTGGAGCGGCTCACCGAGCGCGAGCGCGAGGTGATGGTGCTGGTCGCGCAGGGCCTGTCCAACGGCGAGATCGCGAGCCGGCTGGTGCTGTCCGAGGCGACCGTGAAGACCCATGTGGGCCGCATCCTGACCAAGCTCGGGCTCCGGGACCGCGTGCAGGTGGTCGTCCTGGCCTACGAGACCGGGCTGGTGCGGGCGGGCGGCGGACACGGCTAGCGTGCCCCACGGCCGGCGAACCGCACGACTAACGGAGTATCCCCTCCAGGAAGTCGCTGCCGAGCCGGGCGACGACCGTGACGTCCAGCTGGTGCAGTACGTACCGGCCGCGGCGGCGCGTCGTGACCAGGCCCGCTTTCTTGAGCACGCCCAGATGCCGGGACACCTCCGGCGCCGACAGGCCGTGCACCTGCGCCAGCTCGCTGGTGGTGTACGCGCTGCGGGCCAGATGCCGGCACAGCCGCATCCGCACCGGATGGGACAGCGCCGCCATCCGCAGCGTCAGCTCCTCCACCGACGCGGGCGGGGCGAGCTCCGGCGAGCCGACCGGGTAGTGCAGCACCGGCTGCCAGCCGTAGCGGTGCAGGACCATCAGGTGCGGCCGGCCCAGGCTCGTGGGCACCAGCAGCAGGCCGTCCGCCGCCACGCGCGCGTGGCCGTCGGTGAGCTTGTCCACGGTGATCCGCGCGCGCCTCTCGCCCGTCTCGTCGAGCGTCACGTCGTCGAGCGTCACGGCGGGCGAGACCGCCGCCAGCGCCTCGGCCGGCCCCTTGCGGCGCAGCAGCTCCGTCTTGTGCCGGGCGTCGGCCGCCAGCTGGTGGCGCAGCCGTGACCACGCCTCGTCGAAGAACGCCTCGGCACAGTCCTCCAGGAACCGGCGCAGCCACGCGCGCACGCTCGGCGGATCGTCGAGCAGCCGCTGGGCGAACCGGACCTGCTGCGGGCCCCGCGAGGCGGCCACCTCCAGTGCCCTGCGGCGCCCGGCGGGATCCGACAGGAGGGCCGGCGCCCGCGTGGCGTAGGTGAGTACGCACGTGAACTCCATGGCCGCGTCGACGAACTGTTCGTCCGGCAGCTTGTCCAGCTGGTCGAGTTCGGCCACGAGCGTGCCGGCCGGGAGGGCGTCCGGCATCGCCGCGTACGGCAGGAACAGGTCCGAGAACGTCGTCCGCCACAGGAAGTCCGCCTCGCACATCCGGTCGGCCAGATGCGGCTCCATGCGGGCGGTCACGCCGGTCGCCCAGCCCTGCAGGCCGGGGTGGTGCCCCGGCTCGGACAGCGCGTGCAGCGCCATGCCGAGCTCGGCCAGCGGGGAGGGCACGACGGCGACGCTCTCGGGGCGCAGCCCGGCGATGTCGATACGTACGCTCATATGCCCATCGTGCACGTTGCCACGACGTGGGTAGGCCGGGCGCCTACCGGGGTGCCGGGTGCGGTCGAGTGGCGGGTGCGGGTTGTGTGGGGTTGCTCGCGCAGTTCCTCCCCCAGCCTTCGGCCGGGGGTACCCCCAGCGCCCCTAAAGGGGCGCTTCAGCTCGCGGCGTTCCAGGCAGTCGCCCCACGAAGTCCGCGACCGCCGCCCTCACGTCCTCCGGTGTCCACTCCAGGCCCTCGGCCGTCACCGTGACCTCGGTCATGGACAGGCCCGGGCCCCTCGGGTCCCAGAAGCCGGGGAAGAGGTAGGTACCGGTCTCCTCGGCCTGGCGTACCGCCGTCTCCAGGAGTACGTCGGCGGCGTACGGCAGCCAGACCTGGAACTGGTGGGTGTGGGGTTCCTCGGGGTGGATGCGGGACCAGGGGACGCCCGACTCGGTGAAGCCGTCCCGCAGGGCCGTGGCGACCACGCGCGCGTGGCGGACGTACTCCGGGAGGCGGGGCAGTTCGCGGTCCAGGCCGGCCAGGGCCGCCAGGGCGGTCGGGAACTGCTGGAAGACCATGCCGCCGTAGCGGTGGCGCCAGGTCTTCGCCTCCTCGACCAGGGGCTTCGGGCCGGCCAGCGCGGCGCCGCCGAAGCCGTCGAGGGACTTGTAGAACGACACGTAGACGCTGTCCGCCAGGTCCGCGATCTCGGGCAGGGGGCGACCGAAGTGGACGGTGGACTCCCACAGGCGCGCGCCGTCGAAGTGCACCACCGCGTCGCGCTCCCGCGCCGCCTCCACCAGCTCCGTGAGCTCCTCCCAGGAGGGCAGGACGAAACCGGCGTCCCTGAGGGGCAGCTCCAGCATCAGCGCCCCGAAGGGCTCCGCGAAGTCGCGTATCTCCTGGGCGGTGGGGAGCCGGGGCTCGCCGGTGACGCGCACGGTGCGCAGGCCGGCCACCTCGCGAAAGGCGTTGCGCTCGTGCACCTCGGGGTGGGCGAGGGCGTGCACGGCGACCGTGGGGTTGCCGGTGCGGGCCGCCCAGCAGCGCAGGGCGACCTGCTGGGCCATCGTGCCGGTCGGGAAGAACGCGGCGGCCTCCGTGCCCAGCAGGGCCGCGACGCGCCGCTCCAGGGCCTCGACGACGCCGTTGCCGTAGATGTCCGACGGTTCGTCCAGGTCGTACACCTCGGGGGCGGCCTCCTGGAGCCGCGCGAGCCGTTCGCGCAGCGAGGCCCGCACGCCCACGCGCGCGAGGAGGCGGGTGGCCCCCCGGTAGGCGGCGGAGCGCCGCTCCCGCATCCGGTCTTCCGCCGACAGGGGTTCCTTCGGCTGCTCGTCCTGGGCCGTCGCCGTATCACTCATGCCGTGGATGATGCCGTGGCACGTCGACCGGGGGCCTGTCATTTTTCAGAACCGCTTTCCGTACCGCCGGTGTGACCCGTCACCCACAGCCTGTGGACGGCCGATCGGCTCCGGACCGGATAGCGTTAACATGACGAGAAATCGTCCGGTACCCAGAGCGGACTGGAACGGGAAGGCCACCCTCGCGTGAGTACAGTCCAACAGCCAGACCCCAGTGACCGCCCCGCGCGGCTCACCGTCGGCGTTGTCGGCGCGGGCCGGGTGGGCCCCGCGCTGGCCGCGTCCCTGCAGCTCGCCGGGCACCGCCCGGTGGCCGTCTCCGGGGTCTCCGACGCCTCCCGGCGGCGCGCCGAGGCGATGCTGCCCGACGTCCCGCTGGTACCCCCCGCCGAGGTCCTCCGGCGCGCCGACCTGGTCCTGCTGACCGTCCCCGACGACGCCCTGCCCGGCCTGGTCGCCGGCCTCGCCGAGACCGGTGCCGTACGGCCCGGCCAGCTGCTCGTGCACACCTCGGGGCGGTACGGCGCGAAGGTCCTGGACCCGGCCCTGCGCGCGGGCGCGCTGCCGCTGGCCCTGCACCCGGCGATGACCTTCACCGGGACGCCCGTCGACGTGCAGCGGCTGGCCGGCTGCTCGTTCGGGGTGACCGCGCCCGAGGAGCTGCGGCTGGCCGCCGAGGCCCTGGTCATCGAGATGGGCGGCGAACCGGAGTGGATCTTCGAGGAGAACCGCCCGCTGTACCACGCGGCCCTCGCCCTCGGCGCCAACCACCTGGTCACCCTGGTCGCCCAGGCCATGGAGCTGCTGCGCACCGCCGGCGTGGAAGCCCCCGACCGGATGCTCGGGCCGCTGCTCGGCGCCGCCCTGGACAACGCCCTGCGCTCCGGCGACGCGGCGCTGACCGGGCCGGTCGCGCGCGGGGACGCGGGCACCGTCGCCGCGCACGTCACGGAGTTGCGCAGGCACGCCCCGCAGGCCGTCGACGGCTACCTGGCGATGGCCCGCGCGACGGCCGACCGGGCGCTCGCGCACGGCCTGCTGAAGCCGGAGCTCGCCGAGGACCTGCTCGGTGTCCTCGCGCACAGCGCCGACGGCGGCACCGGCACGTCCGGCACCAACGGCACCGAGGGGAACCCCCGATGAGCACCGCCCTGCTGCGTACCGCCGAGGAACTGCACGCGCGCGTGCGGCACGGGCGCCGCGCCGTCGTGATGACCATGGGCGCCCTGCACGAGGGCCACGCCACCCTGATCCGTGCCGCGCGCGAGATCGCGGGCCGGGACGGCGAGGTCGTCGTCACGGTCTTCGTCAACCCGCTCCAGTTCGGTGCCGGCGAGGACCTCGACCGCTACCCGCGCACCCTGGACGCCGATCTGAAGATCGCCGAGCAGGCCGGCGCGGACGTGGTGTTCGCTCCCTTCGTCGACGAGGTCTACCCGGGCGGGGAGCCCCAGGTGCGGGTCACCGCCGGTCCCATGGGCACGGTCCTGGAGGGCGCCTCCCGCCCCGGGCACTTCGACGGCGTCCTCACCGTCGTCGCCAAGCTGCTGCACCTCACCCGGCCCGACGCGGCCCTGTTCGGGCAGAAGGACGCCCAGCAGCTGGCCGTGATCCGGCGCATGGTGCGCGACCTGAACTTCGGCATCGAGATCGTCGGCGTACCGACCGTGCGCGAGGCCGACGGGCTCGCGCTGTCCAGCCGCAACCGCTACCTGTCGGTCGACGACCGGCGCACGGCGCTCACGCTGTCCCGCGCGCTGTTCGCCGGCCGCGACCGGCACGCGGCACAGGAGGCGCTGCGCGCGCGGGCGCTCGAGGTGCCGTCCACGCGGGCGCGCGCCGAGGCGCTCAGCGCCATAGGCGAGTCCCGCGCGGCCGCCGACGCGCACGCCGTCGCCAAGGCCGTGCCGAACGCCGCCGCGGCGGTCCGCGCGGCCGCCCGCCAGGTCCTGGACGAGGCCGTCCACTACGACCCGCCGCTCGAACTGGACTACCTCGCCCTGGTCGACCCGTCCGACTTCACCGAGATCGACGACGACTTCACCGGAGAGGCCGTCCTCGCCGTCGCCGCCCGGGTCGGGACGACCCGGCTGATCGACAACCTTCCGCTCACCTTCGGAACCCTCGGAGCCGCCTCGTGACCAGCACAGGCACCAGCAGTACAGGCACCAGCACCGGCATACGACTGCACGCGCCCGCCCCCGGGTGGAGCATCTCGGCGGACGTGGTCGTCGTCGGGTCCGGGGTGGCCGGCCTCACCGCGGCCCTGCGCTGTCAGGCCGCCGGGCTCACCACGGTCGTCGTCACCAAGGCCCGCCTGGACGACGGCTCCACCCGCTGGGCCCAGGGCGGCATCGCCGCGGCCCTCGGCGAGGGCGACACCCCCGAACAGCACCTCGGGGACACCCTGGTGGCCGGCGCCGGCCTCTGCGACGAGGAAGCGGTACGGATCCTCGTCACCGAGGGCCCGGGCGCGGTACGCCGTCTCATCGACACCGGCGCCATCTTCGACGAGTCCTCGGAAGGCGGCCTGGACCTCACCCGTGAGGGCGGCCACCACCGGCGCCGGATCGCGCACGCGGGCGGCGACGCCACCGGCGCCGAGGTCTCCCGGGCCCTCGTGGAGGCGGTACGCGCGCGTGGGCTGCGCACCTTCGAGAACGCGCTCGTCCTGGACCTGCTGACCGACGCCGAGGGCCGTACGGCCGGTGTCACCCTGCACGTCATGGGCGAGGGCCAGCACGACGGCGTGGGCGCCGTGCACGCCCCCGCGGTCGTCCTCGCCACCGGTGGCATGGGCCAGGTGTTCTCCGCGACCACCAACCCGTCGGTGTCGACCGGCGACGGTGTGGCGCTGGCCCTGCGCGCAGGCGCGGAGGTCAGCGACCTCGAATTCGTGCAGTTCCACCCGACCGTGCTCTTCCTGGGCCCCGACGCGGAGGGCCAGCAGCCGCTGGTCTCCGAGGCGGTGCGCGGCGAGGGCGCCCACCTGGTCGACGCCGAGGGCGTGCGCTTCATGGTGGGGCAGCACGAACTCGCCGAACTGGCGCCCCGGGACATCGTCGCCAAGGGCATCCTGCGCCGGATGCTGGCGCAGGGCGCCGAGCACATGTACCTCGACGCCCGGCACTTCGGCGCCGACATGTGGGAACACCGCTTCCCGACCATCCTGGCCGCCTGCCGCGCCCACGGCATCGACCCGGTCACCGAGCCCATCCCGATAGCGCCCGCCGCCCACTACGCCTCCGGGGGCGTACGCACCGACGCGCGCGGGCGCACGACCGTTCCCGGGCTCTACGCGTGCGGCGAGGTCGCGTGCACCGGCGTGCACGGCGCGAACCGGCTCGCCTCCAACTCCCTCCTCGAAGGCCTCGTCTACGCCGAGCGCATCGCCGCCGACATCACGGCGGCCCGCGCGGACCACGGCCTGCACGCGCGCGTGCCCGCACCGGTCCCGCACCCCGAGAAGCCCGCGCACCCGTTGCAGACCCCCGAGGCACGGTTCGCGATCCAGCGGATCATGACCGAGGGCGCCGGCGTGCTGCGCTCCGAGGCGTCCCTGGCCAGGGCCGCCGCACAGCTCCAGCGGCTGCACGCGGACGCCCGCGACGCCCTGGACGAGAACGGCAAGACCGCCGAGCCCGGCGTCGACACCTGGGAGGCCACCAACCTCCTGTGCGTCGCGCGCGTGCTCGTCGAGGCGGCCCGCCGCCGTGAGGAGACCCGCGGCTGCCACTGGCGCGAGGACCACGCCGACCGCGACGACGCCCGCTGGGGGCGCCACATCGTCGTACGGCTGAATCCCGACCGGACGCTGGCCGTGGGCACCACCGACACCGCAGACTTCCCCCCTACCCGGCCGCACCAGCCACACCAGGAGCAGTGACAGACGTGAGCACCAACGACCTTCCCCTCGCCGACGGCGGCGGCTGCGGCGACGGCTGTGCCTGTGGCGCCGAGGGCGACGAGGAGTACCTGGAGTGCGGTCTCGACCCCGCGCTCGCCGAACTGCTGGCCGCCGCCGGGCTCGACCCCATCGAGGTCGAGGACGTCGCCAACGTGGCCATTCAGGAGGACCTGGCGGGCGGCCTGGACGTGACGACCGTCGCGACCATCCCCGAGGAGGCGGTGGCGACCGGCGACTTCGTCGCGCGCGAGGCCGGTGTCGTCGCGGGCCTCAGGGTCGCCGAGGCCGTGGTCTCCGTGGTCTGCACCGACGAGTTCGAGGTCGAGCGGCACGTCGAGGACGGCGACCGGGTCGAGGCCGGGCAGCGCCTGCTGTCGATCACCACCCGCACCCGCGACCTGCTCACCGCCGAACGCAGCGCCCTCAACATCCTGAACCGCCTCTCCGGCATCGCGACGGCCACGCGCGCGTGGGCGGACGAGCTGGAGGGCACGACCACGCGCGTGCGGGACACCCGCAAGACCACCCCGGGGCTGCGCTCCCTGGAGAAGTTCGCGGTGCGCAGCGGCGGCGGCGTCAACCACCGCATGTCGCTCTCCGACGCGGCCCTGGTCAAGGACAACCACGTGGTCGCCGCCGGCGGCGTCGGCCAGGCCTTCAAGGCGGTACGGGAGGCGTTCCCGGAGCTGCCGATCGAGGTCGAGGTCGACACCCTGCACCAGCTGCGCGAGGTCGTCGACGCGGGCGCCGACCTGATCCTGCTGGACAACTTCACGCCGATGGAGTGCGAGGAGGCCGTCGCCATCGTCGGCGGGCGCGCGCTCCTGGAGGCGTCCGGGCGGCTCACGCTGGACAACGCGCGGGCGTACGCCGAGACGGGCGTGGACTTCCTGGCCGTCGGCGCCCTCACCCACTCCTCGCCGATCCTGGACATCGGCCTGGACCTGCGCGAGGCGGAGTGACCCCATGCTCCTCACGATCGACGTCGGCAACACGCACACCGTCCTCGGGCTCTTCGACGGCGAGGACATCGTCGAGCACTGGCGCATCTCCACGGACGCGCGCCGTACCGCCGACGAGCTGGCGGTGCTCCTCCAGGGCCTGATGGGCATGCACCCGCTGCTCGGCGACGAGCTGGGCGACGGCATCGACGGGATCGCGATCTGCGCGACCGTGCCGAGCGTGCTGCACGAGCTGCGCGAGGTCACGCGGCGGTACTACGGCGATGTGCCGGCGGTGCTGGTGGAGCCCGGGGTGAAGACCGGGGTGCCGATCCTCACCGACAACCCCAAGGAGGTCGGCGCCGACCGGATCATCAACGCGGTCGCCGCCGTCGAGCTGTTCGGGGGGCCGGCGATCGTCGTCGACTTCGGGACGGCCACGACCTTCGACGCGGTGTCCGCGCGCGGGGAGTACGTCGGGGGTGTGATCGCGCCCGGTATCGAGATCTCCGTGGAGGCGCTGGGCGTCAGGGGTGCGCAGCTGCGGAAGATCGAGGTGGCGCGGCCGCGGAGTGTGATCGGGAAGAACACGGTGGAGGCCATGCAGGCGGGCATCGTGTACGGGTTCGCCGGGCAGGTCGACGGGGTGGTCGGGCGGATGGCGCGGGAGCTGGCGGACGATCCGGACGATGTGACGGTGATCGCGACGGGTGGGCTGGCGCCGATGGTGCTGGGGGAGTCGTCGGTGATCGACGAGCATGAGCCGTGGCTGACGCTGGTGGGGCTGAGGCTGGTGTACGAGCGGAACGTGTCGCGGATGTGAGCGGGCGGTGGGGGGCGGGCGCGGGTTCTTCGCCCCCGCTGCCCCTACCCGTCCCGTCCTCCAGGGGGTGGGCCCCCTTCGACCTCCCGTTGCGGCCGTCCGTTTCGGGGGCCGCCGTCCCCGGACCCCGCTTCGGCCTGAACGGCCTCGTCCTCAAACTCCCCCAGAGGGGGTACCCCCAGACGGGCTGGATCGGGTGCGGACCGGCTCGCGGCCAGGTGGGTGGCCCTGTCGCGCCACACCCGGTCGCTATGTCGAGTTTGTCTGATTTACGCGTATCTTCGGTCCATGCCCACGCCATACGGATCCCGCGGCGGCATGGTGTTCGGTGCGGAGGAGCTGCGTGTGCTCCGCCGTGCCCTCGCCCTCGCCCTTCACCCCGGTCCCGTCTCCGCCGAGGACGTCAAGGACTGTCATCGGCTCGCCGAGTCGCTCGACGAGGCGATCGGCGAGGGGGCCCGACTGCGTGCCTTCCTGGTGGCCGATCTGGCCCGGTACCGTGCCGCCCTGCCGGGGGCCGTCGCCGGTTACCTGGCCCTCCTGGAGGAGGCGCTGGGGGCCGGGCACCGGCCCACCCCGGACGACCTCGCCGCGCTGCGGGCGCTGCGGGGGGACGCCGGTGCCGCCGCTCTGCTCTGCCGCTGCCAGGACCTCGCCGAGCGCGACGTGAGGGCCCGGCTCGCCCAGGGGGCCCGGAAGGTCCCGGCACCGGCCGTTCCGGCCTCCAGGGTCCGGCTGACGGCCCTGCCGGGCGGGGTGGCGAAGGAGCCGGAGAAGAAGCCCAAGGAGAAGCCGGCGGAGCGGCCCGCCCCGCGGCCCGCGGCTCCCGAGCCCGCCGCGCCGAGGCGGCCCATTCCCACGCCGGGCGAGGTCTTTCCGCGGCGCCGGCCCGCCGCGCCGCCCGCCGGGCCCCCGCAGCAACTCGCCGCCGGCTGAGAAAACGGCAGCTGGCGGGGGGTTGTGGAGCGGTTCGCCCACCCCGCCCCTTTCGCCCGGTACTCCGTGGCTACGCTGGACCCATGGACTACGTCTCCGCGCTCGTGCCTCCGGTCGTCATGGCGATCTTCTTCATCGGTCTGGTCCGGGTGATCGTGAAGACCCAGGGCGGGGCCGCCAAGGCCAAGGAGGACGCCGCCGTCGACGCGGCCTTCGCGGAGAACGCCCGCCAGGCCGCCGTCTCCAAGACCGACGGCGTCTGAGAGCCGGGCTTCCCGCGCCTGCCGCGGCGGGCGACGCGCTCCCGGTGCCCCTTCCCCGTACCGCGATTTCCGAGTCGTACGCCCTTTTTGTTCGCCTTTGTCGCTGAAAGTGCACGTCCGGCACGCCATTGGCGGGATCTCCCACTATTGTTCTGAGCTGTGCCTCGCCCATTGGGAGAACTCGAAGACGCGGTCATGACGCGGGTGTGGAAGTGGAACCGCCCGGTGACCGTTCGAGAAGTCCTGGAAGACCTTCAGCGGGAACGGTCCATCGCGTACACCACGGTGATGACCGTTTTGGACAATCTCCATCAGAAGGGCTGGGTCCGGCGGGAGGCCGAAGGGCGGGCCTATCGATATGAAGCCGTCTCCACCCGGGCCGCCTACGCCGCCGCCCTGATGAACGACGCCTGGTCGCAGAGTGACAACCCGGCCGCCGCACTCGTCGCCTTCTTCGGGATGATGAGCGACGAACAGCGGCAGGCCCTGCGGGACGCCGTACGCATCGTGCAGGGTCCGGATAGCGAGAGGGAAGAGCGGGAAGCTCCGCAAGAGGAGAACCCCGGCTCCGTGGCGGACTCCGGCGGGCGATAGCGTCCGCTCATGTCAGCGACGCGCCCCGAAGTCACCGCAAAAGCCATCACCGTCCGGCGGGCCCGGACCAGCGATGTCCCGGCCGTGCGCCGCCTCCTCGACGTGTACGTTCGCGACCGCATCCTGCTCGACAAAGCCACGGTGACGCTTTACGAGGACATCCAGGAGTTCTGGGTCGCGGAACGCGACGACAACGCCGAGGTGGTCGGCTGCGGCGCACTGCACGTGATGTGGGAAGACCTCGCGGAAGTGCGCACTCTCGCGGTGAACCGGGGCCTCAAGGGTGCCGGTGTCGGTCATCAGTTGCTGGAGAAGTTGCTGGAGACCGCACGTTGGCTTGGTGTTCGCCGTGTTTTCTGTCTGACCTTCGAAGTCGAGTTCTTCGGGAAGCACGGCTTCGTGGAGATCGGCGAGACACCCGTGGACACCGATGTCTACGCGGAGCTGCTGCGTTCCTATGACGAGGGTGTCGCGGAGTTCCTCGGACTCGAACGAGTGAAACCGAACACCTTGGGCAACAGCCGGATGCTTCTGCATCTGTGATCGCCGAGAGGGATCGCGGCGGACAAGGGCCATCGCGGCAGTGATGGGCAGTGATGGGCAGTGATGGGCCGGAGATCGGCCCTCTATTCCGGGCATCCCCCCTTGCCCCGGTGCCCTATGTCCGAAACGCGCATGTTTCCGGGTGGGAGCGGGCCCCTCGGTCTCTCCCAGGGGTTTGTGTTTTTCCCGCAAAAGCGGTTTGCTTTCCGACGTACTGCAGTACTGCATATAACAGGGGGCGGCGAAACGGCGGGCGCCGCACACCCCGGCCCTGAAGTTATCGATGAAAGGAAATCCGGTGGCACAGAAGGTTCAGGTCCTTCTTGTCGACGACCTCGACGGCGGCGAGGCGGACGAGACCGTGACGTTCGCGTTGGACGGCAAGACGTACGAGATCGACCTCACGACCGCCAATGCGGACAAGCTGCGCGGCCTTCTCGACGCCTATGTCAAGGGCGGCCGGCGTACCGGTGGCCGTGCTTCGGGCGGACGCGGAAAGGCCCGTTCGGCTTCCGGCGGCAGCCAGGACACCGCGCAGATTCGCGCGTGGGCCAAGGAGAACGGTTACGACGTCAACGACCGTGGCCGTGTTCCGGCGACGATTCGCCAGGCTTACGAGGACGCGAACGCCTGACTGTCCTCCGGCCCGTGGCCCACGCGCCGCAGCCGGACCCGGTGGCACTCCGTGGCCACCGTGTTCACCAGTCGTACGAGATCGGGGGCGCTTCCAACGCCCCCCATGGCCGACAGCGTCGGCAGCGAGGCCTCGGCCTCGCACCCCGACTCGGGGGGCCGCAACCAGACGGCGGCCCCCTGTACGGGCCCGGCCGGGACCCCGGCGGATCCGGAAGGCGGCCGGATCCCGGTGACCGTCGGCCAGGGCCGTGCCGGAGCGTCCATCGCGCCCCCGGCGCTCAGCGCCCGCAGATCGAGATCGAGGGCCGGTGCGCCCCACTCCAGCCAGGCCAGCAGCCCCGGCAGCTCCTCCGCGCTGCCCGCTGCCACCAGCAGCCGCATCCGGCCGCCCTGAAGGGCCACCGGAGAGCCCGGCGCCAGGTGTCTGAGCGCCCGTACACCCGCCCGCGCGGGCACCTCCAACACGTCGAAACGCACGCCCGTGACCAGCCGTAGCGGCTCTCCGGGCGCCGCGGGCACCGTTGCCCACCCCAGATCGTTCTCGTACCAGTGCCGGAGCCGGTTCGGCTGCCGGGTGTCCGGCGCGACGGCCCGGCCGGTGCCCTGAGTGGAACCGGGACCGGTGCCGTACTCGGAACCGGAATCGGAACCGGACGGACTGCCGGAGAGCCTGTCGGACGGCCTACGGGGGTGAGGGAGCGTTGAAGCGGCCAGAGGCGCTGTGCCAGCCATGCCGAGTTCAACCGTCCCGAGGCCACCGGGGTTACGCTGGGTGTGCGTATGGCTGCGCACGGTGCCCGAAGAAGGGGTGTGCGGAGGTCCGGAGGGACGCAAGGTTGTTCGCCCGTAGCGGAGGGACCGGGGGCCCACGGCATGGACTGTCAGTAGCTGCGGGTAAGACATCCCTAGTGGGAGGGGGCGACACGCAGGCGAGGCCGTCTCACGTTCGCCATCGGCGTACTGGCGGAAGGGGTAACTGCCTGGCCTGCGGGAACATCGTCTCGCACCATCGGGTTGGAGCAGATGTCGGCGTTCGGGGTCAGGAGGCCATCGACGGTGTCGGCAGTTGGAATGAGCGGTCCCTGCTTGCGGGACTAAGCTGCGGTAGGACAGGGAGGGGAAGTTCCCCCCACTGCCTGACCGCTCTGAGGAGCGATTAACGATGTTCGAGAGGTTCACCGACCGCGCGCGGCGGGTTGTCGTCCTGGCTCAGGAAGAAGCCCGGATGCTCAACCACAACTACATCGGCACCGAGCACATCCTCCTGGGCCTGATCCATGAGGGTGAGGGTGTCGCCGCCAAGGCCCTTGAGAGCCTCGGGATTTCGCTCGAGGCGGTCCGCCAGCAGGTGGAGGAGATCATCGGCCAGGGCCAGCAGGCCCCGTCCGGGCACATCCCCTTCACCCCCCGTGCCAAGAAGGTCCTGGAGCTGTCGCTCCGCGAGGCTCTTCAGCTGGGCCACAACTACATCGGCACGGAGCACATCCTGCTCGGCCTGATCCGTGAGGGCGAGGGCGTCGCAGCCCAGGTCCTGGTCAAGCTGGGCGCTGATCTCAACCGGGTGCGGCAGCAGGTCATCCAGCTGCTCTCCGGCTACCAGGGCAAGGAGACCGCCACCGCGGGCGGCCCTGCCGAGGGCACCCCCTCGACGTCCCTGGTCCTCGACCAGTTCGGCCGGAACCTCACCCAGGCCGCTCGTGAGTCCAAGCTCGACCCGGTCATCGGGCGCGAGAAGGAGATCGAGCGGGTCATGCAGGTGCTGTCCCGCCGTACCAAGAACAACCCGGTCCTGATCGGTGAGCCCGGCGTCGGCAAGACCGCCGTCGTCGAGGGCCTCGCCCAGGCCATCGTCAAGGGCGAGGTGCCCGAGACCCTCAAGGACAAGCACCTCTACACCCTGGACCTCGGCGCCCTGGTCGCCGGCTCCCGCTACCGCGGTGACTTCGAGGAGCGCCTGAAGAAGGTGCTCAAGGAGATCCGCACCCGCGGCGACATCATCCTGTTCATCGACGAGCTGCACACGCTGGTCGGTGCGGGTGCCGCCGAGGGCGCCATCGACGCGGCTTCCATCCTGAAGCCGATGCTGGCCCGCGGTGAGCTGCAGACCATCGGTGCCACCACCCTGGACGAGTACCGCAAGCACCTGGAGAAGGACGCGGCCCTGGAGCGCCGCTTCCAGCCCATCCAGGTCGCCGAGCCGTCCCTGCCGCACACGATCGAGATCCTCAAGGGTCTGCGTGACCGGTACGAGGCCCACCACCGGGTCTCCATCACGGACGAGGCGCTGGTCCAGGCGGCCACCCTGGCCGACCGCTACATCTCGGACCGCTTCCTGCCGGACAAGGCGATCGACCTGATCGACGAGGCCGGCTCCCGGATGCGCATCCGCCGGATGACCGCTCCGCCGGACCTGCGCGAGTTCGACGAGAAGATCGCCGCCGTCCGCCGGGACAAGGAGTCCGCGATCGACTCGCAGGACTTCGAGAAGGCCGCCTCCCTCCGCGACAAGGAGAAGCAGCTCCTGGCCGCCAAGGCCAAGCGGGAGAAGGAGTGGAAGGCCGGCGACATGGACGTCGTCGCCGAGGTCGACGGCGAGCTGATCGCCGAGGTCCTCGCCACGGCCACCGGCATCCCGGTCTTCAAGCTGACCGAGGAGGAGTCCTCGCGTCTGCTGCGCATGGAGGACGAGCTCCACAAGCGGGTCATCGGCCAGGTCGACGCCGTCAAGGCGCTGTCGAAGGCGATCCGCCGTACGCGTGCCGGTCTGAAGGACCCGAAGCGCCCCGGTGGCTCGTTCATCTTCGCCGGCCCGTCCGGTGTCGGTAAGACCGAGCTGTCCAAGGCCCTCGCCGAGTTCCTCTTCGGTGACGAGGACGCGCTGATCTCCCTCGACATGTCGGAGTTCAGCGAGAAGCACACGGTGTCGCGTCTCTTCGGTTCGCCCCCCGGTTACGTGGGCTACGAAGAGGGCGGCCAGCTGACCGAGAAGGTCCGCCGCAAGCCGTTCTCCGTCGTCCTCTTCGACGAGGTGGAGAAGGCCCACCCGGACATCTTCAACAGCCTGCTGCAGATCCTGGAGGACGGTCGCCTGACCGACTCCCAGGGCCGGGTCGTGGACTTCAAGAACACGGTCATCATCATGACGACCAACCTCGGCACCCGGGACATCTCCAAGGGCTTCAACCTGGGCTTCGCGGCCACGGGTGACACGAAGTCCAACTACGAGCGCATGAAGAACAAGGTCCAGGACGAGCTCAAGCAGCACTTCCGGCCCGAGTTCCTCAACCGCGTCGACGACGTGGTCGTCTTCCCGCAGCTGACGCAGGAGGACATCCTGCGGATCGTCGACCTGATGGTCGGCAAGGTGGACGAGCGCCTCAAGGACCGGGACATGGGCATCGAGCTCTCCCAGTCCGCCAAGGAGCTGCTGTCCAAGAAGGGCTACGACCCGGTGCTGGGCGCGCGTCCGCTGCGTCGCACGATCCAGCGCGAGATCGAGGACACGCTCTCGGAGAAGATCCTCTTCGGCGAGCTGCGCCCCGGTCACATCGTGGTCGTGGACACCGAGGGCGAGGGTGAGGCCAAGACCTTCACCTTCCGCGGTGAGGAGAAGTCGGCGCTGCCCGACGTCCCGCCGATCGAGCAGGCGGCCGGCGGTGCCGGACCGAACCTGAGCAAGGAGGCGTAAGCCTCAGGGCTGTGCCTTGAAGGGGCCGGTGCTTTTCGGAGCACCGGCCCCTTCAGCGTTTCACCAGGCTGATGTCCGCTCCCGGGAAGTGCTCGGAGAACCGGGACGTGGGAAAAGCGTGCCCCGGCATGTTCTGCAGGATCACGGCGCGCACGGCGGGCAGCCGGCGTGCCAGGGCGGAGAAGTCCTCGGTGCCGAGCAGCCCGGGGACGCGCAGTACCTCGACGCCGGAGAGCTCCGGCATGCGATCGACGGAGAGCGGCAGTTCCCGCAGGATCCGCGCGTTCAGATGCAGGGTCCGCAGCCCGGGCAGTCCGGTCACCGACTGCCAGTCGGCCGCCGTCAGCTCCGCGGTCAGTGGTCCGAGACTGAGTTCGGTGAGGCTCGTCCAGTGCTCCAGGCCGCGCAGCCCGGTGCGGTTCGTGCTGGTCCGGCCGAGGAAGAGGAACTCCAGTGCCGCGTCGAGGGGCAGCACCTCGCTGAGGCTGTCGCCCGGGAGCTCCTGTTCCACGGTGAGCCGGACGAGCGAGCCCAGCGACCTCAGGCCCGTGACGTCGGCGATCTGCCCGCAGATCAGCTCGGCGAGCGGAAGCTCCGCGAGCCGCTCCAGGCCGTGCGCCGCCGGACAGCGGGCCAGCAGCAGATCGTGCAGGGACCCGAAGGACAACAGGTCGCCCAGGTCCGTGAGGAGCGGGTTGTCCCGCAGGTCGAGGAGGGTCACGGCCCCGGGCTCGGGGACCGCGTCCAGGATCTGTTCGACCGAGTGCCTGCCCAGGAACGCGAGACCGGGCCAAGGCCGCATCCCGGTCAGAGCGGCACGCTGCTCGGCGGACTCACAGGTGAGGTAGAGGCCTGTGCGACGCAGCTCGTCCAGCACCTCCGACGCGTAGACCGTGGTGTCGAAGCGGCTCCAGGTCCCCACCAGCTGCCGACGCACCTTGAGGTCCCGGTGTTCGCGGAACCGGCGCAGCACTCCGAGGGCTCCCTCCGGCTCCTCGGTGCCGAGCAGGGAGGCGGTGACGGTGACGCTCTGCGCCTCCTCCGCGGTCAGCCCCTCGGGCCCCGGCAGCAGCTCCAGCACCAGGGGCCCGGCCTCCGCGAGCGTCTGCGCGTCCTCCCTGGTCTGCGGCGGGATCAGCTCCGCCGACCGCCTCTCCACCTCCGCCCGCACGCCCGCGTCCAGCGCCACCGCATGCTCCAGGCAGGCCAGCGCCAGCAGGGTCAGCCGGGGCGACCGAGCAGCGAGCAACCGCCGTAGCAGCGACGCCCGTTCCCCGGGCCGCGCATGGGCTACGGCCATGCGGATCACGTCCTCCCACTGGGTGTCGTCCGCATGGTCGGCGAGGACGTTCAAGTGGCCTTCCTCCACCGCGTACCGGGCGCCGAGATAGTCCTGGAAGGTGCGGTGGACGAAGTCCAGGACCCCGTCAGCGGGTTGGCGGATCAGGCCGCTGCGGAGGAGCAGGGTGCGCAGCACCGTCGACGCGTCCGACTGTCCCCGCGGCAGCGCGATGGAGGGCAGACTGCGGTCCACGATCGTTTCGGCGGTCTCCAGGTCCATCTCCGTACGGTTGCTCAGCACGAGCGCGTAGGCGAGCCGTTGCAGCAGCTCCAGCTGGGCCTCCTCGCTCAACTCCACCTCGTCCACCGAGCCCATGCCCCGCTCCCGGTCGCGGCGGGCCAGCAGCATCGTGAGGGCGGCGTCGTAGAGTTCCTTGCGGCCGGTCGGGAGGTAGCCCCGTCGTTCCCGGTGCAGGGCGCAGATCAGGCCGCACATCAGGGGGTTGGTGGCGAGGCGGGCCAGGTCGCGTTTGGTGCGCAGGGAGTCGAGGAGCGGGCCCTCGAACTGCGGGGCGTCGGCCGCCGTGTGCCAGCGGTGGACGAAGGTTGCCACGTCCGTGCGGCGCATGGGGGCCAGGGTCAGTTCGCGGAAGCCCTGTGCGGCGAGCCAGTCCGGGCGGACCGCGGTGGGGCGGGAGGTCAGCAGCCAGCGGTTGCCCGGGTAGGCGTTGATGAGGGAGAGCAGCCAGTCACGGACGTAACGGCGGTCGACGGTGGGGATCTCGTCCAGACCGTCGACGAGGATCATGGCGCGGCCCGCTCGGAGGACGCGTTCCGTCCAGCCCTCGGGTGCGGACAACGGGGCGCTCACCGCGCTTACGAAGGAAGAGGGGAAGGGCAGAGCGCCGGAGCCGCGGATCACGGTGCGCAGCGGAAGGACGTACGGGATGTGCGTGCCCTCGCGTGCCGCCGTCACCGCCAGCCACTGCACCAGCGTCGTCTTGCCGGAACCGGCGTCGCCGCGCAGCAGGACGCGGTCGTGGGTGAGCAGGGCTTCCTCGGCGGGGAGCTGGACGGTGACCGGGGCCGCGCCGGGGCCGTCACCGGGGAGGGCGCTGTCGTCGGCGGCCGTCGCCTCCAGGCTCAGATAGGCCACTTCGAGCGGCCAGCGGTCGGGGGAGTCCCGCAGGTCGAGGCCGTAGATGGTGATGTGGTTGTGGCGTTCGGCGACGTAGGCGCGGTAGCGGCGCTCGAATGCGGTGTCGCGGGCGTCGGGGCGTGGTGAGCGGGCGAGCAGCTCATCGATCTTGGCGATCAGTTCGGCATGGACCCGAGTCTGTTCCACCAGGGTGCGGGCCACAAAGGTGGAGCGGCGGGTGAAGAACTCCAGGATCTGCAGGCAGGCCCACTCCGTCGCGGAGTCGAGGAAGTAGCAGGCGTCGGAGGAGAGGCCGTCGGGCGCGGGTGCCACGTGCTGCAGCTTCGCGGCCAGTTCGAGGTGGCCCAGCCGTACCGCCTGCACGTCGTCCATGTCGAGATCGCCGAGCGCGAGCAGTCTGCGGGCCAGTGCGTCGGCGACGGCGATCTGTTCCCTGGTCCGGAAAGGCGGCTCACCGGGTGAGTCGACCGCCTGTCGGACCAGGTGTTCGGCGAGCTTGTGCACGTCCTTCTCGACCAGTGCACGCTTCTCGCCGCGGAAGGACACCAGGCTCTTCAGCCGCACCGGCCGGTCCACCAGCCCCGCGCCCGGCCCGTCCGCCACGAACAGTTTCTTCAGCAGCGGGCCCATCAGGCTCGACGCCAGCTTGCCGCCCAGTACCGCCGGCTCCATCCGCCCACCCCCGTGATTTCCGCGAACGGATGGAGCCTAGCGGTGAGTTACGACAACTGGCCGTTGTAGTCCGGCAGCTTGAACGTCTTGTCGGCGTGGCCGCCCGAGAGGTCGGTGGCGCTGTTGCCGATGTTCGCGATGATGTCGTAGCCCTTGTTCTCGATGTCGACGCGCTGGGCGGTCTTGTAGGCCGCGACGTCCTTGAACAGGTCGAGGAAGCCGCGGACGTAGAGGCCGGAGACCTGGTAGCCGTCGTGTTCGAGGTTGTACTCGGTCGGCAGGTAGATGATGCCGGGGCGCGCGGTGACGAAGAACAGGGAGACGCCGTGCTCCTGGGCGTACTTGGCGACGTTCAGGACCGGCTTGTTGGCCGGCTGGGGGTAGCTGAAGCCGAAGTCGGTCTCCAGGGTGGTGTTGTCGATGTCGAAGACGATCGCCTGCTTCTCGCCCGGCTCGGCGGCGGCGATGCGCTGCTTCAGGTAGGGCAGGGCCTGGTCCATCACGGACTGGCAGTCCTGCTGCCAGGTGGCGTAGTCGACCGTGGTGGAGCTGCTCTCCGTCGCGGCCTGGGCCGGCGCGGCCAGCCCGGCGAGCGCGGCCACGGAGACGGCGGTAACGGCTGTGCGGCGGATCCAGGTGCCTGTGGTCATCGGTGTGGGGTGTCCTCTCACGTCCGTACGCGTACCTGATGGCAGGTGCATGATCTGAGGCCCGGATGGCGCAGGGGGAACTGCGGGGTTACTGGAGGGTAATCCCGGCTGAGAGGCCGATCACACGGTGCGGACCGTGGACGTCACTCGTGGTTGCCGCGACGGGCCGCCTCGGCCACCCGTACCGACACGCCGGGGAAGAGCTCGGTCAGCAGCCCGCTGTCCTTGCGGGGGTCGTAGCCCGGTCGCAGCAGGAGGCGCAGCACGCGCAGCGCCGGGAAGGCGGCCGGCAGGGACCTCAACTGCCGCTCCGTGCCGAGGTCGTAGACGTGGAGAGTGGTGACCTGGGGGAGGACGAGCCCGGCCTGCGCGGAGACGGCCGCGTGCTGGGCCGACAGTCCGGCCTGGGTGAGCAGGGGCAGCTCCGCCAGGCCGGCGAGGAAGACCTCGGGCGGGCATTCGGTGATGTACAGCGTCTCCAGCCGGGGGAAACGGGCCAGGACCGACAGGTCCCGGACGGTGCCGCGCAGGTCGAGCCTGGTCAGCTGGTCCGGGGCAAGATGGGCGGTCAGGTCCTCCGGGGCGAAGTCGCCCTCCAGTTGCATCCAGCGACGGCCGCCCATCGCGCGGACGGCCGCGAGTTCGGCGGCGGAGTGCGCGACCAGGTACAGGTCGTCGTGGCGGAGCCGGGCGACCACCTCCCGTCCGTACACCTCCGTGTCGAACCGGTGCCAGGAGCCCGAGAGCTGCTTGCGGACCCGCCAGGAGGGGTGGTCGGCGAACTCCGCGAGGTACGGGATCGCCGTGTCGGTGCCGATCAGCGAGGCGGTGATGACACAGAGGTGGGCTGCCTCGGCGGCGCCGTCGCCCGCGCGGGTCTCTGCACCGGAGGAGGTGAGCTGCTGCGGGGTGGGCAGGAAGTCGAGGATGAGGGGGCCGACGGCGGCCAGTTCGTAGGCGGACTCCAGGTCGGGCGGGGGTACCAGCCCGGCGACACCGTTCTCGATGGCGGTGCGCACCGACGGGTCCAGCTCGGTGGCCTGCTCCAGGCAGGACGCGGCGAGCAGCAGGGCGCGCGGGGAGTCCGCGCGCAGCAGCTCGCCCAGGATCTGACCGCGGTCGCGCGGCCGGCCCTGGGCCACCGCCATGCGGATGACGTCTTCCCACTGGTCGTCGGCGGCATGTTTGTGGACCATCCCGAAGGTGCCCTCGTCGAGCAGGGCCCGGGCGCCCAGGAAGTCCTGGAAGGTGCGGTGGCAGAAGTCGATGGTGTCGGTGGACGGGGCTCGCAGCAGACCGCTGCGGTTCAGCAGGTGGGCCAGCACCGTGTCGGCGTCGCCGAGCGCGGCCGCTTCGGGCAGGGCGGGCAGCGCCTTGTCGATCTCGGCGACGGCCCGCTCGCGGGCCATCTCGGTCCGGCCGTCCTTGATGAGCCAGTACGCCAGCCGCTGCAGTATCTGCAACTGCGGTTCCTCCCGCAGTTCCGGGCTCGGCATCCCGCGCTCCCGGTCGCGGCGGGCCAGCAGCATGGTGAGGGCGGCCTCGTACAACTCCTTGCGGCCGAGCGGGAGGAAGCCGCGGCGGTCGCGGTGCAGGGCGCAGATCAGCCCGCACATGAGGGGGTTGGTGGCGAGCCGGCCGAGATCGGGTTTCGCGCGCACGGCATGGATCAGCTGGGCCTGGTACCGGTCGAGGTCGCTGTCGTCCCCCGGGGTGGCCGGCCGGGCGGCGGTGTGCCAGCGCCGGACGAAGGAGACCACGTCCTCCGGCCGCATCGGGGACAGCACCAGTTCGGTGAAGGACTCGTCGGCCAGCCAGTCCTCCCTGACGGCCGAGGGCCGGGAGGTGACCAGCCACCGGTTGCCCGGATAGGCGTCGACCAGGTCCACGAGCCAGGCCCGGGCCAGCGCTCGCTCGGCCTCGGGTACCTCGTCGATTCCGTCGACGAGGACGAGCCCGCGGCCGGCGCTCAGGACTCGTGCCTCCCAGCCGGCCGGCTGCTCCCCGGCGATCGCCGCGCCCACGGCGTCGAGGAAGTGCTGGGGCGCGGGCAGCCGGCCCCCGTGCCGGGTCAGGGACCGCAGCGGCAGGACGAACGGGATGCGGTCGCGCAGATACGTCATGCGCCCGCTGTCGCCGGTGGGGCGGGCGGCGGAGACGGCCAGCCACTGGATGAGGGTGGTCTTGCCCGATCCGGCCTCTCCCCGCAGCATGATGCGCTCGTGGTCGGCCAGGGCCTCGTCCGCCGGGAGCGGGATGCGGGAGGTCTGATGCAGGGCGGCCAGGGAGGCGGTGCGGTAGACGGCGTGTTCGAGGGTGGCCTTGGCCTGCTGGACGCGCTCCCGCGCGGTCTGGCTCAGGCCTGCGGTCACCGCCTGCCGTAACGCGTTCTCCGCCGCGATGAGGGTCCGTTCCGCGTTCCGCCGGGCCGTGTCGAAATAGACGATCTCCTCGGCCAGGCCGCTGGGCGCGGTCGCCTGCAGGCTCAGGTACGCCGCGTCCAGTGGCCAGCGGCCGGGCGAGTTGATCAGGTCGATGCCGTAGATGAACAGCTTGCTGTGCTTCTTGGCGATGTACGCGAGGTAGCGGCGCTCGAATGCGCTGTCGCGTCCGTCCCGGCGGGGGGTGCGGGCGATCAGCTCGTCCACCCGGGAGATCAGTTCGGCCTGGCCACGGACCTGTTCCACCAGGGTGCGGGCGACAAAGGAGGAGCGCCGGGTGAAGAAGTCGATCACATGCACGCAGGCCCACTCGGTGGCCGAACGCAGGAAGTGCTCGGCGTCGGCGGTGAGCTCTTCCGTCGGGGCCCGGCGGAGCAGTTCCCGGGCGAGCTCGCCGTGGCCGAGGCGGACCGCCTGGACGTCGTCCATGTCGAGGTCGCCGAGCGCGAGCAGGGTACGGGCGAGGGCGTCGGTGACGGCTGTCTCCTCGTCGGCCGGGAACGGGCGCTCACCCGGGGACCGGAGGGCCGTGCGGACGAGGACGCCGGCGATCTTGTGCACGTCCGGTTCGGCCAGCGTGCGCTTCTCTCCCCGGAAGGACACCAGGGCGGACACCCGTACGGGCCGTTCCACCAGGCCGGCGCCGGCCGCGTCACGTACGAAGAGGCGTTTCACCAGCGGAGCGACAAGGCTCGACGCGAGCTTCGTGCCGAGTACCGCCGGATCCATCCGCGCCCACCCCCGCAGTCGTGCGCATGGCGGTCAGCGTAGTGCCCGTCACATTTCGGCGGGTGCGGATCGCAGGGACCGGTGACATACCGCACGGGTGAAATGGCCCTTACCAAGAGGGATAGTAGAGCCCGATATCAGGCTGGAAGGAGCTTTTGTCTCACGCTCATCGGTGAGGCGTCGAGGTCGGGGTGGGGTTGGTCGCCCAAGGGGAGTCTTCAAGGAACAGTCAATTCTTGGTTTTCTTACTAGCAAGCCTCGTAGATGCGGGGGGTTGGGCGAAGGCCCGCCTCCGGGTTACCAAGAGATGCCCCGTTCGGCGGCCGCCCCCCCCGTGGGCCGGTGCCGGCGGGGGCCCTGTTGTCTACTCCACGAGGTTCCGATGTCCCTGCGCGCCGCTCTCCGTTCCCCCCGTACGTCCTCGCTCCGCAAGCGGGCCGCCGTTCTGGCCGCCGGCGTCGGGGTCACGGCCGTGGTGGGGTCCGGGGTCGCGTCGGCCGCCACCTCCAGCGCCGCGGCCTGGGTCGACCCGGTGAAGAAGTACACGCTTTCCGCGACCTTCAACCAGGCCGGCGGCATGTGGGCGGCCAGGCACAGCGGTCAGGACTTCGCGGTGCCGAGCGGCACCGAGGTCGTCGCGGCGCACGGCGGCACCGTCGTCAAGGCCGGCGGCAACGGCGCCGGTGACGGTCCCGCGTACGGCAACGCCATCGTCGTCAAGCACGGCAACGGCCAGTACTCGCAGTACGCCCACCTGTCCCGCATCGACGTCAGGGTCGGCCAGATCGTCAAGACCGGTCAGCACCTCGCCCGCTCCGGCAACACCGGCAACTCCTCCGGCCCGCACCTGCACTTCGAGATCCGGACGACCCCGAACTACGGCTCCGCGGTCGACCCCGTCACCTTCCTGCGCGCCAAGGGCGTGATCGTCTAAGGGGTGAGGCGCACCGCGGCGCGCTACGCGGGGTGCGAGCCCCGGTGGGCCTGGGTCACCAGGTCCACGGCGACCTCCAGGACGGCCTCGCGCTTCTCCCGGGGGTCGCCCTCGATGTCCTGCATCACGAACATGCCGGCGTGCAGCGTGAAGAGCGCGCTGATGCAGCGGATCTGGTCGGGCAGGGCCGCGTCCGGGTCGATGATGATGTTCCGCAGGCCGCGCATCCGGTCCTTGAAGGTGTCGCCGATCTTCAGTTCCCGGACCGTCGCCTGGTTCTCCTGCATGAACCGGAACAGCGGCTCGGCGTCGCCCAGCGCCCGGTGGTAGCGCCGTACGATCTCCTGCTTGGTCTCCAGGGTGTGCGGCTGGCCCTTGCCCCACTCGATCAGGTCCCCGATCGGCTGCGTCAGGTCCTCGAAGACGCTGACCAGGATCTCTTCCTTGGTCTTGAAGTGGTAGTACAGGGCCGCCTTGGTCACGTCGAGGTGCTCGGCGATCTCCCGCAGGGAGGTCTTCTCGTAGCCCTGCTCGGCGAAGAGTTCGAGCGCCACGTCCTGGATGCGCTGGCGGGTGTTCCCGCGGCGCTGCTGCTTCGTGCCGTCCATGGTGACGCTCATCCTCTTACTCCTTGTGCTCCCGCGAAAACTTGCTTGCCGCCCGGCTAGTGAACTTACTTGACGCCCGGCTAGTAACGGGTCTAACTTCCGAGTGTACTGAACTAGCCGGGCGGCAAGTAAGTAGCTGTCGCCAGGGGGAGTGGGAGAGATGGCGGACACCCAGGCGGCCGAGACCGGCCAGGAAACACCGGGGGCACCGGAAGCGGTCGCGCAACCGGAGAAAGAGCCCAAGAGCGTACGGGTCGTGATGCTCGCGCTCATGGTCGCGATGATGCTCGCGATGCTCGACAACATGATCGTGGGCACCGCGATGCCGACGATCGTGGGTGAGCTGGGCGGTCTGGAGCACCTGTCGTGGGTCGTGACCGCCTACACCCTCGCGACCGCGGCCTCCACCCCGCTCTGGGGCAAGCTCGGCGACATGTACGGGCGCAAGGGCGCCTTCATGACCTCCATAGTCATCTTCCTGATCGGCTCCGCGCTCAGCGGCATGGCCCAGGACATGGGCCAGCTGATCGGGTTCCGGGCCATCCAGGGCCTCGGCGCCGGCGGTCTGATGGTCGGCGTCATGGCGATCATCGGCGACCTCGTGCCGCCCCGCGAGCGCGGCAAGTACCAGGGCATGATGGCCGGCGTCATGGCGCTCGCCATGATCGGCGGCCCGCTGGTCGGCGGCACCATCACCGACAACTGGGGCTGGCGCTGGGCCTTCTACATCAACCTGCCGCTCGGCGTGGTCGCGCTGGCCGCCATCAGCGCCGTACTGCACCTGCCGAGGAAGCGGAACAAGACGCGCATCGACTACCTCGGCGCCGGTCTGCTGACCCTCGGCATCACCTCGATCGTGCTGGTCACCACCTGGGGCGGCTCCCAGTACGCCTGGACGTCCGCGCGGATCATGGAACTGATCGCCATCGGCGTCGTCGCGCTGATCGGCTTCGTCTTCTGGCAGACCAAGGCCGCCGAGCCGGTCCTGCCGCTGCACATCTTCCGCAGCCGCAACTTCACCCTGATGTCGATCATCGGCTTCATCGTGGGCTTCGTGATGTTCGGCGCCACGCTGTTCCTGCCGCTGTACCAGCAGTCCGTGCAGGGCGCGTCCGCGACCAACTCCGGTCTGCTGCTGCTCCCGATGCTCGGCGCGATGCTGGTGACCTCGATGGTCGCCGGCCGGGTCACCACCAACACCGGCCGCTACAAGATCTTCCCCCTCGCGGGCGGCGTGCTGCTCACCGTCGGCCTGTACCTGCTGTCCACCATGGACACGGACACCACCCGGTTCACCTCCGGTGTCTACATGGCCGTGGTCGGCCTCGGCATGGGCTGCCTGATGCAGATCACCATGCTGGTCGCGCAGAACAGCGTGGAGATGAAGGACATGGGCGTCGCGTCCTCGTCCACCACCCTGTTCCGTACGCTCGGTTCGTCCTTCGGTGTCGCCATCATGGGCGCGATCTTCAACGACCGGGTCAAGAACGTCATGGCCGAGCGGGCCGGCTCGCTGGGCTCCAAGATCACCGAGCAGTCGGCGCAGCTGGACGCGAAGAGCCTGGCGAAGCTGCCGGCGGCGGCCCGCGAGGCGTACCAGCACGCGGTGTCGGCCGGTACCCACTCGGCGTTCCTGCTCGGTGCCGTGATCGCCGTGCTGGTGCTGGTGGCGGCGGTCTTCGTGAAGGAGGTCCCGCTGCGGGGCGGGCCGCAGAAGGCGGACGAGGCGGCGCCGATGCCGGCGGTCGAGGCCATCTGACCAGGGTTCCGGCGGCCGAGACCGTCTGAACGATGTCCCGGCGGTCGAGACCGAACGATGTCCCGGCGGTCGATGCCGTCTGATCGATGTGCGGGGGTTCCGGGGGGTTACCGCCCCGGGGCCCCCGCTTCGCCGTTCCGGGCCGGGAATCGACGGCGTGGAGAATTGACGGCGTGGACAAACTGCGGCAGCTACGCCTCGCCAAGGACGCCATGGACCGGGACTGGGCCGACCCCGCCCTGGACCTCGACGCGGTCGCCGCGCACGCCGGGTACTCGCGGTACCACTTCCTGCGCGCCTTCAAGGAGGCCTACGGCGAGACCCCCGGCCAGTACCTGACGCACCGCAGGATCGAGCGGGCGGAGGAGATGCTCCGCAGCGCGGACCTCACCGTCACCGAGATCTGCCATCTGGTCGGCTTCAGCAGCCTCGGCACCTTCTCGGCGAAGTTCAAGGCCCGTACCGGGCTCAGCCCCACCGCGTACCGGACCGAGCACGTCGGCCGCGGCGCCTCCCTCATCCCCGGCTGCTACGCCCTGCTCTGGGCGGGCGGGTTCCCGACCAGAAGCGCAACTTCCGAGAAGCGTGGCCCGGACCCCGCTGCCTACGGTGACGGACAGGAACAGCGACCGTCCGGCGGCTGAGGCCAAGGCCGGGCAGGCAGGAGAGCGGAACCATGATCCAGGGCCTGGCCATCACCACCGTGTGGACCTTCGACCAGCAGCGCACCAAGGCCTTCTTCACCGAGAAGCTCGGCTTCGAGGTCCGCGCCGACATCGCGATGGGCGACATGCGGTGGATCACCGTCGGCGCCAAGGACCAGCCCGGCGTCGAACTCGCGCTGATGCGCCTGGACGGACCGGGCCTCGACCCCGAGTCCGCCGAGGCGCTGCGCAAGCTGGTCGCCAAGGGGGCCATGGGGGCCGGCGCGTTCCGCACGGACGACTGCCGCGGCGACTACGAGACCTTCAGGGCGCGGGGCGTCGAGTTCGTCCAGGAGCCCAAGGAACGGCCGTACGGCATCGAGGCGATCTTCCGTGACGACAACGGCAACTGGTACTCGCTGACCGAGCGCAGCGAAGAGCTCGACTTCTCCAAGGAGTTCTGAGCATGCCCACGGAGGCCGGGCCCGATCACACCGCCGTCCGCACCGCCCTGTGGCGGGCGCTGCACCTGCGCGCCGACGCGCCGCCGTACGTCATCGAGGACGAGGTCGGGCTGCGGCTCGCCGAACCGGACGCCGGGGACGGGGACGGGGACGGCGACGTAGACGGGAACGGTGAGGGCTGGCGGGCCCGGCCGGACATGGACGTCGAAGCCACCCGGCGGACCCGGGCGTCCATCGTGGCCCGGGCCCGGTTCGTCGAGGACCTGGTGGTGGCGCAGGCCGGGCGCGGGGTGGACCAGTACCTCGTTCTCGGCGCGGGGCTCGACACCTTCGCGCAGCGCCGGGCCGCCGACGCGGTGGCCGCCGGGCTGCGGGTGTTCGAGGCGGACCGGGCCGGGGCCGTGGCCTGGAAGCGGCGGCGGCTGACCGAGCTGGGGTACGGGGTGCCCGACTGGCTGACGCTGGTGCCGGTGGACTTCGAGGGGGACTGGTGGGGGCAGCTGGTGGCCGTCGGGTTCGATCCGCGCCGGCCGGCCGTGGTCGCGTCCGCCGGGGTCACGATGTACCTCACGGAGGACGCCGTCGCCGCCACCTTCCGGCACATCGCGCGGCTCGCCCCCGGGTCGACGCTGGTCACGACGTTCCTGCGGCCGATCGAGGACGTCGAGCCGGACCAGCAGGAGCAGCTCCGGGTGGCCCAGCGGGGCGCGCGGGCCTCGGGCACGCCCTTCCTGAGCTTCTACGCACCCGAGCGGATGGCGGCCCTCGCCCGCGAGGCCGGCTTCCGGGACACCCGGCACGTCCCGGCGGAGGAACTCGCCGACCGCTACTTCGCCGACCGCACCGACGGACTCCGCCCGTCCCGCGGCGAGGAACTCCTCGTGGCCTCCACCTGAGGTACGGACTGGTCCCCACCCGAGGCACGGCGTGGCCCCCACCTGAGGTACGGACTGGCCCCCACCCGAGGCGCGGCCGGGGTGTTTCTCAGCGGCTTCCCGCCTGGGTCGGGCCCGGCAGCATCGGGTAGCTGCCGGTGGCCGTCGGGGCGTGCTCCGGGAGCCACAGGACGGCCACCGCGCCCTCCGCCGGGATGTGCGCGGGTGCGCCGGCCGGGCGGATGTTGCGGAAGGTCAGGCGGGCGCCCAGGACGCGGGCCTGGCCCGCCGCGATGGTCAGGCCCAGGCCGTGGCCCTGGCCGGCCCGGTCCTCGCTGCCGGTGCGGAAGCGGCTCGGCCCCTCGGCGAGGAGTTTCTCGGGGAAGCCGGGACCGTGGTCGCGGACCCGGATGACCCGGCCCTCGACGGTCACCTCGATGGGCGGCTTGCCGTGCCGGGCCGCGTTGGCGAGCAGGTTGAACAGCACCCGCTCCAGCCGGCGCGGATCCGTGGTCACCTCCGACTCGTGCACCACCCGCACCTCGATCTCCGGGTCCTTCGCGGCCACCCGCCGGGCGACGAACTCGCCCAGCATGATGTCCTGCAGCTCGGCCCGCTCGGAGGCGCTGTCGAGGCGGGCCACCTCCAGCACGTCCTCGACGAGGGTGCGCATCGCCTTCGCCCGGTCCAGGACCAGCTCGGTCGGACGGCCGGGCGGCAGCAGCTCGGCCGCCGTGAGCAGGCCGGTCACCGGCGTACGCAGCTCGTGCGCGATGTCGGCCGTCACCCGCCGCTCGGCCTCCAGGCGCTGCTGCAACGCGTCCGCCATGGCGTCCACGGCCCGCGCCAGGTCGTCGGTCTCGTCCCGTACGACCCCGCCGATCGCCTCCCGCACCCGCACGTCCGGCTCGCCCTGGGCGACCTGGTTGGCCGCGGCCGCCGCCTTGCGCAGCCGGACCGAGAGCTGCCCGCCGATCAGCACACCGAGCGCGCTGCCGCCGAGGACGACCGCGATGGACCCGATGACCAGGGCCTGGTCGAGGTCCTTCAGCACATTGCTGCTGCGGTTCGCGAAGGTGCTGTGCAGGGACAGCACCCGCCCGTCCTTGGCCTGCACCGCGGCCCAGATGTCCGGCGCGCCGCTGCCGTGGTCGATGACGTCGGTCGCCCGGCGGCCCGCGTCGACCCGCTCGCGCAGGGCCGGCGGCAGCCGGGGGTCGTTGACCTTGACGTCGGGGAAGTTCGCCCTCCCGTACAGCTCGTAGTTGCGCTGGCCGATCTGCAGCCGCTCGTTGGCCAGCTCGCGCGCGTTGTCCAGCATCGAGACCCGGGCGGCGTTGTGCACCACCAGGCTCAGCGCGATCGCGACCAGCGCGCCGACCAGCGCGATCGCCGCGCTCAGCTTCCATCTGAGTCCGGTGCGCAGTCCCGGACCCCGGTACTTGTTGGAGAACCCCCGCATGACCGCCTCGCTCAGGCCTTCAACTTGTAGCCGAAACCGCGGACCGTCTCGATCCGGTCCTGCCCGATCTTGGTCCGCAGCCGCTGGACATGGACGTCGACGACGCGAGTGTCCCCGCCCCAGCCGTAGTCCCAGACGCGTTCGAGCAGCTTGTCGCGGGAGAGTACGGTCCCCGGCGCCGAGGAGAACTCCAGGAGCAGCCGCATCTCGGTGGGCGTCAGCGCGACCGGCTGCCCGGCCCGGCGCACCTCCATGCCCTCGGTGTCGATCTCCAGATCGCCGAAGGTGAGCATGCCACCCGTCACCTCCGCCGCGTCCTCGTGCGGCTTCTCGCCGCCGCTCGCGTGCCCGAAGCGGCGCAGCACGGCCCGGATCCGGGCGACCAGGACGGCCCCGTCGAACGGCTTGGTGACGTAGTCGTCGGCGCCCGCCTCCAGGCCGAGCACCACGTCGATCGAGTCGGCGCGTGCCGACAGCATGATCACCGGGACGGTCGACTCGTCCCGGATGCGCCGGCACAGGCTCACCCCGTCCAGGCCCGGCACCATCACGTCCAGCAGGGCGATGTCGGGCCGGTCGGCGCGGAAGGCCTCAAGGCCCGACAGGCCGTCGGGCATGGCGGTGACCGCGAAGCCGTCCCGCTCCAGGGCGAGCTGGGTGGCCTCGCGGATGACGTCGTCGTCCTCGACGAAGAGGACGTGGGTCTGGTCTGCCATCCCGGCTCTCTCGGTAGTCGGTGGGGTCGGTTCAGTGGGTACGACAGGTGCGGCGGGTTCAGTTGGTTCAGCTGGTTCAGTTGGCCGGGGAGGGCTCCGGCGTGACGTCGTCGCCGCTGCCGGCCGCGTTGCCGTAGTCGGTGTGGTGGAAGTCCTCCTGGACGAAACGTCCCGCGGACCAGCCGTAGGTGATCACGTTCTCGCCCGAGGGGCTCGACACCGGGTCGCCCTTCTCGTACACCTGCTTGGTCACGCTCAGGTCGCCCCGGTCTATCTCCGCGTAGACCGGAGACTCCTCCGCCTTGAAGACGTTCTTGTACGCGCCACTCTCCCTGCGGTACACGTACGCCCCGATCCCGACCGCGTCCCCGCAGGTCAGGACGTTCACGACGATGTCCTCGACCGGGCCGCCGGTCAGATCGCCGTACGTCACGTCGACGGGGTACTCGTCGCCCGAGCACGGCTTCAGGTCCCGCTTCACCGTGGCCGAGACCGCCGGGTCGGCCTTCACCAGGGCGACCGCGTCGACCTTCTCGTACGTCTGTGACGGGTTGGGCGAGGGGGCCTTGGCGGCCGGGGCGGGCGCGACCGAGCCGGCGTGCGCCGGGCCCTCGTCACGGGCTCCGGTGCCGCCGGTGCCGCAGGCCGCGGCGAAAAGGGCGAGGGCGGCGAGCACGGCCGTCGCCGTGATCACCGCCTGTGCACTCGCCGGGCCCCTGCTGGACCCCGTGCCGGTCAGGCCGCGCAACGCTCCTGCTCCTCACGCTCCAGCGCGCGTGCGTCGAGGTCGCGTGACTCCAGCTCCTCGCGGAGCCGGGCGAGCGCCCGGTGCAGCGTGCTCTTGACCGTTCCGGCCGACATGCCGAGGGCGGCGGCCGTCTCCTCCGTGGACATCTGCTCCCAGTGTCGCAGCACCACGACACTGCGCTGCTTCGGAGCCAGCACCTTCATGATGTCCATGAGGAGAGCGCGGTCCGCGTGCTGCTCGGTGGAGTCCTCCACGCAGGCGTCGGGCAGCTGCTCGGTCGGGACCTCCTCCAGCTTCCGGGCCCGCCACCACTCGGTCCGCGTGTTGATCATGACCCGGCGCAGGTAGGCGTCCGCGAGCTTCTTGTCCTCGATGGTCTCCCAGCGGCCGTACGTCCGGACCAGCGCCGTCTGCAGCAGGTCCTGGGCGTCCGTCGGGTCCGGGACCAGCCGGCGGGCGCTGCGCAGCAGCGCGTCCTGTCGAGTGCGGACGTACTCCTCGAATTCGAGCACCTCGCCCTGCGCCATGATCAACCGCCTCCCGATCCCCGTATTCCCCGGCCCTGTGCCTGAGTTCCTGCCGTCCCGCGGTCCTGGCGGGCACAGAAACGAAGCTACGGACCCGTTGTCACGGGGCTGTGCGGAGCAGCCTGCGGGTAGCAATCGGCTGTCCGTCGGTTGTGTAACGGAAGTAGGTGCGGGGTAAGCGGGTGCGGTTGTATGCCCGACTATGGATTGATTTGCCGTGAGGGTGGAGCCGTAACAGAGCCCTGTCTCCTGTGATGTGGCTGTACGTCAGCTCAGCGGAAGCCGGTACAGACCGCCCGCGAGCGGCTCCACCAGGCCGTCCGAGACCAGCCCGTCCAGCGCGCGGGCCCGCTGCACCGGCTCGTGCCACACCCGGTCGAGCGCCGTCTGTGCCACCGGGGCGTGCGCCTCCCGCAGGACGGCGAGCAGCTTGCCGCGCACCTGCCGGTCGGTACCGGCGTACGTCTGCCCGCGCCGCGGCGGCCCCTCGTGCTCCGGCTTGCCGGCCAGCCGCCAGGCACACTCCCCGGCGATCGGACACCGCTGGCACGTCTCGTTCTTCGCCGTGCAGACCAGCGCGCCCAGCTCCATCGAGGCGGCGGCCCAGCGGGCGGCGGTCTTGTCGTCCGAGGGCAGCAGTTCGCGGGCGAGCTTGCGCTCGGCGGCGGTGGTGGCGTTCGGCGGGTACTGCACACCGGTCACCGCCCGCGCGAACACCCGCCGCACATTGGTGTCGAGCACGGCGTGCCGCTGCCCGTACGCGAACGAGGCCACGGCCGCGGCGGTGTACTCGCCGATGCCCGGCAGCGCGAGCAGCTGCCCGTGATCCGTCGGTACGTCCCCGCCGTGCCGTTCCGTTATGGCGACGGCGGCGCCGTGCAGCCGCAGGGCGCGGCGCGGGTAGCCGAGCCGGCCCCAGGCGCGGACCGCCTCGCCGGGCGCCTCCGCGGCGAGGTCGGCGGGGCGCGGCCAGCGGGCCAGCCACTGCTCGTACACGGGCAGCACTCGGCTCACCGGGGTCTGCTGCAGCATGAACTCGCTGACCATCACACCCCACGGGCCCGCCTCCGGGCGGCGCCAGGGGAGGTCACGGGCGTGGGCGTCGAACCAGGCGATCACAGGGGTGTGCAGCTTCTCAGTCATGGCCCTTCCGATCCTGCCACGTCCGGCGACGGGTGGGGTGGACGTGGTTCACGGCGGGGGCGCGGCGGGGCCGGGGTTGACGCCACCTGCCGCGAAGGGCGGCCGTGCCGACGGGAGTTGCCGGAATGATGATCCGGAAAAGTTGAGGTTTGGGCGGCGGGTGGGGCGAGGAACTGCACGGATCTCTCGTACAGTTTGCGCCGTGGGATCTCTGCGCAATCCGGTCGGGCCGCTTCCCTCCTCCATCTACTGGCGACGGAGGGTCTTCATGCTGTCGGCGCTCGTCGTCCTGGCGCTGCTGATCGCGTGGATCGTGACGTCGAGCGGCGGGGGCGGCAAGAAGAACGCCGGCGGGTCGGACGGCAAGAATCCCGTGTCCACGATCACGCCGGGGCCGTCCGGCAGCGGGCCGGCGATCAGCCAGGCACCGGGTGGCCGGGACGGGTCGAGCGGGGGCGGTTCGGGGGGCGGTTCCGGTTCGAGTTCCGGGTCGAGCTCCGGTTCCGGTGCCGACGGCGGGAGTTCGGCGGGCTCGGGCGGCGACACGTCGGCCGGCGCGGGCGGTTCCGCGGGCTCGTCGGGTTCCACGTCCGGCTCGGGGGACGACGTGACGTCGGGTTCCGGCGGTACGGTCGCCTCGCTGCCGGGGACTTCCACGCTGCCCAACTGCACCGCCGGGTCGGTGGCGTTGACGCTGCGGAGCCTGCACAACTCGTACTCGCCGGAGCAGGCGCCGACCTTCGAGCTCACCGCGAAGAACGCGTCGTCCAGCGACTGCAAGATCGACCTCGGGCCGAAGAACGCGGTGCTGACCATCACGCAGGCCAGTGCGGACGACACCTACTGGTCGTCGGCGGACTGCCCGAAGGCGGCGGGGAGCCGGTGGTACCGGGTGCCGTCCGGGAGCAGCATCACGTACACCCTGAAGTGGGACCGCAAGCCGAGCGCCGCCCAGTGCGCGACGCCTCCTGCGGGGTCGGCCGGGACGGGCACGTATCTGCTGGAGGCGACGGCACCGGGGTACGCCAAGGCCCAGGCGTCTTTCGTGCTGGCGGCGGACTAGCGCCCCGTAGGGGCGCTGGGGGTACCCCCGGCCGAAGGCTGGGGGAGGAACTGCGCGAGCAACCCCCACCCACCCGCAGCCGCCGGACAGCGCAGCAGCCCGAGCTAATCGGCGAAATCAGACATACCGCTCAAGAATCGAAGACTCCGCCAGCCGGGACAGCCCCTCCCGGACGCTTCGGGCGCGAGCCTCGCCCACTCCGTCCACCGTCTGCAGGTCGTCGACGCTCGCAGCGAGCAGCTTCTGCAGGCCCCCGAAGTGCTCCACCAGCCGGTCGATGATCGCCCCCGGCAGCCGCGGCACCTTCGCCAGCAGCCGGAAGCCGCGCGGCGACACCGCCGAGTCCAGGGCCTCCGGCGAACCCGTGTACCCCAACGCCCGCGCCACCGTCGGCAGTTCGAGCAGCTCCGCATGGCTCAGGGCGTCCAGCTCGGACAGCGCCTCGTCCACCGTGCGGGAGCGTTTTGCCGTCGGCTCGGGGACGTAGTCCCGGACCACCAGCTCGCGCTCGGGCTCCACCCCGGCGATCAGCTCGTCCAGCTGGAGGGCGAGCAGCCGCCCGTCGGTGCCCAGCTCGACCACGTACTCGGCGATCTCCGTGGCGATGCGGCGGACCATCTCAAGACGCTGGGCGACCGCCGACACGTCGCGGACCGTCACCAGGTCCTCGATCTCCAGCGCCGACAACGTTCCCGCGACCTCGTCCAGGCGGAGCTTGTACCGCTCCAGGGTCGCCAGCGCCTGGTTCGCGCGGGAGAGGATCGCCGCCGAGTCCTCCAGGACACGGCGCTGCCCCTCTACGTACAGCGCGATCAGCCGCATCGACTGGGAGACCGAGACCACCGGGAACCCGACCTGCTTGGAGACGCGGTCCGCCGTGCGGTGCCGGGTGCCCGTCTCCTCCGTGGGGATCGTCGCGTCCGGAACGAACTGCACACCCGCCCGGAGGATCTTCGACAGGTCGGAGGAGATCACGATGCCGCCGTCGAGCTTGCACAGCTCGCGCAGCCGCGTCGCCGTGAACTCGACATCCAGGACGAAACCGCCCGTGCACATCGATTCGACCGTCTTGTCGAAGCCGAGGACGATGAGTCCGCCCGTGTTGCCGCGGAGGACCCGCTCCAGGCCGTCGCGCATGGACGTGCCCGGAGCCACGGCGCTCAGCGAGGCGCGCATCAGGCCATCGGAACCGGCACTCCCACCGGACTTTCCGGGAGCTCCTGCCCGGTCGTTGGCTGCCACTGCACTCCTCCGGTCGCAGGTTCTGAGGCGCTGCCGTCCCCGCACTCGGTTCGTACGGACGGGCGAGACCAGGGCAAAGTCTACCGGCGCTCCTCCGCCTCCCGTGGGGCCTCTCGGCGACGGGAGCGCGGCAGCACCCGCAGCGCGTCCCCCATGTCGGCGACTTCCAGGACCTTCATGCCCGCCGGGATCTTGCCGGGATCGCCCGGTACGAGCGCGTGCGTGAAGCCGAGCCGGTGCGCCTCCGCGAGCCTGCGCTGGACCCCGGTGACCCGTCTGACCTCGCCCGCGAGGCCGACCTCCCCGATGGCGACCAGGTTCTTCGGGAGCGGGGTGTCGCTGGCGGCGGAGGCCAGGGCGAGGGCGATGGCCAGGTCCGCGGCGGGCTCGGAGAGCTTCACCCCGCCGACGGTCGCGGAGTAGATGTCCCGCTTGCCGAGTGCGCTGATCCGGCCGCGCTGCTCCAGGACGGCCAGCATCATCGAGACCCGGGAGGTCTCCAGGCCGGAGGTGGTCCGGCGCGGGGAGGGGATCTGCGAGTCCACCGTCAGCGCCTGGACCTCGGCCACCAGCGGGCGGCGGCCCTCCAGGGTGACGGTCAGGCAGGTGCCCGGGACCGGCTCGGCACGTCGTGTCAGGAAGAGTCCGCTCGGGTCGGCGAGGCCCGTGATGCCCTCGTCGTGCAGTTCGAAGCAGCCGACCTCGTCCGTGGTGCCGTAGCGGTTCTTGACGCCCCGGACCAGGCGCAGGCGCGCGTGCCGGTCGCCCTCGAAGTGCAGGACGACGTCCACCAGGTGTTCGAGGAGCCGCGGTCCTGCGATCGCGCCGTCCTTGGTGACATGGCCCACGAGGAGCGTGGACATGCCCCGCTCCTTCGATGCGCGGATGAGGGCGCCGGCCACCTCGCGCACCTGGGCCATGCCGCCCGGGGCGCCGTCGATCTCCGGGGAGGCGACCGTCTGCACGGAGTCCAGGATCAGCAGCGACGGCTTCACCGCGTCCAAGTGGCCGAGGACGGCGGCCAGATCGGTCTCGGCGGCGAGATAGAGGTGGTCGTCGATGGCGCCGATGCGGTCGGCGCGCAGCCGGACCTGGCTCGCCGACTCCTCGCCGGTGACATAGAGCGTGCGGTGCTCGTCGCTGGCCGCCTTGGCCGCGACGTCGAGCAGGAGGGTGGACTTGCCGACCCCGGGCTCGCCGGCGAGCAGCACCACCGCGCCGGGCACCAGGCCGCCGCCGAGGACCCGGTCCAGTTCAGGGACGCCGGTGGTGCGGGCGGTGGCCTGACGGCCGTCGACCTGGCCGATCGGCACCGCGGAGGTGGTGACCCGGCCGGGTGCCGTCGTACGGACCGCGGGCGCGCCGTACTCCTCGACCGTCCCCCACGCCTGGCACTCGGCACACCGGCCGAGCCACTTGGCCGTCTGCCAGCCGCACTCGGTGCAGCGGTAGGACGGACGGTCCTTCGAGGTCTTGGTACGGGCAGCCATGCGGAAACCGTAGCCCCCGCCACCGACAGTGGGTCCACGGTGGCCCGCGTGACAGGTGTGGGTGGACCGGCCCAGGCCACCCCGGGACGGGAATGAGCCGCGGTAGAACAGGTTCCTGTCCCCGATTGAGGGATCGTTTCACCCGTACGGATTAAAAGAGCTCAAGCCGCAAGATGGGGCCATCCGGCGCCGCCTACGGTCGCACGGGTGATGAGCATCAGTCCGGAGACCTCGCCCCGCATGACCGGCGCACACCGGGCGCACCGGGAGGCGCGCACGGCGCGTGACCGCGCGGCGGCGCGTGCGCTGGCGCAGCGGCCGCCGGCCCGCTACGAGCCGTACCTGGACGGGCTGTTCACCTACTGCCTCTCGGTGCTGTGCGACCACGACGCGGCCACCGCCGCCCTCGGGGACGTCCTCGCCCTCGCCGATCGGCGCGGCCAGCGCGTCCCGGAGGCCGCCGGGGACCGCAGGGCCTGGCTGTACGCGCTGGCCCGCTGGGCCTGTCTGCGCGGGCTCGCCCAGGCCAAGCAGAAACGTCAGGCCACCCACGCGGCGGGCCGGCACCTCGCCCCCGACCCCGTGGTCGTGGCCCCCGCCGACACCCAGGAGCAGCGGCGCCGCGAACTCGCCCTGCTCGCCTGGCCGGAAGCCGCCGGCACCACCCCCGAGCAGCGCGAGGCGCTCGAACTCGCCGTACGCCACCACCTGGCCGCCCACGAGGTCGCCGCCGTCCTCGGCATGGACCTGGCCGGCGCCCGGGAGCTGCTCGCCTCCGCCGCCTGCGAGGTCGAACGCACCCGCGCGGCCCTCGCCGTCGTCGAGACCGGCGGCTGCCCGAGCGTGTCCCACCTCACCGGCGACAGCCAGCTGGTCCTCAGCAGCGCCCTGCGCCGCGAACTGGTCCGGCACGTCGACGACTGTCCGCGCTGCCGCCGTACCGCCGAGCGCGCGGCCCCCGGCCGGTGGCCCGGCGCGATGACCACGCCCGCCGAGCTGCCCGTCCTGGAGGCGCCCCGCGCCGCCCTGCACGTGGCCATGGCGCACCAGCCACGCGCGCGTGGCGCCGCCGCCCCGCGCTTCGACCGGCGCGGCTTCCCGATGGACCCCAAGGACCGCGCGGCCCGCCGCGACCGCCTACGCGCGCGTGCCGTCACGACGACCGTCGTCGCCACGGTGGTGGCCGCGCCGGTGCTGGCCCTGTGGGCGGCCTACCGGGGCTCGCCGGCGGGGGAGGGCCACGACGGGCCGTCCGCGACCGCGCGGGAGGCCGCAGGACCCGACGCGCTCGACGGCGACGCGGGCGGGGGCTACGAGAACGCCGGCAACGCCAGCACCAGACCCGGGCCGCGCATCGGCAAGGACGGCAAGGCCGACGTGTCGGTGGAGGTGATCAGCGTCACGGGAGCCGACCGGAAGAGAGCCGGTGCGGGGCACCTCGCCGTGACCGCCGCGAACGACGGCGACACGACCCTGATCACGCTCGCGGCGTCCGGGGACGCGGCGGTGCGGTGGTCGGTGTCCACCTCGGCGGGCTGGCTGTACTTCTCCCGGCCGTCGGGAACGCTCCGGCCGGGCGAGTCGTTCACGATCAAGGTGTACGTCGATCATCTGCGGGAGCCGGCCGGGCACTGGAGCGCGCGGGTGGCGGTGGCGCCGGCGGGCACGGTGGTGTCGATCGACGGATACGGGATGGCTCCGCCGACGCGCGGGGGGCCGAAACCGCCCCCTGCGGGGCGGCCGACGCCGACACCGACGGCATCCGACCCGACCCAGCCGACACCGCCGGTCACCGATCCGCCGACCTCGGCTTCGCCCACACCGACGCCCACGGAGTCGGATACCCCAGGTCCCACGGGGTCGGCTTCGCCGACGGACCCCGGCAGCGAGAGTCCACCACCGACTCCGTGAGTGCCGGGGGGCCTACTTCGGACTCTGTGAGTGTTGCGGGGCCTACTTCGGACTCGGCGAGTGCCGGGGGTCCGCTACGGACTCGGCGAGTGCCGGGGGCCCGCTCCGGATTCCGCGAGCACAGAGGGCCCACGACCGACTCCGTGAGCACCTTCACCGGCCGCCCTCTTTCCGCCGGCCGTTCCCTCCGCCGGTCTCTTGCCTCCGCCGGTCTCTTGCCTCTGCGGGTCTCTTGCCTCTGCCGGTCTCTTGATTCCGTTGCTTCCGCCGGTTTCCTCTTTCCGCCGCGACGGCGCTCGGCCACGACGGTGGAATTCGGCGGTGCCGGGCTCGGCGCCACCCGCCGTTGCCGGTGCGGTGCGTCGGCGGGTGCGGCGGCGTCGTGGCTGGTCGCGCAGTTCCTCCCCCAGCCTTCGGCCGGGGGTACCCCCAGCGCCCCTTTCGGGGCGCTGCAGTGGGCGCTACCCGACCGGATCCGCCGGATGCGGCGCCAGCAGCGGGAGCTGGGAAGCGAGGCGTTCCTCGCACAGCTCCGCCAGGCGGTCGTAGCCGGCCTTGCCCATCAGTTCGGTCAGTTCCGCCCGGTAGGAGACGTACACCGGGTCGCCCGCGCCGTGTGCCGAGGTCGCCGAGGTGCACCACCAGTGCAGGTCGTGGCCGCCCGGGCCCCAGCCCCTGCGGTCGTACTCGCCGATCGAGACCTGGAGGACCCGGGTGTCGTCGGGGCGGTCGATCCAGTCGTACGTCCGGCGGATCGGGAGCTGCCAGCAGACGTCCGGCTTGGTCTCCAGCGGCTCGCGGCCCTCCCGCAGCGCCAGGATGTGCAGCGAGCAGCCCGCGCCGCCCGCGAAACCGGGCCGGTTCTGGAAGATGCACGAGCCGTTGAACGGGCGGGTCTGACGGGAGCCCTCGTCGTCCTCCGAGACCCAGCCGTCGCGGGTGCCCTCGTCGTGGTGCTGCCAGATCTCCGGCGTGAGCCTCGCCACATGACCGGCGACCCGCTTCTCGTCGTCCTCGTCGGAGAAGTGCGCGCCCAGCGTGCAGCAGCCGTCGTCCGCGCGGCCCGCCTGGATGCCCTGGCAGCCGCTGCCGAAGATGCAGTTCCAGCGAGAGGTCAGCCAGGTCAGATCACAGCGGAACACCTGCTCGTCGTCCGCCGGATCCGGGAACTCCACCCACGCGCGCGCGAAGTCCAGACCCTTCTCGTCCGCCGCGAGGGGCGTCTTCGGGGTCTTCGACTGCTTCGGTGGCTTAGCCCGCGAAGAACCGTCGGCTGATTTGGCGGCCTTGTGGTCCTTCGTCTTTTTCGTCTTTGGCACGCGTCCAGGGTAAGTCGCCGAAGGCCGCTCCGGGGACTGCTCAGGGCCCGCCGTCAGCAGTGTTCCGTACAGTTCCGTACATGAGACTCGGTGTCCTCGACGTGGGATCTAACACGGTGCATCTGCTGGTGGTGGATGCGCACCCCGGCGCGCGCCCGCTGCCGGCGCACTCGCACAAGGCGGAGTTGCGCCTTGCCCAACTTCTCGACGGCAACGGGGCGATCGGCCCCGACGGGGTCGAGAAACTGGTCGGTGTCGTCAAGGACGCCCTGCAGGCCGCGGAGGACAAGGGCGTCGAGGACCTGCTGCCGTTCGCCACCTCCGCCGTGCGCGAGGCCAGCAACGCCGACGACGTCCTCGCGCGCGTGAAGGCCGACACCGGTGTCGAGCTCCAGGTTCTCACCGGCGCCGAGGAGGCCCGGCTGACCTTCCTCGCGGTCCGCCGCTGGTTCGGCTGGTCCGCCGGAAAGCTGCTGGTCCTGGACATCGGCGGCGGCTCTCTCGAGATCGCCTACGGCATCGACGAGGAGCCCGACACGGCCGTCTCGCTGCCGCTTGGCGCCGGCCGGCTCACTGCCGGCTGGCTCCCCGACGATCCGCCGTCCTCCGACGACATACGGGCGCTGCGCCGCCACGTACGCGCCGAGATCGCCCGTACGGTCGGCGAGTTCAGCCGCTTCGGCGCCCCCGACCACGTGGTCGCCACGTCCAAGACCTTCAAGCAGCTGGCCCGCATCGCCGGCGCGGCCCGCTCCGCCGACGGCCTCTACGTCCAGCGCGAACTCAAGCGGGGCCCGCTGCAGACCTGGGTCCCGAGACTGGCGGCCATGACCACGGCCCAGCGCTCCGCACTCCCGGGAGTCTCGGAGGGACGGTCGGGCCAGCTGGTGGCGGGCGCGCTGGTGGCGGAGGCGGCGATGGACCTCCTGGAGGTGGAGACCGTGGAGGTGTGCCCGTGGGCCCTGAGGGAGGGCGTGATCCTGCGTCGCCTTGATCACATGGGTTCCGCGTAGCGCCCCTTCAGGGGCGCGGGGCTGTATCGATATGCGGCTCCGCCGCGCGGGCGCGATCAACCAAAACGGCGCCGCACCGCCAACGCGACCCCGGTCACAACGGCGAGCAGGCGCCCCCTGCCCACCCGTCCCCACCCCGTAACCTGTCCCTCGTGGCAAACCCAAGGGACGTCGTCCGCATCCCGGATGCGAAGGTCGCGCTCTCCACGGCCTCCGTCTACCCGGAGTCGACGGCGACGGCCTTCGAGATCGCCGCACGCCTCGGTTACGACGGCGTCGAGGTCATGGTGTGGACCGATCCGGTCAGCCAGGACATCGAGGCCCTGCGCCGGCTGAGCGACTACCACCGCATCCCGATCCTCGCCGTCCACGCGCCCTGTCTGCTGATCACCCAGCGGGTCTGGTCCACCGACCCCTGGGTGAAGCTCCAGCGGGCCCGGGCGGCCGCGGAGAAGCTGGGCGCGAGCACGGTCGTCGTCCACCCCCCGTTCCGCTGGCAGCGCCAGTACGCCCGCGACTTCGTCGAGGGGATCTGGCGCATGGCGAACGAGACGGATGTGCGGTTCGCGGTGGAGAACATGTACCCGTGGCGCTACCGCGACCGCGAGATGCTCGCGTACGCCCCCGACTGGGACGTCACCAAGGACGACTACCGGCACTTCACGATCGACCTCAGCCATGCCGCGACGTCCCGTGTCGACGCGCTCGCCATGCTCGACCGTATGGGCGGCCGGCTCGGCCACGTCCACCTCGCCGACGGCCGCGGCTCCGCCAAGGACGAGCACCTGGTGCCGGGGCGCGGCACCCAGCCCTGCGCCGAGCTGCTGGAGCGGCTCGCGGTCACCGGCTTCGACGGGCATGTCGTCATCGAGGTCAACACCCGGCGCGCGATGTCCGGCGCGGAACGCGAGGCCGACCTCGCGGAGGCCCTGGCCTTCACCCGGCTGCATCTGGCCTCGGCGGTGAAGGTGCCCCGCCGATGACCCGCACCGAAAGCGGCGGCACCGGGAACGCCGGCTCGGGGAACGCCGGCTCGGGGAACGGCGGCTCGGGGAACGGCGGCTCGGGGAACGGCGGCACCGGTGTCCGCCGCCGCGGCCGCCCCCCGCGTACCGAGTCGGCCGACACCCGGGACCGTATCCTCGTCACCGCCCGCGAGGAGTTCTCCGAACACGGCTACGAGAAGACGTCCGTACGTGCCATCGCCAAGGCCGCCGGGGTCGACTCCGCCCTGGTCCACCACTACTTCGGCACCAAGGAACAGATCTTCGAGGCCGCCATCTCGGTCGCCTTCGCCCCCGCGCTCAACGCGCCCGTCGCCGTCGCCGACGGCCCGCTGGAGGGCGTCGGCGAGCGGCTGACCCGGTTCATCTTCGGCATCTGGGAGAACCCCACCACCCGTACGCCCCTCCTCGCGATCGTCCGCTCCGCCGTCAACAACGACACGGCCGCCGCCGTCTTCCGCCGCCTGATCGCCGCCCAGCTGCTGCGCCGGCTCGCGGAGCAGCTGGACCACCCCGACGGGGAGCTGCGCGCCGAGCTGGCCGCGGCGCAACTGGTGGGGTGCGCGATGCTGCGCTACGTGATCAAGGTGGAGCCGCTGGCGTCCGCGGACCTGGAGCAGATCGTGAGCAGGGTCGCCCCGGTGGTGCAGGGGCATCTGACCGGGCCGTGAGCCCGGCCGTGCGAGACACCCGTCCCGCATTCCGGACACCTCGTCCCGAGGCCTGAACAACGGGCGTACGCTCGACAGCAGCCCTATCTGTCTGAAGGAGCGAGCGACGATGCCCGAGCTGAGGTCCCGCACAGTCACCCACGGTCGCAACATGGCGGGCGCCCGCGCCCTTATGCGCGCCTCCGGTGTACCGGGTGCGGACATCGGCCGCAAGCCGATCATCGCCGTCGCGAACTCCTTCACGGAGTTCGTGCCGGGCCACACCCACCTCCAGCCGGTCGGCCGGATCGTCTCCGAGGCGATCAAGGAGGCGGGCGGTATCCCGCGCGAGTTCAACACGATCGCCGTCGACGACGGCATCGCGATGGGCCACGGCGGCATGCTGTACTCCCTGCCCTCCCGCGACCTGATCGCGGACAGCGTGGAATACATGGTCGAGGCGCACTGCGCCGACGCCCTGGTCTGCATCTCCAACTGCGACAAGATCACACCGGGCATGCTCATGGCCGCCCTGCGCCTGAACATCCCGACGGTCTTCGTCTCCGGCGGCCCCATGGAGGCCGGCCGCGCGACCCTCGTGGACGGCACGGTCCGCACCCTCGACCTGATCGACGCGATGGTCGAGGCGGCGAACGAGAACGTCTCCGACGAGGACGTCCTCAAGATCGAGGAGAACGCCTGTCCGACCTGCGGCTCCTGCTCCGGCATGTTCACCGCCAACTCGATGAACTGCCTGACCGAGGTGATCGGCCTCTCCCTCCCCGGCAACGGCTCGGTCCTGGCCACCCACACGGCCCGCAAACAGCTGTACGTCGACGCGGCCCGCACGGTCATGGACCTCACCCGCCGCTACTACGAGCAGGACGACGACACGGTCCTGCCGCTCAACATCGCGACCTTCGCCGCGTTCGAGAACGCGATGGCCCTCGACATCGCGATGGGCGGCTCCACGAACACGATCCTCCACCTGCTGGCCGCCGCCCAGGAGGCGGGCGTCCCCTTCGGCCTGGAGGAGATCAACGAGGTCTCGCGCCGGGTGCCCTGCCTGGCCAAGGTGGCCCCGAACGTCGCGAAGACCCGCACCTACTACATGGAGGACGTGCACCGGGCCGGCGGCATCCCCGCCCTCCTCGGCGAACTGCACCGCGGCGGCCTCCTCAACGAGGACGTGCACTCCGTCCACAGCCCCTCCCTCGCGGACTGGCTGAAGACGTGGGACGTGCGCGGCGGCTCCCCGTCCCCCGAGGCCGTCGAGCTCTGGCACGCGGCCCCCGGCTGCGTCCGCTCCGCCGAGGCGTTCTCGCAGTCCGAGCGCTGGGAGGCCCTGGACGAGGACGCGGCGGAGGGCTGCATCCGCAGCGTCGACCACGCGTACTCCAAGGACGGCGGCCTCGCGGTCCTCAAGGGCAACCTCGCCGTCGACGGCTGCGTGGTGAAGACGGCCGGCGTCGACGAGTCGATCTGGACCTTCGAGGGCCCCGCGGTCGTCTGCGAGTCCCAGGAGGAAGCCGTCGAGAAGATCCTCAACAAGCAGGTCACCGACGGCGACGTCGTCGTGATCCGCTACGAGGGTCCCAAGGGCGGCCCCGGCATGCAGGAGATGCTCTACCCGACGTCCTTCCTCAAGGGCCGCGGCCTCGGCAAGACCTGCGCGCTGATCACCGACGGCCGCTTCTCCGGCGGCACCTCGGGCCTCTCCATCGGCCACGCCTCCCCGGAGGCGGCCTCCGGCGGCACCATCGCCCTCGTCGAGGACGGCGACCGCATCCGCATCGACATCCCGAACCGCACGATCGAACTCCTCGTCGACGAGGCCGAACTGTCCCGCCGCGAGCAGGCCCTCAACGGCGTCTACGCCCCGAAGAACCGCGACCGCAAGGTCTCGGCGGCCCTGCGCGCCTACGCCGCGATGGCCACCAGCGCCGACAAGGGCGCGGTCCGTGACGTGACGAAGCTGGGCTGAGCCGCCCCGTAAACCCCGAAGGGGCCGCCTCCCGCAGGGGGGCGGCCCCTTCGCCGGTCGTCACCAGTCGGCGGGGTCCGCCGCGTCCACGGCGAAGACGGTGCCGTCGGGGGCGGTGGCGTAGACGTGGCCGTCGAGGAGCAGGGGGGCGGGCACCGAGGTGGTGACTCCGTCCGAGGCCGTTCCGAAGCGGGCCGAGGTCTGTCCGGCGACCGCTCCGCTGCGCACGTCGACGGCCATGAGCCGACCGTCGGCAGCCGAGAAGTACACGTACCGGTCGTCGGCGACGGGTGCCGAGCCCCGGCTGACCGAGGTCTCCGCATGCCACGTGCGCCTGCCCGCCGTCATGTCGACTGCGTCCAGCGAGCCGGTGGCGGCCAGCACATAGACCACGCCGCCGTGCACCCCGGCCTGCACGTCCTCACGCGGTACGGGCAGCTTGACCCGGCGGGTGTCCCCGGACCCCGGCGTGTAGCGGATCACGGCGTCGGCGTCGCCGTAGACCGGATCGGAGGACCGCAGGAACACCGTCCCGTCCTGTGCGCCGACCGGTGTCAGCAGTCCCTGCAACCGCGTGTCCGCCCGTACGTCTCCGGTGGCCGGATCCAGGACGGTGACCTGCGTGCTGGTCCCGTCCGCGGACGTACTGGTCACGTATGCCGAGGACGGATCCGCGGGGAAGAAGTCGATCCGCGCTGTGCCATGAATCCCCGTCGGCCGGCTCCACCTGGTGGTGCCGGTGGCGCCGTCCACCCCGGTGACCGTGCCGTCGGCGTGTGTGAGCAGGAGCGTGTCGCCGGCGTACTTCATCCCTCTGTTCTCGGGCAGGTCCCGCTGCCATCGGCTCTTGCCTGAGTCCGGGTCGAGCGCGGTTACGTGCCGGGCCTTGTCCGTGACGAGCTGGAGGAGCCCGCCGGAGAGGACCGGGGGCCGGTTCCAGTGGGCGTTCGCGACGGAGTGCCGCCAGAGCACGTCACCTGTCACCGGGTCCAGGGCGAACGCCACCGACGCCTCGGTACAGAACAACCTCCCCTCGCCGACGGCGCATTGGGGAGTGGTCGCACCCTTGGTGACGGGCTTCGCCTGCCAGGCGGAGAAGGCGGCGGCCGTCGTTCTCGGGTTGCTGACCTGCGGCTGCGAGGTGCTCCCGACGCCCCACTCGACCAACGCCGCGACCGCGCCGAGCGCGAGGACAACGGCACCCGTGGCCAAGGCGGCTCGCCTGCCGAGCCGAGGTCTGCCCGGCTGCTGCGGCTTCTCATCCTTCGGAGGCTTCTCCTCCGTCTCCTTCGGCGGCTCCGATTTCGCGGCCTCGCTGATGTCATCACCGACGGTGACCCGCTGTGCCGGTATGAACGCCTGCGTGTCGTACGACGCGGACAACGACCGCAGTCCCCGCATGAGTTCGTCGGGCGTCGGCCGGTCCTCGGGCTCCTTGGCGAGGCAGCGCAGCACCAGTGGAGCGAGTTCCTCCGGCATGCCGGTGAGCTCGGGCTCGTCGTGCACGACCTGGTAGGCGACGACGTACGGACTGTCGGAGTCGAACGGCCCCCGCCCCGTCGCCGCGTGCACCAGCACCGACCCGAGCGCGAAGATGTCGGCGGCGGGCCCCACTTCACGCGGCCGCCGGAACTGCTCCGGCGCCATGAACGGCGGCGTACCGATCAACTTCCCGGTCTCGGTCCGCAGTTCGCTGTCTTTCGGTCGGGAGATACCGAAGTCGATGACCTTGGGACCGTCCTCGGCGAGCAGCACATTGCTCGGCTTCAGATCCCGATGCACCACGCCGACCCTGTGAATATCGCGCAACGCCTCCGCCAGTCCGGCCATCAGCCGGCGCAACTGGGCAGGAGGCATCGGCCCGTTCCGCTTCACGTGCTCGGCAAGGGTCGGGCCGGGGATGAAGAGGGTGGCCATCCAGGGCCGCTCGGCCTCGGGGTCGGCGTCCACGACGGGTGCGGTGAAGGCGCCGCTGACCTTGCGCGCGGCGGCCACCTCCTGCCGGAAACGGCCCCTGAACTCACGGTCCGTGGCGTACTGAGCGTGTACGACCTTCACCGCGAGCTTCAGCCCCGAGGTGCTGCGGGCCAGGTGCACCACACCCATGCCACCGGACCCGAGGCAGGACTCAAGGCGGTAGTGCCCGGCGTACTCGGGAAGTTCCGCTTCCGCGCCCGCTCCGGTGTTGCGCTGTGGCGTCAAGGGACCACCCCCGTGCTATTTCCGCGGAGCGCGACGCACGGAGCCTAGTCGATGACTCGTTCGGGACAGAGGCGGCTTGCTGGCCTCCGCGTGCGAGTTACGCACATGTGTTTCGTGGCTCGAATCAGGGGAATCAACGGGACTCCATGGCACTCATGGGTCCAGTGGGGGGAGCACTGCATGTCTGTCGACCACGTGAAGGAAGCCGAAAGCAGCGGCGAGGAAGAAGCCGCCACGATGCTGGCGGCAGCCACCACAGTTCGCTACTACTCAGTCGCCCCGGGCGTCCGCCTGAACGTCCGCAGCGGCCCGGGCACCAGCTACGACATCACCCGCACCCTCCCCGAGGGCGCCAAGGTCCCGATCTACTGCCAGACGCCGGGCACCTCGGTGTCCGGCTACTACGGCACGTCGAACATCTGGGACAACATCAGCAACGGCGAGTTCGTGTCAGACGCCTACGTCAACACGGGCAGCGACGGCTACGTGGCCGACCGCTGCTCCTGACCGGTCCAGGAGGACTGGGATGACACCCTTGAAACGCGCTTCCGTCCTTCTCGCAGGCTCCGCAGGAGCCTTCCTCATGGTCCTGGGGACGGCTTCCTCCGCCGCCGCCGTATCGACGTACTCGGTGGCCCCGAACATCCGCCTGAACGTCCGCAGCGGCCCGGGCACCAGCTACAGCATCACCCGGACCCTCCCCGAGAACACCAAGGTCCCGATCTTCTGCCAGACCCCGGGTACGACGGTGTCCGGCTACTACGGCACGTCGAACATCTGGGACAACATCGACAACGGCGAATTCGTCTCGGACGCCTACGTCAACACGGGCAGCGACGGCTACGTAGCCGACCGCTGCGCCTGACCCTGCCGGTCCGACCCGACCCGGAGCCCGCGGCCGCCCGGCGCCATAATCGTCCCGTGAGCGACGAACCAGGCACCCCGGACATCCCCGCGGGCTCCACCGGCGGACCCCGCCCCGAGCCCCTCCGTTTCTTCGGCACGTCCTGGGTGAACCACGACGACGGCTACACCGCCCGCCGGATCGGCGTGGCCGTGGGCTCGCTCGCTGCGGCCGTCGTCTCCTGCCTGGTGCTGCGCCTCGCCTACGAGGGCGTCCAGCTCGCCGACACCGGCTCCTTCGTGACCGTCCTCGTCGTCGCGATGTTCGCCATCTGCAGCGCCCTGGCCTTCCGCAACACCTGGGAGTCCTTCGGCAAGCGCCCCGACCTCGAACGCCAGGCCTCCCTGCGCGGCCTCCTCGCCATCGGCTTCGTCGGCTCGCTCCTCGCCTACTTCTTCCGCTCCCTCGCCGAGGCCCCCGGCGAGAAGCTCCACCGCACCGAGTACGACACCGCCGTCCAGGAACACGAACACCGCACCACCCGCCGCTCGGGCAACCCGTCGAAGAAGAAGCGGAAGCGCTGACGCCGAGGCCGACGCACGGTCGCGAAGGAGAAGCGCGAGTGCGGTAGCCGACGCGCCGGATCCAACCCGCCCCCCCGGAAATCCCTGTCGCCCCCGCCCCACCCCCCGGGACCATGGCCCCATGACCACAGGCCAGTCGCAGTCGCACCCCCGAAACCCGAGCCCCAACCCGACCCCCGCCCCCTCCCACGCCGCACGCGCGCGGTCCTTCAACGCCGCCGCTGCCCAGTACGCCGCGAACCGCCCCTCCTACCCGCCCGCTCTCCTCGACGCCGTCGAGGAGGAGGCCGGCCGCTCCCTCACGGGCGCCCGGGTGGTCGACGTCGGCGCGGGCACCGGCATCGCGACCGCCCTCCTGCACGCGCGCGGCGCCGAAGTGGTCGCGGTGGAGCCGGGGGAGGGCATGGCGGCGCAGTTCCACGCCACCCGCCCCGACATCCCGATCGTCCGCGGCAACGGCAATGCCCTTCCGCTCGCCGACGCCACCGCCGACTTCCTCACCTACGCCCAGGCCTGGCACTGGACCGACCCGGCCCGCTCCGTGCCCGAGGCGCTCCGCGTGCTGCGTCCCGGCGGGGCGCTGGCGCTGTGGTGGAACACCAGCGCACTCGACGTCGACTGGATCGCCGACGCCTCCGACCGCATCAGCAACTTCTTCGGGATCGACAACGCGGCCGAGCAGAGCAAGAGGGCGGACCGCACCGACCTCGCCGACCCCAGTGGCCGGCTCCGCTTCGCCCGCCGTGAGGTCCGCTGGAGCCGCCGCGTCCCGGTCGACACCCACCTCGCCAACATCAGCAGCCACTCGGCGTTCCTCGTCACCCCCGAGGCCCGCCGCACCGACTTCCTTGCCGAGGAACGCGCCCACCTCCTGAAGATCTTCCCGGACGGTGCCGTCGAGGAGACGTACGACGTCCTCCTCCTCGTCGCCCTCAACACCTGAGCGCGTGCTGGTAGGCACCGGCCCGCGGCAGCGATTCGGCTGCGGGCCGGTGGGGGCTGGTCGCGCAGTTCCTCCCCCAGCCTTCGGCCGGGGGTACCCTCAGCGCCCCTGACGCGGCGCCCGCCTCCTCCCCTTGACGCCCCATCCCCTCCCGAGCAATTATTCATCACATGGTGAATTATTCGCCGGAGCCGCCCCAGGCCCCCGGCAACCCAGCCCTGCCCCCCGCCATCCAGGCCGCCGGACTCACCGCGGTCCGCGGCCCCCGCACCGTCCTGCGCGGCCTCGACTTCACCGTCCCGCGCGGTCAGATCACCGGCCTCCTCGGCCCCTCCGGATGCGGCAAGTCCACCCTGATGCGCGCCGTCGTCGGCACCCAGGCCAAGGTCACCGGCACCCTGAACGTCCTCGGGCGCCCCGCCGGACACCCCTCCCTGCGCACCCGCATCGGCTACGTCACCCAAGCCGCCTCCGTCTACGACGACCTGACCATCCGCCAGAACCTCGACTACTTCGGCTCGATCCTCGCCCCCACCCGCCCCACCGCGGCCCGCCGCGCCGACGTCGACCGCGTCCTCGGCGAAGTCGACCTCACCAGCCACGCCGACGCCCTCGCCGGCAACCTCTCCGGCGGCCAGCGCAACCGCGTCTCCCTCGCCGTCGCCCTGCTCGGCAGCCCCGAACTCCTCGTCCTCGACGAACCCACCGTCGGCCTCGACCCCGTCCTGCGCCGCGACCTCTGGAACCTCTTCCACTCCATCGCCGCCACCCGCGGCGCCACCCTCCTCATCTCCTCCCACGTCATGGACGAGGCCGAACGCTGCCATCGCCTCCTCCTCATGCGCGAGGGCGAGATCCTCGCCGACGACACCCCCGAGGCCCTGCGCACCCGCACCGGCTCCGACACCGTCGAAGCCGCCTTCCTCCACCTCGTCGACGAAGCCACCGCCAACTCCCGCACGAAGGAATCGGCACGATGACCACTCAGCCGGCCACCACAGGAACCACTGCGGCCATCCCCGTCAGCGCCCTGAACCTCTCCCGCACCACCGCCACCGCCGCCCGCGTCCTGCGCCAGCTCCGCCACGACCCCCGCACCATCGCGCTGCTGATCCTCATCCCCTGCCTGATGCTGGTCCTGCTCCGCTACGTCTTCGACGGCAGCCCGCACACCTTCGACAACATCGGCGCCTCACTCCTCGGCATCTTCCCGCTCATCACGATGTTCCTGGTGACCTCCATCGCCACCCTCCGCGAACGCACCTCGGGCACCCTCGAACGCCTCCTCGCCATGCCCCTCGGCAAGGCCGACCTCATCGCCGGCTACGCCCTCGCCTTCGGCATCCTCGCGATCATCCAGTCGGCCCTCGCCACCGGCCTGGCCGTCTGGCTCCTGGGCCTCGACGTCACCGGCTCCCCCTGGCTCCTGCTCCTGGTCGCCCTGCTCGACGCCCTGCTCGGCACGGCCCTCGGTCTCTTCGTCTCGGCCTTCGCGGCCTCGGAATTCCAGGCGGTCCAGTTCATGCCCGCGGTGATCTTCCCCCAGCTCCTCCTCTGCGGCCTCTTCACCCCGCGCTCCGAGATGCACCCCGCCCTCGAAGCCATCTCCGACGTCCTGCCCATGTCCTACGCCGTCGACGGCATGAACGAGGTCCTCCACCACACCGACATGACCGCCACCTTCGTCAGGGACGTCCTGATCGTCGCCGGCTGCGCCCTGCTGGTCCTGGCCCTCGGAGCCGCCACCCTGCGCCGGCGGACCGCGTAACCCGCCGCCGACGTCCGTCCAGCGGACAACCGGCCCCCGCCCGCACCCCCGGTGCCAGACTGAACCGCATGAGCCAGAAAGTCGCAGTCCTCGGCACCGGCAAGATCGGCGAAGCCCTGCTCAGCGGAATGATCCGCGCCGGCTGGGCCCCTGCCGACCTCCTGGTCACCGCCCGCCGCCCCGAACGGGCCGAAGAACTCCGCGCCCGCCACGGAGTCACCCCGGTCACCAACCCCGAGGCCGCGAAGACCGCCGACACCCTGATCCTCACGGTCAAGCCCCAGGACATGGGCACCCTGCTCGACGAACTCGCCCCGCACCTGCCCGCCGACCGCCTCGTCATCAGCGGCGCCGCGGGCATCCCCACCTCCTTCTTCGAGGAGCGCCTCGCCACCGGCACCCCGGTCGTCCGCGTCATGACGAACACCCCCGCCCTCGTCGACGAGGCGATGTCCGTCATCTCCGCCGGCACCCACGCCACCGAGGCCCATGTCGCCCACGCCGAGGAGATCTTCGGCGCCGTCGGCAAGACCCTCCGGGTACCCGAGTCCCAGCAGGACGCCTGCACCGCCCTCTCCGGCTCGGGCCCGGCGTACTTCTTCTACCTGGTCGAGGCCATGACCGACGCCGGCATCCTGCTCGGCCTGCCCCGCGACAAGGCCCACGACCTCATCGTCCAGTCCGCGATCGGCGCCGCCGTGATGCTCCGCGACAGCGGCGAACACCCCGTCAAACTCCGCGAGAACGTCACCTCACCCGCCGGCACCACCATCAACGCCATTCGCGAACTGGAGAACCACGGCGTCCGCGCCGCCCTCATCGCCGCCCTCGAAGCCGCCCGCGACCGCAGCCGCGAACTCGCCTCCGGCAAGAAGGACTGACGGTCCGCCCGGGGGTGTTCACCGCGCCGCCGCCACGATCTCCTTCGTGGTCAGCACCCGCGCGAAGCCACCCCCGTGCAGGGACACCGCCGACGCCTGCGCCAGCTCCTCCGCACCGCGCCGCCAGCCGAACGGCCCCACCAGATCAAAGGTGTACGTCGCGTCGTACGCCACCAGCACGTCGTACCCGAGGTTCCCGCCCATCCGGGCCGTCGTCTCGACGCACATGTTGGTCTGGATCCCGGCCAGCACGATCTGCCCGATGCCCTGCCCCGCCAGCCAGGCCCCCAGATCCGGCGCCCCGAGAAACGCCGAGTTCACGGACTTCGTGACCAGCAGCTCGACGCCGCCCCCGGTAGCCCCCTTCCCCCTCCGCTCCGCCACGTACTCCTTGAACTCGTTCCCCTCCTGACCCGCCCGCAGCGGCGACTGCGGCTTGGACGAGTCGTGCCGCACGAACACCACCGGCCGCCCGGTCCCCTGCCATACGTCGATGAGCGCCGCGATGTTCTCATCGGCCCCGGGGTTGTTCCTCGGCCCCCAGAAGCCGAGCTCCTCGAAGCCCTTCTGCACGTCGATGACCACCAGAGCCGAGTCGGCGGCAACCGCGAGCACCGTGCTCTCTGCGCTCTCCGTGCGCTGCGTGCTTTCCGTGCGCTGCGTGCTTTCCGTGTCGTTTCCCATGGCCACGATCCTGCCGCCGGGGACCGCCACACCCCAGAGCGGCAAAAGCCAGCGATCGATGGTTTACTGCCAGCCATGCCGACCACGGCCCCCGCACAGCGCATCGCCCTCGTCGCCTTCCCCGGCATTCGCGCCTTCGACGTCTCCGTGATCACCGAGGTCTGGGGCGCCGACCGCACCGACCGCGGCGCCCCCGCCTTCGACCTGCGCAGAGTCGCCGTGGACAGCACCCCCATCCCGATGCGCGGCGGCCTGGCCCTGCACCCCGACCGCACCCTCGCCTGGCTGAACCGAGCCGATCTCATCGTCGTCCCCGGCCTCGACGACGACCTCACCCCCGCACCCACCCCCGTTCTCGACGCACTTCGCCGCGCCCACGCCCGCGGCACCACCGTCGCCGCCCTCTGCGGCGGCGCCTTCACCCTCGCCCAGGCCGGCCTGCTCGACGGCCGCCGCGCCATCACCCACTGGAACCTGATCGACCTCCTCCGCACCCGGCACCCCCGCATCACCGTCGTCCCCGACGCCCTCTTCATCGAGGACGACAACATCTGGACCGCCGCCGGCACGGCGGCCGGCATCGACCTCTGCCTCCACCTGGTCCGGCAGGCCCACGGCGCGGAGGTCGCGGCCACCATCGCCCGCTCGATGGTCACGGCCCCCTTCCGCACCGGAACCCAGGCTCAGTTCATCGAGCACCCCACACCGCGCGCCGGCCGCGACGCCGACACCCTGGCCGCCGTACGCGAACACGCCCTGCGCCACCTCCACGAACCACTGACGGTCGCCGACCTGGCCGCGCACGCCGGCATGTCCCCGCGCAGCTTCGCCCGCCACTTCACGGCGGAGACCGGCACGACCCCGCTCCGCTGGCTCCTCGACCAGCGCCTCGCCGCGGCTCAGAAACTCCTCGAACGCACCGACCTGCCCATGCCCGAGATCGCCCGCCGGGCCGGGTTCGGCAGCGAGGTCACGATGCGCCAGCACTTCGCGTCGCGCCTCGCCACCAGCCCCCGCGCCTACCGCGCCGCGTTCAACGCCGGCTCAGCTGTCACCGAGCCCGCAACCGGGACCGAGCCCGCGCCAGAGACGGCGCCCGGTGGCAACAGCCCGATCGCCCGGTAAGCCGTATCGACGATCGGCCGGGCGATCGCCCGAGCCTTCTCCGCCCCATGCCGCAGCACCCCCTCCACATATCCCGGATCGGCACACAACTCCTTGTGCCTGGCCTGCACGGGCCTGAGCGTCTCCAGGACCGCCTCCGCGGTGGCCTGCTTCAGAGCGCCGTACGAATCGTGAACGGTTGCCAGTGACTCAGGGTTCCCACCCGTGCACGCAGCGAGAATCTCCAGCAGATTCGCGACCCCGGGTTGCTCCTCCCGGTCGTACACGACCTCCCGCCCGCTGTCGGTCACGGCCCGCATGACCTTCTTCCGGATCACGTCCGGCTCGTCGAGCAGATAGACGATCCCGGGGCCGGAGTCGTCGCTCTTGCCCATCTTCGACGTCGGATCCTGCAGGTTCATCACCCGCGCCGCCACCGTCGGCACGGTCGCCTTCGGCACCACGAAGGTGTGCCCGTACCGCTGGTTGAACCGCACCGCGAGATCCCGCGTCAGCTCCACGTGCTGTGCCTGGTCGTCCCCGACCGGCACCTCGTCCGCCCCGTACGCGAGGATGTCCGCCGCCATCAGCGCCGGATACGTCAGCAGGGACAGCCGCACCCCCCGCCCACGCGCCCCTTCGCTCGCGACCTTCTCCTTGTACTGGATCATCCGCCGCATCTCACCGTCGGTCGCCACGCACTCCATGACGTACGACAGCCGGGTGTGCTCGTCGACATGGCTCTGCACGAACACGGTGCACAGCTCCGGATCCAGCCCGGCGGCCAGCAGCAGCGACGCCGCCTGCCGGGTGAGCCTGCGCAGCCGGGCCGGATCGTGGTCCACGGTCATGCCGTGCAGATCGACGACGCAGAACAGGGCGTCGGACTGGTGCTGGTCCACGGCAGCCCACTGCCGCATCGCTCCCAGGTAGTTCCCCAGTGTCAGGTGCCCGGTCGGCTTGATCCCGCTGAAGACCCGTGTCATTCCCTCTCCACCTCCTGGTCGAGGCCGCCGTCCCCGGCGGCCGGCCCTCAGGGGTTCTGGAGGGAGATACGCGAACGGCCGCCGAGGCGGCGGCCGTTGAATACGTACGTGAGCGCGGCCGCCGTCAGGCGGGCCACCACTGCTGGGTACACGTACGCGTAGTCATGGCGTCCACCATACGCCGCCGGGGTGCCGTCCCGCCGTAAGTTGACACGCCCCAACCGGATACGTAGTGTTCTCCGAGTTGTCCGACGTGAGCGCCGACCCCGGTCGGTCCCCGGACAGCCATTTCGCAAGTACCTACCAGTAATCGGCGACACGTCGTCGAGTGCTTTGGCATGCGTATTCGCGTAATGAGGAATCCACGTTCGAAAGGACGCGGCCCCCGATTAGCTCGGAGGCCGGGAATCCGCTAAAGTCTCACTCGTCGGAACGGCTCAACGGCCGGGAAGGCAACACCCGCTGACTGGGAATCAGACGCCGAAAGGATCTGATAGAGTCGGAACCGCCGGAAAGGGAA